>DASUIB010000235.1:0-9738 GCA_036273235.1 Sphingomicrobium sp. | reverse complement strand
ATGGTCGAGACCTGTTGGCCCTATCGTCCGACTGCTTATGCGCTGAAACATGCGCAGCCGGATTATGACGAGGCCTGGGCAGGCTTTCGGAAGGCGAAGCTGCCCTAGAGCGCCCGCGGACGCAGCTCGTCGTCAGCGGCGTCGGCGCTGTTGGTCTCTCCAGCCCTTCGTCACTTCATTCTTGTGCGCGGCGAAGGCCCCGAGCACCTCAGACTTCTCACGCGCCGGCACTGAAAAGTGATCGAGCGTTCGCGACAGCACGCCGGCGACGGAATCGAACTCGGTGGGCGAGATGTGCAGCTTTTCGTGGGCGTTTTCGAGGCCGAGGTTGGTGCTGCCGGGACGCGTCGGCGTATATTTGAAGGGCCCGCCGGAGATATTCGCAACCCACAAGGTGCGCATGAACTTCAGGCCCGGCAAGCGGCCGAGCTCCTTGGTGTGCCATTCGCGAAGCGCGGGATTTTTCGACCGCGCGCCGGCGATTGGGTCTTTGACGACCTCGTCGCTGAAATAATTCACCACGGCGGCGATCGCGAAAATCCCGCCCAGACGTTCGTAAAGCGACTTGTCTGCAGTCGGCGCGACTGCGCCGTCGGTTGCAGCGAGTGCGGGGGACGTAAGCGTTCCCGCCACCGCGGCCGCAGAAAGCAGCATAGCGGTGTGTATGATGTCGCGTCTGGAGCTCTCGAGCGCCGGCTTCGTTGCATCGCCAGCGCTGCTGGTGAATTCGTTTTTCATTGTTTGAGCCTTTCCCCTTGGGTGCGAACGCACTTGCCTCCCGGAGATCCCCTGCATCGGCGAAAGACAATTGAATTAGATGTGCCATGCGCAAGAAGGTTCCCGACTTGCACCCGCCGATAGGCGGCTCTAACCGCCGCGCGCAGTGCTTTTGCATCGAACTCGCGCCGGTTCGCCGGAATGGCTGCGCTCCTCGCAGGTACGGTCGCAATGATTTCAGTCGACGAGACCAACGACCCTGCGCTGGCCAGCTGGGTCGAGAGCGCACATGGCAGCGATTTCCCCATCCAGAACCTGCCGCTCGGGATCTTTTCGGTCGGCCAGCGTCGCCGCCACGCCTGCATTGCGATCGGCGATTATGCGCTCGACCTCGTCGGAATATCGGACCTCCTCGACGAGGAGTGGATCGAAGACCTGTCGCAGCCGGTGCTCAACTCATGGCTCGCACGCGGCCCACAGGCGCAGCGCGAACTCAGGTTTCGGCTGGTCGAGCTGCTTTCGGACGAACGCTACCGCGACGATGTCGAACCGGAGCTCGTCGGCCAGACCGAGGTACGGATGCACCTGCCGTGCGTGGTCGGCGATTACACCGACTTTTACGTCGGCATTCACCACGCGACCAATGTCGGCAAGCAGTTCCGGCCCGACAATCCTCTCCTGCCCAACTATAAATTTGTGCCGATCGGTTATCACGGCCGCGCCAGCTCGGTCCGCGTCTCGGGCGAGCCGGTGATCCGGCCGAATGGGCAGCGCAAGGCGCCCGATGCGGACGCGCCCGAATATGGACCCAGCCGGCGCCTCGACTACGAGCTCGAGCTCGGCATCTGGATCGGCGAAGGGAACGAGCTCGGCTCATCCGTTCCGATCGGGGAAGCGGCCGATCACATTGCCGGCTATTGCCTGCTCAACGACTGGTCCGCCCGCGACATCCAGGCGTGGGAATATCAACCGCTCGGGCCTTTTCTCGCCAAGAATTTCCTGACCAGCGTCAGTCCGTGGATAGTGAGCCCGCAGGCGCTCGCGCCGTTCCGCAAGCCGATGCCGCCGCGTCCGCAAGGCGATCCTCCGCCGCTGGCCTATTTGAGCGACGATGCCGACCGCAACACGGGCGCGCTTTCGATCCAGCTCGAAGTTACGCTCACGACCGAGCAGATGCGCCGCGAGGGCCTGGGGCCGCATATCCTCTCGCGCGGCTCGGCCGATGCGGCGATGTACTGGAGCGCGGCACAGATCGTCGCGCACCACAGCTCCAATGGCTGCAACCTCCAGCCGGGCGATCTCATCGGCACGGGCACGCTATCGACCGACAGCGAGGGCGGCTTGGGCTCGCTGCTCGAGATCAGCCGCGGCGGCAAGCAGCCGGTCGAGCTTTCGACCGGCGAGACGCGCAGCTTCCTCGAGGACGGCGATGAAGTGACGTTGCGCGCGTGGTGCGAGCTCGAAGGAGCTGCACGGATCGGTTTCGGCGAATGCGTCGGGCGAGTGGTCGCCTCAGGCTAGGCCCAAGCTCTCCGCCATCAGCTTCGTCACGTTGTAGAGGCGGTCGAGCGCGGGCGTTGCGATCCCGTGCCGCCGCGCGATCTCGCGCGGCGCGCCGAGCAATGCTTCCAACTCGATCGACCGACCGGCCTCCACATCCTGCAGCATCGAGGTTTTGAACGCGCCCAAGCGCGCCGTGACCTGCATCCGGTCCTCGCCGCTTTCGCTGATCGGGCAGCCGATTGCAGCGCCGATCGCCGCCAGCTCGGCCATGCCCTCGAGCATCCACGCGCGACATTCAGGATCGGCGAGGATTGGCGCGGCGGTGGCGCGTGTCAGCGCCGACAGCGGGTTGATCGTCGCATTGCCCCACAGCTTGTACCAGATCGCGCGCCGCACATTGCCGGTGAGGTCCGGATTCAGGCCGGCTTCGTCGAGCAGCGCAAACAAGCGCGCCGCTCGCTCGCTTGTCTCGCCGCAGCCCGGATCGCCGATGATCAGCTTGTCGGCATGATTGACGACGATGTTCGCGGGACCCGACCGCCGGCACGACGCATGCACGACGCAGCCGACGATCTGCTCGAACGGAAACGCAGCGGCCACTGCGCCATGCGGGTCGACCGACGTCAGCGGTTCGCCCTTGATGAACCACCAGGGAACCCCGTTGAGCATCGGCACGATGATCGTCTCATAGCTGACGAGCGCTTCTGCCGATTGCGCCGCGGCTTCGAGCGCCATTGCCTTGACCGCCACGACCAGCAGGCCGGCTGGACCGTCGAACCGCGTGAACTCGGTCGTCCGGCTCTCGTTGCCCTCGCTGACCTCGATCCGGTCGAGCGCGCCGCGGCTGGTCAGCGCCATCACCTGTTCGCCCGCCAGCGCTAGCTTCGCCGCGATCCAGCCGCCGATTGCGCCGGCACCGACAACGCAAATGTTCATGCTAGCCGGATGCTATACAAGCGCCGCGCCCGCAAGGCGGAGCTGCAACGGGGCTTACCCGACCGCGACCTTTGCCTCGCAAATCCGGACCATCGCCGCTTCGAGCTTGCGCGGCGTGAACGGCTTGAGCAGGATTTCGACGCCCTCGAGCCGATCGCTGATCGCGTCCGCGTCGGCATAGCCGGTGATCATCAGCGCCGGGACTCCGGGGCATAGCGTTCGCGCTTCCCGAAGGAATTCGGCGCCTGACACGTGCGGCATCGCATAATCGGTGATCATCAGATCGTACCTGCAGTCGCCGCCTCTAAGCGCGAGCAGCGCCTCCGTGCCTGTCGCGGCCTCGACCACCTCGTGCCCGAAGTCGCACAGCATCGCCGCGGTCGTGCTCCTCACCTCCTCATGATCGTCGACCAGCAGGATTCGCAGCGGCCGCAACGGTGCGCCGCGGGTCTCTTCGCTTGCGGATGATTTTTTGTCCTGCCGCTTCTGTTCGGGGGCGCGGGGCAGCCACAGCTCCGCTGTCGTTCCCTTGCCGGGTTCGCTTTGAAGAGAAAAGGCGCCGTTCGACTGTTTCGCAAAGCCGTAGACCATGCTGAGGCCAAGACCGCTGCCCTTGCCCACCTCCTTGGTCGTGAAGAAGGGCTCCAGCACTTTTTCGAGGTTCTCGCGCGGGATTCCGGTGCCGGTGTCCTGGACGGTGAGACGCACATAGTCGCCGGCGTCGGCGCCCTGCACCTCGTCGGCCTTCAGCTTGCGGTTCTCGGCGGAGATGGTCACCGTGCCGCCCGCCGGCATCGCGTCGCGCGCGTTGATGATCAGGTTCATCAGCGCAAGCTCGAGCTGCGCCTGGTCGGCGAAGACTTTCCAGACCGCGTCGGCGAGGCGCCACTCGAAGTTCATAAGCCCACCGAGCGTATGGGTGAGGAGGTCGACGACCGCCTCGCGCAGCAGTTGCAGATCGATCGGGTCCGGCTCCAGCCGCTGGCGACGCGCGAACGCCAGCAGCCGCCGGACCAGCTCGCTTCCCTGTTCGGCCGCGCGCTTGGTCATGTCGAGGACGCGCTGCTGCTCCGGCGCGAGCTCGGTTCGCCGCTCGATGACGCTGAGGCCGCCGATCACGGCGGCGAGCAAATTGTTGAAGTCGTGCGCGATGCCGCCCGTGAGCTTGCCGATCGCATCCATCTTCTGCGCCTGCACCAGCTGGCTTTCGAGCGATCTTTGCTCGCTGATGTCGGTGATCGTTCCGGCGAACTCGATCGGCTGCCCTTGCGCGTCCTTCAGCAAGACCGCCTGATCGAGGAAATGCTTGAAAGTCCCGTCCGCGCATTGCCAGCGATATTCGAGCGACATCTTGCCTGACCGGCTCCTCGCCTCGAGTCCGGCGATGACCTTGATCCTATCGTCGGGGTGCAGTCGCTGCACCCATATGTCGCTGGTCATTTGGTCGGGCGTGAAGCCGGTGATTGTCTCGATATCGCCTGTCAGGTAATGCGGTATGCGCCGCTTGGAATCGTACGGTTCGAGGTAGAGCACCATCGGCAGCGACTGGATGATCACGGCCTGCCGCTGCTCGGCGCGCCGAAGCTCCTGCTCGACCCGCAACCGCTCTGCATTGACGCGGAGATTGGCGTCGAGCAGCGCCTGCTCGTGGTGCGCCTTGCGTTCCACCTCCTTCGATTTCTCGAACAGCTCGACGAACACCGCGACCTTGGACCGAAGGATGATGGGGTCGACGGGCTTGAACACATAATCGACCGCGCCCATCGAATAGCCGCGGAGGAGATGCTCGGCCTCCTTGTTCACCGCCGACAAAAAGACGATCGGGATGCCCTTGGTCTGCTCGCGGTTGCGGATGATCTGGGCGGCCTCGTAGCCGTCCATTCCCGGCATGTAGACGTCGAGCAGGATCACCGCGAACTCACCCTTCAGCAGGTGCCTCAGCGCCTCCTCGCCCGAGCGGGCGAGAACGACTTCGCCCAGGTCTTCGAGCACCGTCGCAACGGCGAGCAGGTTCCGCTCGTCGTCATCGACCAGCAGGACCCTCGCGCGCTCGGCTTCTTCGCCGGCCGGCAGCTCCTCGTCGGCGCTACGCAACGCCATGGGAATTTCTCCGACAGGCCCGTTCACCGGCTTACTCCGCGGCCTCCATCGCCACCGGCGGAGCAGCCGCCGCCTGCGCTTCCCGGGACCGCGCCACCCATACGCGCACCAGCGCCAGCAGCAGCTCGATGTCGACGGGCTTGGCGATATAGTCCGAAGCGCCCGCGTCGAGGCACTTCTGGCGGTCGCCCTTCATGGCCTTGGCGGTGACGGCGATCAGCGGCAGATCGGCGAGCTCCGCGCGCTTCCGGATCTGCTGCATCGTCTCATACCCGTCCATCTCCGGCATCATGATGTCGATTAAGGCGACGTCGACGCCGGGGGTCTGCTCGAGGATCAGAATGCCATCCTTCCCGCGCTCGGCGTGGAGCACCTCCACGTCATGGCTCTCAAGAACGCTGGTCAGCGAAAAGATGTTGCGAATGTCGTCGTCGACGATCAGCACCTTGGCGCCGGCGAGTTCGGCGACGTTGCGCGGCTGCGATGCCGGCCGCTCCGTTTTGCGGCGCTTGCGCGGCTTGCCCGCCGATCCCCCCTTCAGCGCGCCGAAGACCCGGATCAGCTCTTCGCGCTCGGCCGGTTTCACCGTCACCCCGAACGCGCCCATGTTAAGCACCGCCTCGCTCCGCTCCACGCCCGAGATCACGTGGATCGGCAGGTGCGAAGTCTCCGGGTCGTGCTTCAGGAGATCGAGCAGCACGAAGCCGTCGATATCCGCCAGTCCGAGGTCGAGCGAGATGGCGTTCGGCTGAAGCTTGCGGGCCATCGCCAGCGTGCCCGCGCCTGCGGTCGAGACGACTCCCTTGAGCCCCGCCTCATGCGCGGCGTCGAGCAGGATCGTGGCGAAGGTCGCGTCATCCTCGACGATCAGCACGAACGGATCCTTGCCGAGCTCGTCACGGTCGTCATTGACCTCGAAGCTGGTCGGAAGAGCCGACGGAATGACCGCGCCGCTATTGTCGTAGCGCGCGGTCGTTCCCGGGAGCGCGGCTCCCGCTTCGACCACCGCCTCGAGCGGCACGTAGAGTGTGAAGGTCGAGCCTTCGCCGGGCTTCGAGCGCACCTGAAGCTCGCCTCCGAGCAGGCGCGCGATTTCGCGGCTGATCGACAGGCCGAGGCCGGTGCCGCCATATTTGCGGCTGGTGGTGCCGTCGGCCTGCTGGAACGCCTCGAAGATGAGCTTCTGCTTGTCTTGGGGAATTCCGATTCCGCTGTCGACCACCGTAATCTCGATCGCTCGATCGGCGTTGCGCAGCACGGGGTGAGTCGGGCTCCAGCCTTTTTCGGCGCAGCGCACGCCGAGCGTGACTCCGCCTTTCGATGTGAACTTGAACGCGTTCGACAGCAGGTTGAGCACGATCTGCTGCAAGCGCTTTTCGTCGGTGCGGATGGTGTGCGGCAGCTTCGGATCGAACTTGACGTTGAAGTCGAGCCCCTTGTCCGCAGCGAGCTGCCGGAACGTCCGCTCCATATGCTGCTTCAGATGCTGCATCGGCATCTCGCCGACCTCGATCGTCACCGTGCCCGATTCGATCTTCGACAGGTCGAGGATGTCGTTGATGAGGTTGAGAAGGTCCGAACCCGCGGAGTGGATCGTCCTCGCGAACTCAACCTGCTTGTCGTTGAGGTTGCCGTGGGCGTTGTCCGACAGCAGCTTCGACAGGATCAGCAGCGAGTTGAGCGGGGTCCTGAGCTCGTGGCTCATGTTCGCCAGGAATTCGGACTTGTACTTGGAGGTGAGCGCGAGCTGCTCGGCTTTTTCCTCGAGCGCTCGGCGCGCCATTTCGATCTCGAGGTTCTTGGCTTCGACCTGCTTCTTCTCGTTCTCGAGCAGCTGCGCTTTCTCCTGGAGCTCCTCGTTGGTCGCGTGAAGCTCCTGCTGCTTGCGGGTGAGTTCGGTCTGCCGCGCCTGAAGCTCGGTCGTGAGCAGCTGCGACTGGGTCAGCAGGCCCTCGGTGCGCATCGTCGCGGCGATCGTGTTCAAGACGATTCCGACCGATTCCATCAGCTGGTCGAGGAAGTTCTGGTGGGTCTCGTTAAACTCGTTGAACGAGGCGAGCTCGATCACCGCTTTGACCTCGTCCTCGAACAGCGCCGGAAGGATGTTGACGTTGGCCGGAGTCGCATGGCCGAGCCCTGATCCGATGCGGATGAAGTCGGGGGGCACATCCTTGAGCAGAATCGGCCGACGGTCGGCCGCCGCTTGGCCGATCAGCCCTTCGCGCAGGTGGAACTCCTGCTTCAGCGCTTCGGGACTGTCGGCCCCGTAGCTGGCGACCAGCTCGAGCTTGGTTTCGTCTTCTTCGCGCTTGGTGACGTAGAAGACGCCATATTGGGCGTTCACCAGCGGCGCGAGCTCGGACATAATGAGGTTCGACACGGTCGCAAGGTCGCGCTCGCCCTGGAGCATTCGGCTGAAGCGGGCGAGGTTGGTCTTGAGCCAATCCTGCTCCGCATTCTTGAGCGTCTGCTCTTTGAGGTTCGCGATCATCTCGTTGATCGTGTCCTTGAGCGCTGCGATCTCGCCCGACGCCTCGACCGCGATGGAGCGGGTGAGATCGCCCTTCGTCACGGCGATCGCGACTTCCGCGATCGAGCGCACCTGATTGGTCAGATTCGCCGCGAGCTGGTTCACGTTGTCGGTAAGGTCGCGCCACAGGCCGGCGGCGCCGGGCACGCGCGCCTGGCCGCCGAGCTTGCCCTCGATTCCGACCTCTCGGGCCATGTTAGTCACCTGGTCGCCGAAGGTCGAAAGCGTATCGATCATGAAGTTGATGGTGTCGGCGAGCGCGGCGATCTCGCCCTTCGCGTCCACGGTCAGCTTGCGCTTCAGATTGCCCTGGGCGACCGCGGTCACGACCTCGGCGATACCGCGCACCTGGTTGGTGAGGTTGGTCGCCATCAGGTTGACGTTGTCGGTCAAGTCCTTCCACGTGCCGCCGACGCCCGGGACCGCCGCCTGACCGCCGAGCTTGCCTTCGGTGCCGACCTCGCGCGCGACGCGGGTCACTTCGGAGGCGAACGCGTTCAGCTGGTCGACCATGGTGTTGATCGTGTTCTTGAGGGCGAGGATTTCGCCCTTCACGTCGACCGTGATCTTCTTCGACAAGTCTCCCTTCGCGACCGCGGTCGTCACGTCGGCGATGTTGCGGACCTGACCCGTCAGGTTCGCCGCCATCAGGTTCACGTTATCGGTCAGGTCCTTCCACGTGCCGGCGACGCCGCGCACCTGTGCCTGACCGCCGAGCTTGCCCTCGGTGCCGACTTCGCGCGCCACACGAGTCACTTCGGATGCGAAGGCGTTGAGCTGATCGACCATCGTATTGATCGTGTTCTTTAGCTCGAGGATCTCGCCTTTCACGTCGACCGTGATCTTCTTGGAAAGATCGCCCGATGCCACGGCCGTCGTCACTTCGGCGATGTTGCGGACCTGACCCGTCAGATTCGCCGCCATGGCGTTCACGTTGTCGGTCAAGTCCTTCCACGTACCGCCGACGCCGGGCACCTGCGCCTGGCCGCCAAGCTTGCCTTCGGTACCGACCTCGCGCGCCACACGCGTCACTTCGGACGCGAAGGCGTTCAGCTGATCGACCATCGTGTTGATCGTGTCCTTGAGCGCGAGGATCTCGCCCTTCACGTCGACGGTGATTTTCTTCGACAAGTCGCCGCGCGCCACGGCGGTGGTCACTTCGGCGATGTTGCGGACCTGGCCGGTCAGATTGCCGGCCATCAGGTTCACGCTGTCGGTCAAGTCGGCCCAGGTTCCGGCAACGCCTTCGACCTGTGCTTGCCCGCCGAGCTTTCCTTCCGTGCCGACCTCGCGCGCCACGCGGGTCACTTCGGACGCGAAGGCGTTCAGCTGGTCGACCATCGTGTTGATGGTGTTCTTGAGCTCGAGGATCTCGCCCTTCACGTCGACCGTGATTTTCTTCGAAAGGTCGCCCTTGGCGACGGCGGTAGTCACTTCCGCGATGTTACGGACCTGGCCGGTAAGGTTATCCGCCATCAGGTTCACGTTGTCGGTCAAGTCGGCCCAGGTGCCCGCGACGCCTTCGACCTGCGCCTGGCCGCCGAGCTTGCCTTCCGAACCCACCTCGCGCGCAACGCGGGTCACTTCGGACGCGAAGGCGTTGAGCTGGTCCACCATCGGGTTGAGGGTGTTCTTGAGCTCGAGGATTTCGCCCTTCACGTCGACGGTGATCTTCTTGGAAAGGTCGCCCCGCGCCACCGCGGTGGTCACCTCGGCGATGTTGCGCACCTGACCGGTCAGATTGCCGGCCATCAGGTTCACGCTGTCGGTCAAGTCGGCCCAGGTGCCGGCGACGCCTTCGACCTGCGCCTGGCCGCCGAGCTTTCCTTCGGTGCCGACCTCGCGCGCCACGCGAGTCACCTCGGATGCGAAGGCGTTGAGCTGGTCGACCATGGTGTTGATGGTGTTCTTGAGCTCGAGGATTTCGCCCTTCACGTCGACGGTGATCTTCT
>DASUIB010000234.1:0-30837 GCA_036273235.1 Sphingomicrobium sp. | reverse complement strand
GGCGCGATCGCCCTTACGGGCTCGACCCGCACTGAAACCCAGTCCGGGTCCTTGGGATCGGGCTGCGCCTCGCGCACGACTCGCATGATTCCGACCACCGCCTTGTCGGACATGCTGTGATAGAAGAATGCCTCATCGCCTTTCTTCATGGCCTTGAGGTGAAGCCGCGCGGCATTATTGCGTACGCCGTCCCATTCGGTGGCGGAATCGTGCACCAGATCCGCCCAGCCGTAGCTTTCGGGCTCGGACTTCATCAGCCAATGGGCCATTTGCGAGTCACCTCCTGTCCCTTTTCGTTACAGCGCCGGTGAGCCGAGTGAAATGGCCGATGAAGCGCACGGATTTGTGGCTGAAAAGTCCAGAAAACTGAACGATTTGAAAGGGTTCCTAATTCCATCGCGGGTACCGAACGGTTCACCGAGGAGTTGTTGGACTCGCGGTAAACATCACTTATCTGGCCTTCAGCGATTGAGAGCGAGCGAACCGAAGGCGCATTGAGACGCCAGGGTTCGAGGGCAAGACGGGCAGTCCCCCGCTGGATACCAAGTGCGCTTCATGCGCCTCCAGCGGGACGCCCGCCATCAGAGGGCAAAAGGTACAGTGGTCAATTTGTTCGGCGGGCGCATTGCGTCTGCGCTCGTGGGTATTTCCGTGCTTGCGATGGGTTCGACCGCGAGCGCTCAGGACTATTCGAAGCTGAACGTCGCCGCCGCCGTCAAGGCGCTCGACGTCGATGCTTCGGCCAAGCCCCTGGGCGCTACGGCGACGCTGGTGCAGCCGGCGGTCGCGTCGACGACCGCGGTCGCCGCTGCGAACGGTTCGGTCTTTCAGGCGCAGCCCGCGCAGTCGGTCACCGTCCAGCTGGCGCCGTCGATCGCGAGCCAGGCCGCGTGGCTCTACAAGGGCGGCTGGCCGCTCTATGCGCTGGTCCAGAAGTTCGAGACCAATGCGACGCTCGACCAGGAAACCAACTGCCTCGCCACCGCGGTCTATTTCGAAGCTCGGGGCGAGAGCGTCGAGGGTCAGCTCGCGGTTGCCCGGGTGGTCATGAACCGCGCCGCCTCGGGCCGCTACCCGCCCGACTGGTGCAGCGTCGTCAAGCAGCCGGCCCAGTTTTCGTTCGTTCGCCACGGCGAATTCCCGCAGGCCGACACCAATTCGGAGGCCTGGATGAAGGCCGAAGCGGTGGCCGAGCTCGCGGCGTCGAATGTGGTGCCCAGCATCAGTACGGACGTGCTCTGGTATCATGCGGATTACGTTGCACCGACGTGGCGCCATGGACTCCAGGAAGTCCAGCAGATCGGCGCCCACATTTTCTATCGCGCCTGACGGTTAATTTTGGAGAGGGTGAGAAGGCGCTTCGGACTTGTTCCGGGGCGTCTTCTTCGTTTCGGCGCTGCTTGGATTCGGTTCGGCGTAAATCACGTTCACGGGGGATTCGCACGCGAGTCATTCCGCGCGAGCACCGATTCTTCAGGAATAGCGAAAGCTTTTCCGTGACTTCGGGGGAGGCTCGCGGGTGTTACGAATTCTCGTCGTCGAGGACGATTCTCAGCTGGCGATCACGCTCAAATATCTGATCGAGGATAATCCGCGCTACCGCGTCGTGGCCAGCGCCGACGATGCCGACAGCGCCATCGCGGCGGCCGAGGAGCATGACCCCGACCTCGTGCTCCTCGATCTTCACCTTGCCAATGCGACGACGGGTTTTTCGGTCGCCGTCCGGCTCAACCACCTCGGCGTCCCGTGCCTGTTCGTTAGCGGCAAGGCGCCGCGTTTTCCAATGCCCGACCTGGCCCTCGGCTGCCTGATGAAGCCGTTCACCGCCGAGGACGTCCATCGCTCGCTGGCGATGGCCGAAGACCTTCTCCGCGGGCGCGAGACGCTCCGCCCGAAGCTGCCGGAGAATCTCACGATCTACGAGCCGCTGGATGAAGCACCGGCAGTGGAGGCGGGTTACATTCCCTCGAAGCCGTCATTCAGGACGCGGCTCGAGCATTGGATCTCCGGGCATCAGCACTAGCACCAGGTGAAAGAGGCCAGCTAAAGCCGCATTATTCCGCGCCGAGGCTCGCGCACGCCCAATGTGTTCTCGGTGAGCGGCGCTCCAGCGTCGATCAGCGCTTGCCGACGGCCTTTGATCTCGGCGTTGCGCTGCACGTCCTCGAACCTTAGCAGGTCGGCGAAGCAGGCGTGGGCGAGCACTCGCTCGACAAACGCCGCAGTGCGTGGCCAGTGCTTGGGGTCGGTCTCAAACCCGGCATAAGCGCCGTTTCGAAAGAAGCTGGCGACGGAGATGTCGGCAACCCCGATATCGCCGAACAAAAAGCCCCCGGGCGGCAGCTCGCGCTCGAGATAATCGAGAGCGGCGGGAATGTCCTCGTTGAGCGATTTGTCGATCCGCGACTGGTCACCCGGCTCGCCCCAGACGATCGGATGGACGATCTTCTGATAGAAGAGGGCCCAAATGAACAGGTCGCCAAGCCGAGTGTCCGCAAACTCCTCCAGCCAGCGCGCTCGGGCACGGTCCTTCGGATCAGCAGGAAACAAAGGATGACCAAGATAGGCCTCGTCGAGACAGGCGCAGATCACCGACGAATCGATGGTGTGGAAATCGCCGTCGATCAGCACCGGAATGCGCCTCAACGGGCTTAAACGCTCGAACTCGTCGTTCCCGAAAAAAGGCGTGATCGGGTCGACCTCATAAGCCACGCCTTTCAGGTTCAGGCATGCGAGGACCTTGCGGACATAAGGACTGACGAAGCTGCCGATGATCCGGATCATTGTCCTCAAACTGGCCCTTTTTCTTCGACGCGGCAATAAGCCTGGACACGCTGCATCTGTAGCGCTACGCATGTAGCGATCCCATAGGAAAGGATGCTCTCATGCGTTCGACCATTCCGCTCTTTTTGTTTGCGCTCGCTGCCTCGGCACCGGCTCTTGCCGCCGAAGTGGTGCCGCTTCCCTACTTCGATTCCGTCGAGCTCCGTGGAGGTGGAAATATCATGATGGTCCCGGGGCCGGTTGAACGGGTGACCGTGCTCGAGGGCAGCACGGAGTTCACCAGCTTTCGCATGGAGCGCGACAACCAGCTGAAGATCGACTCGTGCAACGAGCGGTGCCCGAGCCGATATCGGCTCACAATCCGGATCGAATCGCCGAAGGTACCGGCTCTGGCGGTCACCGGCGGCGGCGCGATTACGACCGAATCCGGCTTTCGCCCCCAGTCGGAGCTTGCTGCGTCCGTCCGCGGCGGCGGAAGGATCGATGCTCGAGCCCTCGACGTGGCGGATGTGGCAGCCGCAGTCGATGGCGGCGGCGAGCTGCTCGTGCGGGCTCGATCGAGTCTCGCGGCTTCGGTGGAGGGCGGCGGCGCGATCCGCTATTGGGGTGATCCGGCTGTCGCGATCTCCACCCGCGGCGGCGGTTCGGTCGAACGCGGCTACTGAGCTTCGGGAAGTTCGGCCACCTCGACGCTCTCCGTCGTGAACCGCAGCCCCACTGTGAGTAGCGCGCGGAAGGCATTGTAGCCGCCGCTTCCGGGATGAAAGGCGTGGAAGAAAAGCTGCGGCTTGCCGTTCACCCCTGGTGCGACCGACGCATGGCCGGGCGCGACCCATTCTTGCGTCGATCTCAGCAGCGGCTTTTCCTGTTTGCGGTAGGGGCCGAGGGGGTGGTCGGCGACGGCGACGCCGATGCCATAGGCCGGCGTCGAGAAATCGTTTCCGGCATAAAACAGCCAGTATCGACCCTCCTGGTAAGTGACGAACGGCCCTTCGATCAGATGTCCCTCCCAATCCTGGTCGTTCGCAAGGATGATGGTGCTTTCGCCCAGTAAGGAGCGGCCGTTGGGGGCGATCCGCTGTGCCTTGATCGGAGTCGTCAAGGCATCGAGGATCGTGGTTGCCGCGAGCCCGAACTCGCCCAGGGTGCCTTTGACCTGGCGCCAATTGTTCAGCGCCGCCTCGATGATCGGCTGCATGACGAAGAAGCGGGTCATCGGCCGCTGCTCGTTGGCCCAGGGCACGATCGCGGCCGCAAATGCGGCGGTCCGGCGGTCCGCTTCGCTGGCGAACAGCCTGTCGATCAGCTCCGGATGCCGACGCAGCAGCATTGCAAGCGGCCGCGGCCAGATGCCGTTCGTATCGTCCTTCCAGAACAGGTAGCGATCGCCGTTCGTGTCGAGGAACAGGTGCGAATCGATCACTCCGCCGCTCATTTGCGGCTGCGAGGGATCGAAGCCGAGCCCGGTCGTGTTCACCGGCCTGCCGGTCACCAGCGGCGCTCCATTGTCGGCCCAGGGTCCTAATGGCGAAGGGGCTCGGGCGAGACCGATCGCAAGCGCGTTGTTGACCTGCCGAGCGGTGAAGACCGTCCAATATTCGTCGCCGACTTTGGCCATCTCCGGCGCCCAGAAATCGGCGGCGTCGCGGCCTTTCGCCGCCCATTCGGGCTCCTGCCCCGCCGGGAAGATGAAGCCTTTCGGTTCCCAGCCCTCGAGATCGCCGGAATGGAGGATTGGGAAGGCATCCGGCGCATCGTTCGACGTTGCGACCAGCCACCATCCTTCATCCGTCTTCAGGACCGCCGGATCGCCATAGCCGACCAGGATCTTGGGATGGATGTTCTCGGTCAGCAGCGGTCGCCACGGAGAGGCCGCCGGGGGCCGTTGCGCCGCCCTGCTGTAGGCGTGCGGCATGCGCGTTCCGAAATCCTCCGCCAGCTGCCGGAAGAAAGCGGTGAAGTCCTGCTGGGTCGCGGTGGGGATGAAATAGCTGTGCGATTGGCCATCCGCAGCCACGTCGAAACGGAAGCCGTCGCCTTCATGACGCGGGGCGACTGTGAACGTCATGGGGCGGCGGTTAGGCATCGACGCTGCTACTGAGAACCCCTCTAGCGGCTGTGCGGCGGAGGTGGATGCCCCGCGTGGATTCGAACCACGATTGACGGAGTCAGAGTCCGTAGTCTTACCATTAGACGACGGGGCAGCTTGGGAGCGGCGAGATAGAGAGTCGGTCCTAGCCGTGTCAACGCCGCCCAGGCCGCCCTGTCATGCTCCGGGCTTGCCCTGACGCATAAAATTGTGATTAAACCCCGATCAAGTCAGCCGTCCGCGGTTCGGACGGTGAAGGATAGAACGGGCATGTAATGGCGCAGGGTGTCGCCAGTGCGCCGGCCCTGCAGCAAGGCTACCGTGAGCAGGGCGGGCCATCGGATCAGGGTTCGCCGCAGAGGCGCGAGCCGCATCGCCACACCTATGGAGCAATCGATCTCGGCACCAACAATTGCCGGCTGCTGATCGCTCGGCCGAGCGACGGCGGCTTCACCGTCATCGACGCGTTCTCGCGCATCGTTCGACTCGGCGAAGGCGTATCGCGGACCGGCGCGCTGTCGCAGGAGGCGATGGACCGCGCCGTCGGAGCCCTCTCGATCTGCGCCGATAAGCTCAGGCGCCGCAACGTCTCGCTCTCGCGCTCGGTCGCCACCGAGGCCTGCCGCCGGGCGAGCAACGGACAGGAATTCGCTGACCGCGTTCGTGAAGAGACCGGCATCGCGCTCGACATCATCGCGCCTGCCGAGGAAGCCCGACTTGCGGTGCTCGGTTGTCATAAGCTGCTCGAGCCGGGCGACGGTCCGGCGCTGATCTTCGACATTGGCGGCGGCTCGACCGAATTGGTGCTGATCGATCAGGAGGATGGCTCGACGAGGATCCGCGCCTGGTGGAGCGCGCCGTGGGGGGTCGTTTCGCTAACCGAAAGCGAAGGCAAGGAAGCGCTCGAGGGACCCGACCGCCTCCTCGCCTACAAACGGATGCGCGAGCGCGCACGGCGCGCCTTTGCCAATTTCGCGACGATGCTTCCCGAAAAGCGCGATGGCATCCGCCTGCTAGGCACCAGCGGGACGGTGACGACTCTGGCCAGCGTCCATCTCGCACTGCCCTTCTACGATCGCCGCGCCGTCGATGGCCTGCATGTGCCGATCGAGGCGATGCAGAAGATCAGCGGCATGATCGCCCGCATGAATTACGAAGAGCGCTCGGCGCTTCCGTGCATCGGCAGCGAGCGTGCGGACCTGGTCGTCGCCGGCTGTGCGATCCTCGAAGCGATCATGGAGATCTGGCCGGCGGAGAAGCTCGGGGTCGCCGACCGAGGCATTCGCGAAGGCATCCTGCGCTCCCTAATGGCGCGCGACGGCTGGAAATTGTGAGGCGGCTCAGGACCGCCAAAGGCCGCAAAGTCTCGTCGACGCGCTGGCTCGAACGGCAGCTCAACGACCCTTACGTCCAACGGGCGAAGACGGAGAATTACCGCAGCCGGGCCGCCTACAAGCTGCTCGAGCTCGATGAGCGCTTCGGCTTGCTCAAGGGCGTGAAAGCGGTCGTCGACCTCGGCGTAGCGCCGGGTGGCTGGACCCAGGTCGTCCGCCGCAAGGTGCCGCAAGCAAGGGTCGTCGGCATCGACCTCCTTCCGACCGATCCGATCGACGGCGCCGCGATCCTGCAAATGGACTTCATGGACGAAGAGGCGCCGGGCCAGCTGAGGGAAGCGCTCGGCGGGCCGGCGGACCTCATCTTGTCAGATATGGCCGCGAACACCGTAGGGCACCAGCAGACCGACCATCTGCGCACGATGGCGCTGGTCGAAGCCGGCCTCGAGTTCGCGCGCGAGATGCTGCGTCCGGGCGGCGCTTACGTCGCCAAAGTGCTCGCCGGCGGCGCCGACAGCCAGCTCGTCACCGAGCTGAAGCGCAGCTTCTCGACCGTGAAGCACGCGAAGCCGCCCGCGAGCCGCAAGGATTCGAGCGAGTGGTACGTCGTCGCGCAGGGCTTCAAGGGCGCCTAGCTGCTCGCTTTCTTCCGAGCGAAATCGATCGCCTGCTTGAGCGCGTCATAGCCGACCGCCCCGTTCATCACCCGATCGCCGATCACGAACAGCGGCGTGCCGGTGGCGCCGAGCTGGCCGGCGAGCGCATAATTCCTCTTGAGCTCGGCCTCGATCTGCGGATCGCCGTCCGGTTTCGGGGCGATCCCCGCCGCCTGCGAAGCCGCCGCGATCGTGTCCGGCGCGGGCCGGCCGGCGGCCCAGAGCGTGTCGTGGAATTTGGCGAAGCGACCCAGCTTCGAGGCTTCGAGCGACAGGCGGGCGGCGGTGACGCTGTCGGCGCCGAGAATGGGCAGTTCGCGATAGACTACCCTCAGGCCCTTATCCTCCTGAAGCAGACGATCGACGCTGGGGTTGCTCGCCTTGCAATAGGGACAATCATAATCGAAGAATTCGACCAGAGTGACCTGAGGCTTGGCCGAGCCTTTCCACGAGCTTGCGAACGGCGTTTCGATTGCCGCGCGGTCGGCGGCGAGCACCGGCGCATATTGCGCGTCGCGCAGCGCATCGACCGCGTCCGACAGGATCTTTGGATCGGCGAGCAGCCCTTGCCGGACGATGCGGCTGCTGAGCACGTCAGGCAAAGCGAACAGCAGGAGCGCCGCCGTCAGCAGCGACCCGATCGACCCGCCCAATAGAGCCGCTCCGAACCTGCCGCCTGCCGGCGCCGGTGCGCTCACTCGTTCCCGTCTTTCCTGTATCTTTTGTCTTTCTTGGCCAGCTCGGCACGAGACACCATGGCGATATCCTGGGCTCGAAGATAGTCCGGAGTCCCCGGCTGAATGCCCTTCATCGCCATCTGCGCGCTTGCAAGCGCCATCTTCGGGTCGTCCTGGAGATTGCTGCGCTCCGCCGTCGCAAGCGCGGCGCGTGCCAGGTCGCCTTCGTGATCGTAAATGATCCCGAGCTGGTACCAGGCGAATGGATCCTCATTGTCCCGGTTGACGGCGACCTTCAGGATCTCCTTGGCTTCCTGAAAATTCTTAGAGTCATTGGTTTCGACAAGCGCATGGCCAAGCATGGCGGCGATCATCGGGGCCTCGCCCGAACGCTGAGTCGCTTCGCGTAGCGGCACGAGAGCCTCCTTGGGCCTGCCGTCCTCGAGCAGCATCTGACCCTTGAGCTCGAGGAAGAAGGGGTCGTGCGGATCGATCGCCAACAAGGCGTCGGCCTCGGCTTCGGCTTTATCGGGATAAGCGCCGAGGTGGTAGGCGTAAGCGCGCGCATAATGGGCCGGCACGCTCTGGTCGCTTTCGGGATATCTCAGCACCGCTTGCTTCGGATCGACGAAGCCGAGCAGCTTCGCTTTCACCCGCTCAAACCGCGCCTCGAGCTTCGAGTCTGGTGGCTTGTTCCAAGCCGGATCGGCCGTTAGCTTTTGTTGGAGGGCTTCGATGCGCTCGGAATTGATTGGGTGATCCCGGTCGAAGCTGTCCTTGTCATAGACCGCCAGGCGATATTCTTCATTCTGCAGCTTTTTGAAGAAATCGAGCAGACCCTTTCCGCTGACGCCCGACTTCGAGAGCAAACGGGCGCCGGTCGCGTCGGCGGTGCTTTCCTGCGCGCGCGTGAAAGCAAGGATGTCGCCAATCGCCGCGCGCTGCCCTGCCATCATGATGCCCATTCCGGCATCACCGGCGCCGGCGGCGATTGCCGCGACACCGAGGACGAGCGAAAGAATGCTGATTCCGGTAGCGTGCGTCGCGCCTTGGCCGCTTCGGATCGAGTCGCCGGCAATGACGTGGCCCAGCTCGTGGGCGACAACGCCCTGGAGCTGGTTCACATTGTCGGCGGCCTGGATCAGCCCCGACTGGACGTACACCGTCTGACCTTGCGAGACGAAAGCGTTGATCTCGGGATCATTGAGAAGCACGACCTTGACGCTGTTCGGGTCGAGGCCCCCAGCCTGGATCAAAGGCAGCGACATGTCGTGGAACAGAAGCTCCGTCTCGGTATCGCGCAGGACCTGCGGCCCCGAATCATCCTGTGCGGCGGCGGGTTGCCAACCCAGGAAGCCTAAAGCCAAAGCGATCATGACCAGGCGCACGAAGCGGGAAACCGGCGACTTCATCGGCCGCCGATTACCACTTTTCGCGCTGAACGCGGGATGAAAAACAAGCTCCTCCCCGGCCGATCGGGGAGAGGGTCATTAGCCGAAGGTCCGCTGCCACCATCCGCGTCGGGGCTCACCTGCGGTCTCGGCCGCGGTGTCGTTGTTCGCCGCGGGGACGTTGACCGGCTCTTCAGCCGGGCTGTCTTCTGATTCCCGTGCGGCCTTGGTCCGCCGCTTGCGCGCCGGCTTTGTCGGGGACGCCGTCTGGTCCGCCGTTTCGGCCGGCGGCGCTTCGGCAGGCGCGGGCTCTTCGACCGTGACCTCCGCTTCCGGAGCAGCCTTCTTCGAACGGCGCCGCTTCGGTTTGGGCTGCGCCTCCTCCCTTGCATGCGTCTCCGCGACGGGCGGCTCCTCGTCGATCGGTCGCTCGACCATCGGCGAACTTTGCGGCTCGATCACCGCTTCGCTCGGCTGCTCGCTACCGGACTCGGCAGTCTTGCGGCCGCGGCGGCGACGCCGGCGCTTGCCGCCTTCGCCCTCTCCAGGCGCAGCTTCGGCCTGCTCGACCGGCTGCTCCTCCGCAGCGGCGACTGGCTGCTCCCGCGGCGGGGCGGCTTCACCCTCGGCACCTTCGCGACGGCCTCGCCCTCGGCCGCCACGGCGGCGCCGGCGACGACGGCGTCCGTGGCGTTCGCCCTCGCCATCCTCGGGCTGCGCCTCGGCCTCTTCTTCCTCGCCCTCGAGCGAAATCTCGACCGTCTCTTCTTCGTCCTCTTGCTCTTCCTCTTCTTCGATCGGCGCCTCGATCCGTGGCGCAGCAACCGGTCGAGCGCCCGAGCTGTCGACCGTCATGCGCGCACCTTCGAAGCCCTCGTCGATCAGGATTTCGATCGAAACGCCATAACGCTGCTCGATATCGGCCAGCTCGGCGCGCTTCTTGTTGAGCACATAGACGCCAGCTTCCTTGCCCGCGCGCAGGCAGATCCTGTCGCCGCGCCCGCGGGTCGCCTCATCCTCGATGATGCGAAGCGCCGACAGTCCCGCCGAAGCGGCGGTGCGCATCAGGCCCGTTCCTTCGCAATGCGGGCACGGCTTGGTCGAGGCTTCGAGCACGCCCGTGCGCAGCCGTTGGCGGCTCATCTCCATCAGGCCGAAGCTGGAAATCCGCCCGACCTGGATGCGCGCTCGGTCGTTCTTGAGCGCGTCCTTCATCGCCTTCTCGACTTTTCGAACATGGCTGGATTGCTCCATGTCGATGAAGTCGATGACGATCAGGCCCGCCATGTCACGCAGTCGGAGCTGCCGGGCGATCTCCTGCGCCGCCTCGAGGTTGGTGTTGAAGGCGGTCTGCTCGATGTTGTGTTCGCGCGTTGACCGTCCCGAGTTGATGTCGATCGAAACCAGCGCCTCGGTCGGATTGATGACCAGATAGCCGCCCGATTTCAGCTGAACGATCGGCTGGTACATGGCGCTGAGCTGGTCCTCGACGCCGTAGCGCTGGAACAAGGGCGTGGTGTCGCTGTGCAGCTTCAATCGCCGGACGTGGCTCGGCATCAGAAGCTTCATGAAGCCGCGGGCGGCCTTGTAGCCCTCCTCGCCTTCGATGATCACTTCGTCGATTTCGCGGTGATAGAGGTCCCGGATGGCGCGTTTGACGAGGTCGCTGTCGCGGTAGATCAGCGCCGGCGCGGTACTCCCAAGCGTCCGCTCCCGGATCTCGTCCCACAGCCGTGCGAGATAGTCGAAGTCGCGCTTGATCTCGGTCTTGGTGCGCTGGAGACCGGCGGTGCGGACGATCAGGCCCATGGTCGACGGGAGCTTTAGGTCCGTCATGATCGATTTCAGCCGCTTGCGGTCGGCTCCGTTCGAAATCTTGCGCGAAATTCCGCCGCCGTGGGTGGTGTTGGGCATCAGCACGCAATAGCGGCCTGCGAGCGATAAATAGGTCGTCAGCGCCGCGCCTTTATTGCCGCGCTCTTCCTTGACCACTTGCACCAGCAGCACCTGGCGCCGTTGAATGACGTCCTGGATCTTGTAGCGGCGGCGGAGGTTCTGGCGCTTCTGCCGCAGCTCGTCAGCGGCGGATTCGTCAGCCGGCGAGCGGTTCGAGGGGGTGCCTGTCTCCTCGGTCGACTGATCGACTTCATCGGCGTCGGCTTCTTCCGCCGGCTCCTCGACGAAGTCGCCGTCGCTACCGTTATCGCCGTTCTCGAACTCGGCGGCGCGCAGCCGTTCCTCTTCCGCGGCGTGCTCCGCTTCCTCCCGAAGGAGCGCATCGCGATCGGCCTTGGGAATCTGATAATAGTCAGGGTGAATTTCGCTGAAGGCGAGGAAGCCGTGGCGGTTGCCGCCATAATCGACGAACGCCGCCTGAAGCGACGGTTCTACCCTGGTGACCTTGGCGAGATAGATATTGCCTTTGAGCTGTTTGTGCTCGGCGGATTCGAAGTCAAACTCCTCGATCCGGTTTCCTTTGACGACCGCTACCCGGGTCTCTTCCGGGTGGCGCGCATCGATAAGCATGCGCATGGACATTGAAATTTCTCCGGGCGCGGACTTTCAGCGTTCTGTCGCTCAGCCGCGCGATAATTAGGGCCTCGCTGCGGGCATACAGGCCTGCAGCGATGGCGGGATGATTGGAAAGCGTGTCTGCTCGTTTCGCCATCCCGCGCCGCTGCGCAGGGAAAGCCGCTTCATCGAAAAGCGAGTGAAGGGCATTCTGTGGCGTCATTCAAGCTTCAACCTCGTGGAGCCGCGGTCCTTCGCACCGGGGAGCGCGGCATGAATTCTCCGGCAGAAGTCGGAGAAGCGAAACCGAGGTAGCATTGCGGAGTCGCCGCTGCAACACTTGCCCTTAGGATCGTGACCGACCGTACACGACCTGCCTCTAGGCTGAAGAACTAAATTTCCTGTTAACCATCTTCGCGTGATATTACATTGCGGTTCAATGGTTTGGCGAATGACTGGAACGATAAGCAGATCAGGGGCAATCGCAGGGGTCACCGCTACCGCGATCATCGCGGTGGCGCTCCTGCTCGCGTTCGTGGGCCGCAGCGGTGCCGCGGCGCAGTCGAGCCTGACGGTAAGCGTTCCGCCGCCGGTTCGCGATACCGTCTACGGCGCCCCGGAAGCGCGTGGACGCCCGATCGTGGTCATCGATCCGGGCCATGGCGGCCGAGACCCCGGCGCGACCAGCGTCTCGGGGCAGGTCAGCGAAAAGGATCTGACGCTCGCGCTGGCGAGAGATCTCCGCGACGACCTCGTCAAGCGCGGGCGCGTACGCGTGGCGATGACCCGCGACGACGATCGCTATCTTTCGCTCGATGACCGGGCCGCCGTCGCTCGTAGGCTTGACGCGGCGATATTCGTCTCACTGCACATGGACAGTGCGCCCAACCCGCTCGCCCGTGGCGCAACCGTCTATTCGCTATCCGATGTCGCGTCCGACCAGGAGGCGGCGCAGCTTGCGGCATCAGAGAACGGCGGTGCAGTCGCCGACGCGCCTGACGGTTCGGCGCAGTCGATGCTCTCCGACCTCGCGATGGAAGGGCAGATGAGCGCTTCGGCCGACCTTGCTGCGCGGCTGGTCAACAAGTCGGCGGGACGCTTCGAGCTTCGGCCCAACCCGCACCAGTTCGCGTCTTTCCACGTCCTTCGCCGAGCCGGTGCGCCCGCGGTGCTGTTCGAGGCCGGCTATATCAGCAATGCCGATGATGAGGTGCTGCTTCGCTCGCCCGAGCAGCGGGCCAAGATCGCGCTCGCTCTGGCGCAAGCGATCGAAACCGACGTCGCGGCGAGAGCGCGCCATTAGCCGCATTAACTGGCTTTCCGCTCCAGTTTCGAAAGGCTAGACGCATCCTCGAATGAAGTTCGAGCGTCTGACTCCTCCGGGCTGGCAGCTCCCCGACCTCGTCGCCTTCAACGAGAGGGTGCACGAGTGGGTCGACCCATGGTGGTCGCATCGCTGGGTCCGCCTGATCGCCTGGGCGGCCGCGGCGCTGTTTGTGCTGTTCGCGGCAATGTGGATCTACTTCGCGGCGGGCCTTCCGTCCGCCAAGACCCTGCTAGCCTACCAGCCCCCGCTGCCGACGAACGTCCGCGGCTATGATGGCGACCCGGTACAGACCTTCGCCCGTGAGCGGCGCGTCGATCTTTCTTACGACGAAATTCCACCCCTGGTGGTCCACGCCTTCATTTCGGCCGAGGATAAGGATTTCTTCCACCACCACGGGATCGATTACTCGGGCTTCGTCAAGGCCGTCTTCAATTACGCAACCCATATCGGGCGCGGCGGCCGAGTGCCGGGCGGCTCGACCATCACGCAGCAGGTCGCCAAATATCTGCTGCGCGACAGCAGCTACAATGTCGGGCGCAAGGCGCGAGAGGCGATCCTGGCATTCCGCCTCGAGGATACGCTGTCGAAGCAGCAGATTCTCGAGCTCTACCTCAACTCGATCTTCCTCGGCCGCAACGCTTACGGAGTTCAGGCCGCGGCGCGCGCCTATTTCGACAAGGACGTCGACGAGCTGACGCTCCCCGAGGCCGCCTATCTCGCGATCCTTCCCAAGGCGCCGTCGAATTACGACCCGGTGCGGGCAACGCAGAAGGCACTCGGCCGCCGCAACTATGTGCTCCAGGAGATGTACCGCAACGGCTATATCACCGAGGATCAATGGCGTTCGGCCGCAACCAGTCCACTCGGCACGATCCGCTACGGAAGCAATGAGAAATTCCGCCAGCAGGGCGGCTATTTCATGGAAGAGGTCCGGCGCGAGCTGGTGCGGCAATTCGGTGAGGACTCCAAGGACGGATCGAACAGCCTCTACGCCGGCGGGCTGTGGGTCCGCACCTCGATGGACCCGAAAATGCAGGATCCGGCAGCTCAGGCGCTTCGCGATGGGCTGGTGAAGTACGGCAATGGCGGAGGCTGGAAAGACCTCGGCATGAAGATCAATCTGTCGAGGGACTGGGCAGCCCAGCTCGACCAGGCGCCGGTCGGCACCGGTTTTGCCGATTGGATCAAGGCCGTAGTGCTGTCGAAAAGCGGCGGTACGGCGACCGTCGGCTTCACCAATGGTTCGACCGGGAATCTCCCCGCTTCAGGCGCGGCAATGCCGGTGCGCGGGGTCGGTGGCTCGGCGTTCGACGCGCTCCAGCCGGGGATGGTCGTCATCGTCAAGCAGATCGGCCCCGGCACCTATCAGCTGAAGTCGGTCCCGGAGATTTCGGGCGGCATGCTGGTCGAGGAGGTCCACACCGGCCGGGTCCTCGCGATGCAGGGCGGCTTCGACGTAGTCGGCTCAGCATACAACCGGGCGATCCAGGCGCTTCGTCAGCCGGGTTCGGCGTTCAAGCCGATCGTTTATGTGACGGCCCTCCAAAACGGTTTCACGCCGGCGACGATCGAGCTCGACGCGCCTTATTGTATCGATCAGGGCCCCGGGCTGGGCCAGAAGTGCTTCGTCAACTTCGACCATCGTTCGGCGGGGCCGCACACGCTTCGCTGGGGTCTCGAGCAATCGCGCAACCTAATGACGGTGCGCGCCGCGGCGAATATCGGAATGCCGAAGATCACCGACACCGCGCGCAAGCTCGGAGTCGGCGATTATCCCAACTATCTCTCGATCGCGCTCGGCGCCGGCGACACGACCGTGCTGCGGCTGACCAATGCCTATGCAACTCTGGCCAATGGGGGCCGCTCGGTGAAGCCGACCACGATCGACTATGTCGAGGACCGCAACGGCAAGGTCATCTACCGCACCGACAATCGCTGCGCGGTGATGGGCAATTGCAATGCGCCCGATTGGAACGGCGCTCCAATGCCGCGGCCGCCGAGCCGCACCAGTCAGCTGGTCGATCCGATGGCGGCGTTCCAGATGGTCCATGTAATGGAAGGCGTGATCATCCGCGGCACGGCAACGGTGCTACGCGACCTCAACCGTCCGCTGTTCGGCAAGACCGGCACCACCAATGGCCCGACCAACGTCTGGTTCGTCGGCGGGACGCCGGACATCGTCGCCGGCGTCTACCTCGGCTACGACAATCCCCGGCCGATGGGCGGCTGGGCCCAGGGCGGCCGGATCTCGGCGCCGATCTGGAAGGAATGGGCGCTGACCGCGCTCAAGGATGTTCCCAAGGTGCCCTTCGTGGCGCCGCCCGGAATCCGCTGGGTGCGGATTGATCGGGCGAGCGGAAAGGCCGTTTTCGGGCAGTTCCCCACGACCGATAATGATCCGAAGGCCGAGGTGATCTGGGAAGCGTTCCAGCCGCAGACGGAGGCGGTCCACAGCGCACGCAGCACCTTCGGCGATCCCTACAGTCCGCAATATCTGCAATTATGGCAGCAAGCGGCGCAGCAGGCGGTGGCGCAGCCGCAGCAGCGTCAACAGCCCTCTCCTGGGCAGTCGCCGCAGCCATCGGCGCCGGTCGCTACGCCCGCGGAGCCGCCGCCGAGCGGCTTGCCAACCCCGAACCCGCTCCGGTAGCGCTCTCCCCGAGAGGTTCGAACATGCGCGCCGAAGCGCAGGCCCATATCGATCAGATCAATGCCGCAACCGCGCTATTGCGCCGGTTCCTCGACTGGGACCGGGCATTGAAGCGGCTCGACGAGTTGAACGCGAAGGTCGAGGATCCGACCCTGTGGGACAATCCCAAGGCGGCGCAGAATGTCATGCGCGAACGGCGGCGGCTCGAGGAAGCGATCGGCGCCACGCGCACGCTCGAGCGCGAGCTCGCCGAGACATCCGAGCTGATCGAGCTCGCCGAGACCGAAGGCGACGAGGCGCTTGTCGACGACGCGGTCCGAAGCCTCGCCGAGCTTGCGGAGCGCGCCGATCGCGACAAGGTCGCCGCGCTGCTCGCGGGCGAGGCCGACGCCAACAACGCTTATATCGAGATCAACGCCGGCGCCGGTGGCACGGAGAGCCAGGATTGGGCCGAGATGCTGCTCCGCATGTACACGCGCTGGGCCGAGCGCCATGGCTTCAAGGTCGAGATGATCGACCATCATTCGGGCGAGCAGGCCGGGATCAAGTCGGCGACGATCCTGGTGAAGGGCGAGAACGCGTACGGCAATCTGAAGACCGAAAGCGGCGTCCACCGCCTCGTCCGAATCAGCCCCTACGATGCGAACGCCCGCCGCCACACCAGCTTCTCGAGCGTCTGGGTCTATCCCGAAGTCGACGAGGACATCGACATTCAGGTCGAGGAAAAGGAACTCAGGATCGACACTTACCGCTCGTCGGGTGCGGGCGGGCAGCACGTCAACACGACCGACAGTGCGGTCCGGATCACCCACATTCCCACCGGAATCGTCGTCGCCTGCCAGAACGAGCGTTCCCAGCACAAGAACCGCGCTTCGGCGATGAAGCAGCTGAAAGCGCGGCTCTACGAGGCCGAGCTTCAGAAACGCGAAGCCCAAGCGGACGCCGCCAATGCCGCCAAGACCGACATCGGCTGGGGCCACCAGATCCGTTCCTACGTGCTTCAGCCCTATCAGCTGGTGAAGGATCTGCGCACCGGCGTCACTTCCAGCTCGCCTGGCGACGTGCTCGACGGCGATCTCGACCGCTTCATGGCGGCGGCGCTATCGCAGCGCGTGACCGGAGAAAAAGTCGAGGTCGAGGATGTGGAATAGAGCCGCCCCGCTCGCGGCCGTGTTTCTTCTTTCTTGCCGGTCGCAACCGGCACAGCCACACTTCCCAAGCGCGCACCGCGAGGTCGCGCCGATCGTCAGCGACACCTTCTCGACCGAGGACGCCCGCGACCGCTTGGGCGAAGCGGAACAGGTGATGCAGCTTGCCGGCGTTCGTCGAGGGATGTGGGTCGCGGACGTGGGAGCGGGGCAAGGCTATTATACCGTGCGTCTGGCGCGGGTCGCCGGCGCGCAGGGCCGGGTGCTTGCCGAGGACATCATGCCGCAGGTCACCGATCA
Source organism: Sphingomicrobium sp. (assembly GCA_036273235.1). Lineage (GTDB taxonomy): Bacteria > Pseudomonadota > Alphaproteobacteria > Sphingomonadales > Sphingomonadaceae > Sphingomicrobium. Next base: position 13,970 of record DASUIB010000234.1, on the reverse strand, counting down.
GCTGAGCGATCGGGTCCAGCGCGAGCGGCTCGACAATGTCGCGATCAGGCTCGGCACGCCCGACGATCCGAAGTTGCCCGGCGGTTCATTCGACCGGATCTTTCTCGTCCACATGTATCACGAGGTGGCTTCGCCTTACGCGTTTCTCTGGCATATGCGCGAAGGCCTGAAGCCGAACGGGTTCGTCGTCGTGGTCGATGCGGACCGGCCGGTTGCCCATCACGGGATGCCACCTGAGCAGCTCAAATGCGAATTCGCCGCGCTGAACCTGAAGCCGGTGAAATTCACCATGCTGACCGGCGGCGAGGCCTATTTCATGGCGTTCCGGGCGGCCGGACCGCGGCCGGTGCCGGAGAACATCAAGCCATGCAAATTCTAGAGATAACCGAGCCTCCTGAGGCTCGTGCACTCGGTTCCGGCGAAGACCAGATGATCGAGCACGCTGCAGTCGAGCGCTTCGGCAGCCGTCGCGAGCCGTCGCGTCGCGCGGAGGTCGGAAGCGCTCGGGCGCGAGTCTCCGCTTGGGTGATTATGAGCCAGCAGGATTGCCGCGCTCCCGTGCCGCGCGGCATCGAGGATGATCGTTCGGACCGGTAACCCGACACCGTCAGGATCACCTTCGTGGCTCGAGAGATGCAAGCAGCGCCCTTGATTGTCGACATGAGCGACCCACAGGCTTTCCGAGCCGGCGTCCTGCTCGGCAAGACAGCCTGAAAAGAATTCGCGGGCCGCGGCGAGGCCGTCGAGTTTGAGTGGAGCTTCGGCACGCTGATAGCGCATCCCCTCCGTCTAACGGAAGGTGCCGGCCAGAACGACGCGAACCTGCTCGGCTTTGATCTGCAAATGCCTCCATTACGGAGGTTAGGGAAAAAGTCGCGTGCCCCCTTCACAAGCCCGAAAATAGGATTATATCGGCCGCATCCAGGAAATAGTCGGCTCCGCCGCACGCTTTCGTGCGCCCGGAGCTTTTCCCGTCCTCTCCGGGACAGGGTCCGAGTTGGCGCACGGACCGTACGCATTGGAGAGGCAGGCGGGGCAGCGCTCCACTTCAACGTGCACCGGCGAAGGCCGGTGCCCAGGCTGGACCCCGGCCTTCGCCGGGGTACGGTCGCAGCGCAGGGAAGCACATGGCCACCAAAGCGATCGACACGTCTCGCAAGCCCAAGGCGGGGCAGAGGATGAAGCAGCGGCGAATCCGCAAAATCTTCGGCAACATCCACGAAATTTCCGAAATGCCGAACCTCATCGAGGTTCAGCGCGAAAGCTACGAGCAGTTCCTCCGCTCGGACCCGAAGACCGGCTATGTCTCGGGGCTCGAGAAGACGCTTCGTTCGGTGTTCCCGATCGTCGACTTCGCCGGCACCGCGCACCTCGACTTCGACCATTATGAGCTCGAGGACCCCAAGTACGACACCGACGAGTGCCGCCAGCGCGGCCTCACCTACGCCGCGCCGATGCGAGTGACGCTGCGCCTCACCACGTTCGAAATCGATTCCGAGACCGAGGCCAAGTCGGTGATCGATATCAAGGAGCAGGACGTCTACATGGGTGACATGCCGCTCATGACGATGAACGGCACCTTCATCATCAACGGCACCGAGCGTGTGATCGTCAGCCAGATGCACCGCTCCCCGGGCGTTCTGTTCGACCACGACCGCGGCAAGACCCACGCCAGCGGCAAGTATCTCTTCGCCGCGCGCGTGATCCCCTACCGCGGCAGCTGGCTCGATTTCGAGTTCGACGCCAAGGACATCGTCAACGTCCGAATCGACCGCAAGCGCAAGCTTCCGGTCACCGCGCTGCTCCACGCGCTCGGCATGTCGAGCGAGGAAATCCTCAACACTTTCTACAACCGCGTGATCTACACGCGCGGCAAGAACGGGTGGCAGATCCCCTATTCGGCGGAGGCATGGCGCGGGCAGAAGCCCAACCACGACGTCGTCGATGCGGACACCGGCGAGATCGTGTTCAAAGCGAATGAGAAAATCACGCCTCGCCGTGCCAACCAGGCGGCTAAGGAAGGCCTCAAGAATCTCATCATCCCGACCGAAGAGATCTACGGTCGCTATTCGGCATATGACCTAATTAACGAGAAGACCGGCGAGATATACATCGAGGCTGGCGACGAGGTCAGCGAGGAGAATCTCGGCAAGCTCGACGGGGCCGGCGTCAAGCGGCTCGAGCTGCTCGATATCGACTTCGTCAACACGGGCCCGTGGATCCGCAACACGCTGAAGGCGGACAAGAGCGAGGATGGCGACAGCGCGCTTGCCGATATCTACCGGGTGATGCGGCCCGGCGAGCCGCCGACCCGCGAGACCGCCGACGCTTTGTTCTACGGTCTGTTCTTCGATCCGGAGCGCTACGACCTGTCGGCTGTCGGCCGCGTCAAGCTCAACATGCGTCTCGGCCTCGATGTGGAGGACACCGTCACGACTCTTCGCAAGGAGGACATCCTCGCGGTCGTCCAGGAGCTGGTGAACCTCAAGGACGGCAAGGGTGAAATCGACGACATCGACAATCTCGCCAACCGCCGGGTCCGCTCGGTCGGCGAGCTTCTCGAAAACCAATATCGGGTCGGCTTGCTGCGCATGGAGCGCGCGGTAAAGGAGCGGATGAGCAGCGTCGACGTGTCGACGGTCATGCCCAACGATCTCATCAACGCCAAGCCGGCGGTCGCCGCGGTCCGCGAGTTCTTCGGTTCTTCGCAGCTGTCGCAGTTCATGGACCAGACCAACCCGCTGTCCGAAGTCACCCACAAGCGCCGCGTCTCGGCGCTTGGGCCGGGCGGCCTCACCCGCGAGCGGGCGGGCTTCGAGGTCCGAGACGTTCACCCGACCCACTATGGCCGGATTTGCCCGATCGAGACTCCCGAAGGCCCCAACATCGGCCTCATCAACTCGCTCGCGAGCTTCAGCCGCGTGAACAAGTACGGCTTCATCGAAACGCCTTACCGCAAGGTGATCGACGGCAAGGTGACCAACGAGGTTGTCTATCTCTCGGCGATGGAAGAAGCGAAGCACACGATCGCCCAGGCGAACGCCGAGCTGAACAAGGACGGCACCTTCGCCGAAGACATCATCTCGGCCCGGCGCAACGGCGAGTTCCTGATCGCTCCGCGCGAGCAGATCACGCTGATGGATGTCAGCCCCAAGCAGCTCGTCTCGGTCGCGGCCTCGCTGATTCCGTTCCTCGAGAATGACGACGCCAACCGAGCACTGATGGGCTCGAACATGCAGCGCCAGGCGGTGCCGCTTCTCCAGGCCGAGGCGCCGCTCGTCGGCACCGGCATGGAGGAGACCGTCGCCCGCGATTCGGGCGCGGCCATCGCGGCTCGCCGCTCTGGTGTGGTCGATCAGGTCGATGCCGCGCGTATTGTCGTTCGCGTCACCGGCGATCTCAAGCCTGGCGAATCCGGTGTCGACATTTACACGCTGATGAAGTTCCAGCGCTCCAACCAGAACACCTGCATCAACCAGCGCCCGCTGGTGAAGGTCGGTGACACGGTCGACGCCGGAGAGATCATCGCCGACGGTCCGTCAACGCAATATGGCGAGCTCGCGCTCGGCCGGAACGTGCTCGTCGCTTTCATGCCGTGGAACGGGTACAATTATGAGGACTCGATCCTGATCTCCGAGCGGATCGTGAAGGACGACGTCTTCACCTCGATCCATATCGAGGAGTTCGAGGTGATGGCCCGCGACACCAAGCTCGGGCCCGAGGACATCACGCGCGACATCCCGAACGTCGGCGAGGAAGCGCTTCGCAACCTCGACGAGGCGGGCATCGTCTATATCGGCGCCGAGGTCGAGCCGGGCGACATCCTGGTCGGCAAGATTACGCCGAAGGGCGAAAGCCCAATGACTCCCGAGGAGAAGCTCCTCCGAGCCATCTTCGGCGAAAAGGCGTCCGACGTCCGCGACACGTCGCTGCGGCTTCCGCCCGGCGTCAGCGGCACGGTGGTCGAGGTACGCGTGTTCAACCGGCACGGCATCGACATCGACGACCGTACCCGGACGATCCAGACCGAGGAGAAGGAGCGGCTCAAGAAAGACGCCGACGACGAGCGCGCGATCCTCAACCGCGCGACCTTCTCGCGCTTGCGCGAGATGCTCGCCGGTCAGGTCGCGACCGCTGCTCCCAAAGGCTTGAAGAAGGGGTCGAGCCTGGACGAGGCGACTCTCGAGGGTGTCGAGCGGCACGACTGGTGGAAGATCGCCGTGAAGGACGACAAGCGGCAGGCCGACATCGAAGCGCTGAAGGCGCAATATGACGAAGCCGCGAACGTCATCAGCAGCCGCTATCAGGATCGCGTCGCCAAGCTCGAGGCCGGCGACGAGCTGCCCCCGGGCGTGCTCAAGATGGTCAAGGTGTTCGTCGCCGTGAAGCGCAAGCTCCAGCCGGGCGACAAGATGGCCGGCCGCCACGGCAACAAGGGCGTGATCAGCCGTATCCTGCCCATCGAGGACATGCCTTTCCTCGAAGATGGGACTCAGGTCGACATCGTCCTCAATCCCCTCGGCGTGCCGAGCCGGATGAATGTTGGGCAGATCTTCGAAACCCACCTCGGCTGGGCCGCGCGGGGCCTCGGCAAGCAGATCCAGGACATGCTCGAGGAAATCCACGAGCGTGGCAAGGAGCTGACCGGCAAGGACGCCAAGGCTGTTCGCGCCAAGCTCAAGGACATCTACGGCGATGCCTACGCCAAAGAGATCGACGCCCGCGACGACGACGCTCTGATGGAGCTGGCGTCGAACCTGACGGCCGGTATTCCGATGGGCACACCGGTGTTCGACGGCGCGCGCGAGCCGGACGTCAGCGCGATGCTGGAGAAGGCGGGGCTCAACACCTCGGGCCAGGTCACTCTGTACGACGGCCGCACGGGCGATCCGTTCGATCGGAAGGTGACGGTCGGCTACATCTACATGCTGAAGCTTCACCACCTCGTGGACGACAAGATCCACGCCCGCTCTATCGGCCCCTACAGCCTCGTCACCCAGCAACCGCTCGGCGGCAAGGCGCAGTTCGGCGGCCAGCGCTTCGGCGAAATGGAGGTGTGGGCGCTGCAGGCTTACGGCGCCGCGTACACGCTTCAGGAGATGCTGACGGTGAAGTCCGACGACGTGATCGGACGCACCAAGGTCTACGAGGCGATCGTCAAGGGTGACGACACGTTCGAGGCCGGAATTCCGGAGAGCTTCAACGTGCTCGTCAAGGAGATGCGCTCGCTCGGCCTCAACGTCGAGCTCGACAGCATCGAGGATCCGGACGCCGAGCAGCCGACCGCTCTCGCCGCCGAATAATCAGGGAACAACCCAGCCCCTCCCATCCGCGGGAGGGGGCAGGAGCTTAGAAAATGAACGAACTGACGAACTTCGCGAACCCGATCGCCAAGCCGGAGACCTTCGACGAGATCCGCATCGGCATCGCGTCGCCCGACAAGATCCGCAGCTGGTCGTTCGGCGAGATCAAGAAGCCGGAAACGATCAACTACCGCACGTTCAAGCCCGAGCGTGACGGCCTGTTCTGCGCGCGCATCTTCGGTCCGATCAAGGACTACGAATGCTTGTGCGGCAAGTACAAGCGCATGAAATACAAGGGAATCGTCTGCGAGAAGTGTGGCGTCGAAGTCACCGTCTCGAAGGTCCGCCGTGAGCGGATGGGCCATATCGAGCTGGCCGCGCCTGTCGCTCACATCTGGTTCTTGAAGAGCTTGCCGAGCCGCATCGGCTTGCTGCTCGACATGCAGCTGAAGCAGCTCGAGCGGATCCTCTATTTCGAGAGCTATGTCGTGATCGAACCGGGCCTCACCGCGCTCGAGAAATATCAGCTGCTGACCGAGGACGAGCTGCTCGCCGCGCAGGACGAATATGGCGAGGACGCCTTCTCCGCCGGAATCGGCGCCGAGGCCGTCAAGCAAATGCTGATGGACCTCGACCTCGATGGCGAGAAAGAGGCGCTGCTCAAGGAACTCGCCGAGACCAAGTCCGAGCTCAAGCCCAAGAAGATCATCAAGCGGCTGAAGGTGGTCGAGAGCTTCCTCGAGTCGGGCAACCGCCCCGAGTGGATGATCCTCGACGTGGTTCCGGTCATCCCGCCCGAGCTGCGCCCGCTCGTTCCGCTGGACGGGGGCCGCTTCGCGACATCCGATCTCAACGATCTCTATCGCCGCGTGATCAACCGCAACAACCGCCTCAAGCGGCTGATGGAGCTTCGCGCCCCGGACATCATCGTCCGCAACGAGAAGCGCATGCTCCAGGAGGCGGTCGACGCTTTGTTCGACAATGGCCGCCGCGGCCGCACGATCACGGGCGCCAACAAGCGTCCGCTGAAGTCCCTGTCAGACATGCTCAAAGGCAAGCAGGGCCGCTTCCGCCAGAACCTGCTCGGCAAGCGCGTCGATTATTCGGGCCGTTCGGTCATTGTGACCGGTCCGGAGCTCAAGCTCCACCAGTGCGGCTTGCCGAAGAAGATGGCGCTCGAGCTGTTCAAGCCGTTCATCTACTCGCGGCTCGACGCCAAGGGCCTCTCGATGACCCTCAAGCAGGCGAAGAAGTGGGTCGAGAAGGAACGCAAGGAAGTCTGGGACATCCTCGACGAGGTGATCCGCGAGCATCCGGTGCTCCTCAATCGCGCGCCGACGCTTCACCGGCTCGGCATCCAGGCGTTCGAGCCGGTGCTCATCGAGGGCAAGGCGATCCAGCTCCACCCGCTCGTCTGCGCCGCGTTCAATGCCGACTTCGACGGCGACCAGATGGCCGTGCACGTCCCGCTGAGCCTCGAGGCCCAGCTCGAAGCGCGCGTGCTGATGATGTCCACCAACAACATCCTCTCGCCCGCGAACGGCAAGCCGATCATCGTTCCCTCGCAGGACATGGTTCTCGGCCTCTATTATCTCAGCCTCGAGAAAGAGGATGAGCCGGGCCAGGGCATGATGCTCAGCGACATGGCCGAGGTCCATCAGGCGCTCGCCGCCGGAGCGGTCACGCTTCATTCGAAGATCATCAGCCGGGTCCCGCAGACGGACGAGCAAGGCGAGACCTACATGAAGCGGTTCGAGACCACCGCCGGCCGGATGCTGCTCGGCGAGACTCTTCCGAAGAGCCACAAGGTGCCGTTCGAAACCGTCAACAAGGTGCTGACCAAGAAGGAGATCGGCGACGTCATCGACATCGTCTATCGCCACACCGGCCAGAAGGAGACGGTGCTGTTCGCCGACGCGATCATGCAGCTCGGCTTTCGCCATGCCTTCGCTGCCGGCATTTCGTTCGGCAAGGATGATATGGTGATCCCGGCGGCCAAGGAGACTCTGGTCGAGGAAACGCGCAAGCTCGTGAAGGATTACGAGCAGCAGTACCAGGACGGCCTCATCACCCAGCAGGAGAAGTACAACAAGGTGATCGATGCCTGGTCGCGTTGCGGCGACCAGGTCGCGAGCGCAATGATGAAGGAGATTTCGGCTCAGCCCAAGAACGCCGACGGGCGTCAGGCCGACCTCAACTCGATCTACATGATGGCTCACTCCGGCGCCCGCGGCAGCCAAGCCCAGATCAAGCAGCTCGCCGGCATGCGCGGCCTCATGGCCAAGCCGTCGGGTGAGATCATCGAGACTCCGATCATCTCGAACTTCAAGGAGGGCCTCACCGTCCTTGAGTATTTCAACTCGACCCACGGCGCCCGCAAGGGCCTCGCGGACACGGCGCTCAAGACGGCGAACTCGGGCTATTTGACCCGCCGCCTGGTCGACGTTTCGCAGGACGCTGTGATCATCGAGGAAGATTGCGGCACCGACCGAGCGCTCGAGATGCGCGCGATCGTTCAGGGCGGCGCGGTCATCGCCTCGCTCGCCGATCGAGTGCTCGGCCGCACCACCGCCGAGGATATCGTCGATCCGAAGTCCGGCGATACGGTCATCGCCGAGGGCGAGCTCCTCGACGAAGCGATGGTCGCGCAGATCGAGGAGATCGGCCTTCAGGGCGTGAAGATCCGCTCGCCTTTGGTGTGCGCGTCGAAGCAGGGCGTTTGCGCCAAATGCTACGGCCGCGACCTTGCCCGCGGAACGCCGGTCAATATCGGCGAGGCGGTCGGCGTGATCGCCGCCCAGTCGATCGGCGAGCCGGGCACCCAGCTGACGATGCGGACCTTCCACATCGGCGGCGCGGCGCAGCTCAATGAGCAGTCCAACCTTGAATCGCCGGTGGACGGGACGATCGAGTTCCGCGAGATGCCGACGATCGTCGATCCTCGCGGGCGGCACCTGTCGCTGTCGCGCTCGGGCGAAATCGCGATCCTCGACATGGACGGTCGCGAGCTTTCGACGCACCGCGTGCCTTATGGCGCGCACCTGCTGTGCGAGAGCGGCCATATCGTCACCCGCGGCGACCGCATCGCCGAGTGGGACCCCTCGTTCAGCCCGGTGATCACCGAGAAGGCCGGTACCGTGAAGTACCAGGATCTGATCGAGAACCGGACGATGACCGAAGTGGTGGACGAGTCGACCGGAATCACGCAGCGCGTGGTCACCGAGGACACGGGGAGCAAGTCGAAGAAGGAGGCGCTGCATCCGCGCCTCACGCTGACCGGTGCAAAAGCGAAGGAGGCGGGCGTCTACCGGCTCGCTTCCGGCGCGATCGTCGCGGTCGAGGATGGGCAGCAGGTCGAGGCCGGCGAGGTGCTGGCGCGCATGCCGCGCGAAGCCGCGCGGACCCGTGACATCACCGGCGGTCTGCCGCGCGTCGCCGAGCTGTTCGAGGCGCGCAAGCCCAAGGAGAATGCGATCATCGCCAAGGTCTCCGGCAAGGTCACCTTCATGCGGGACTATAAAGCCAAGCGTAAGATCGCGATCGTCCCCGAGGACGGTTCGGAGCCCGTCGAATATCTCGTCCCCAAGTCGAAGATGATCGAGGTCCAGGAAGGCGATTTCGTGAAGCGCGGCGAGAATCTCGTCGGCGGCTCACCCGATCCGCACGACATTCTCGAGGTGCTCGGAGTGGTGGCGCTGGCGGAATATCTCGTGAGCGAGATCCAGGAAGTCTACCGGCTCCAGGGCGTGAAGATCAACGACAAGCACATCGAGGTGATCGTTCGCCAGATGCTGCAGAAGGTCGAGATCACCGACGGCGGCGACACCACCTTGCTCGCCGGCGAGCAGGTCGACCGCGACGAGATGGATGAGACGAACGCCAGGCTCGAGAAGAAGCAGAAGCCCGCGCAAGGCAAGCCGGTGCTGCTCGGCATCACCAAGGCGAGCCTGCAGACTCGAAGCTTCATCTCGGCGGCCTCGTTCCAGGAGACCACGCGCGTCCTCACCGAGGCGGCGGTCCAGGGAAAGGTCGATACGCTGATGGGCCTCAAGGAGAATGTGATCGTCGGACGGCTCATCCCCGCCGGCACGGGCGCGGGCATGAACCGGCTGCGCGTCGCGGCTTCGGCGCGCGACACGGCGCTTCGGGCCGCGCAGCGGCGGATGGCCGAAGCGCTGGTTGCGCCGGATTCGGCCGAGGAGCTTCGAGCCGCCGAGCTCGCGCGCACGCCGCGCGACGATACGGCGGGTGTGGGCGAGGACCCGCTCGCCGAAGTCGCGCCGAGCGGCCACGGCCTCGACGCCGACGCCGGCGATTATCTGCAGGACTGACGGATACGAAAACCCCGCCGGAGATCGCTCTCCGGCGGAGTCTTCTTACTTAGTCGCGATGCCTCTCAGCAGCGGCTGCCGTGCATCGCATTCTCGGTGCAATTGGCGGCCGAGCCGACGTCGGTAGCCGCACCGCGCACTGTGTTGCACGCCGCGATCGTGAGGCACGCACCAATCAACATCATTGCCATCAGCTTCTGGACCATTGTCGTCCCTCCCGTTGAACCTCCGGAACGACAATGAATCACCGAAACAGCTGTATGTCCACTGAACTCTAGACTGGGCTTAGTGGCAGCCGTTCCCGTTCATCGTATTTTCGGTGCAATTCGCGACCGAGTTGACGTCCTTGGCCGCGCCTCGAACGGTGTTGCATGCGGCCACCGTCAAGGCGATTCCGAGCAGGACCACAGTCGTTACTTTCTGGAGCATTGCTGCTTCTCCCTTCCTATGGGGCTTGGTAACGCCGGGTCGCCGGAACGGGTCCATTGCGCTAGCGTTATTTTTCTACCCACGCGGCTGGAGTTGGACATGCGCAAGGCAGTGTTTTTGGCGATCCTGGCGCTCGGCGGGTGCATGAGCCAGCAACCGACGGTTCGCCCGCTTCGCCCGCTCGAGATCGCGACCGCGCCTTATCAGCCGCTTGCGACCGTCGCGATGACCGGAAGCCTGATGTACGAAGGCGAATGCCTGCTCTTCCGCGATGAGCAATCGGGAGCGATCCTGATGCCGGTCTGGCCTGCCGGAAGCAGCTTCAACGGCACCGCCTTGCTGTTCCATCTTCCCGGCAAATCGGACCAGTGGGTGGCGGTCAGCCAGGAAGTGCTCCTCTACGGCCAGCCGCTGCAGTGGACGACGCTTGAATCAACGCCCTATTTGCCGTTCCACAACCAATGCGGCGCCTATCAGCCGTTCTTCGTCACCGACGTGAGGCCGGCCGACTAAACCGCCACTGGCGCGGCGATGTGCGGGTGCGGATCGTAATGCTCGAACTGGAAATCCTCCGGCTCGTAATCGAATAAGGACTGACCACGGTCCTTGATGACGAGGTGCGGAAGCGCGCGCGGCTCGCGGCTCAGCTGCAGCCGCGCCTGCTCGAGATGGTTTGAGTAGAGGTGCACATCGCCCCCGGTCCACACGAACGTCCCCGGTTCCAGGCCGCATTCACGCGCCAGCATGTGCGTCAGCAGCGCGTAGGAGGCGATGTTGAACGGAACGCCGAGAAAGAAATCGGCGCTGCGCTGGTAGAGCTGGAGGTTCAGCCGCCCGGCAGCCATTTGCGTCTGGAACAGGCAATGGCAGGGCGCGAGCGCCATTTTGGAGATCTCGCCCGGGTTCCATGCGGTCACGATCTGCCGCCGCGAATAAGGGTCGGTCCGGATCAGCTTTACGAGGTTGGCGATCTGGTCGACGTGACGCCCGTCGGGCGCTTCCCAGTCGCGCCATTGCTTGCCGTAGACCGGGCCGAGGTCGCCGTCCTCGTCGGCCCACTCGTTCCAGATGCTCACCCTGCGGTCGTTGAGCCACCGGATGTTGGTGTCGCCGCGCAGGAACCACAACAACTCGACGATGATCGACCTCAGGTGCAGCTTCTTGGTGGTGAGCAGCGGAAAGCCGTCCGCCAGGTCGAACCGCATCTGCGCGCCGAACCAGGAGAGGGTGCCGGTGCCGGTACGGTCCTTCTGCTCGACTCCGCGATCGAGAACGAGCTGCATGAGATCGAGATATTGGCGCATCGGCAAGCACCCTAATGTGTGGCGCAACAGACGGAAAGCAGAGCCAAGATCAATATTTGAGGGCTGGGTCTATTGCGAACTCGGCTAGAGCGCCGAGTGTTGGCCAACAAACGCTCGTGCCCGCGCGTCGGCATCCGCTACGATGGGTATTACGGTTTCAATATACGGCTCTAGCCTGCGCCATTTGTTGGGATAGGGTGGCGAGACCGTGACTTTGGAAAGAGGCAGCTGCTGACTAACCGACCGGTCCCATTTGAGGCCCAGAGTGCGCGCGAGTGCCGTGACCCTGTCCTGCGGAGCTTTCAGAAACTCATTATGGGTAATCACCCGCAGTCGCTCGCGCGGGATCGTCGAAAGATCGTCGAGCAGAATCTGCGTCGTTATCGCCCATTGATGAGCAACAATGACCGGTAGCGGTTGATCCACCAAATTGCGCCAGCCGGGCACCAGAAGCATCGACCAAGCCAAGCCGCGCCAACCAGGCAGCTGCGGATAGGTCTGAAACGCACCGGAAGCCCAAGCTTCCATCATGCTTGCCAAAGTCGGCCGAACGTCGCGGTAAAGATAGACAAATAGTGCGTCGGGAAATACGGCAGCAAAGAAGGGCACGCGCAGCGCGTTCTTTGGGGTCTTTTCAAGCATCCGCACGCGCCCTTCCGCGCCATGCCCGCTTCGGTTGCGGAGCTGCCGGTAAAATTCGCGGGCCAGCATATCAGCAATCTCAGGCGTAGCATCAGCGGCTGTAAGGCGATTGGAATCCCAGCCTCGGTTGGCGGGATTGAGAGCGGCAATGTCCTCTATCAACCAATGGCTTTCCTGGCCTGTCGTATAGAGAGACCGTGCCTGGCCCAACGTCTCATACAGCAGTGTCGAGCCCGATCTCGGCGTGCTGACGAGCACGATAGGCCGGTCGAAGCTGTCCCGATAATGCTCGGAAATGGGTGCTGGAGGTACGCTGATCACGAAGCCAGGCGTTGGCTCATTGCGCTTTGCACGCTTGTTGGATCGGCGATCGCCATGATGAAAATGAGTTGGTCCAGAATGACGCTAAGCTGCAATTCGTTGTTGAGGTATATCCTGGCGCCGCCGAGACGCTCGACCTCAGCACGAGCCTTCGTGATCAGCCGGCGATACTCCGGCACTGCCCGGCTTGCGGCACCGAACTGCGCCCACAACGCCGCCCATCCATCCGCGAAGCGATCTAGCCGTTTCAACACAGCGTCGAGCTGCGGATGGGCCGCGACGTTTTCCGTAATAAATGATAGGTGACAACGGATTTCCCACGGCGACATGATCGTCGGTGCATTCACCTGTTCAAACCGCAACATCCGCGGATCGGGCGTGCCGAGTACAATCGTCCGGTCCTCGGTCTCACCCGATTGCGCCGCGTCGATCAAGTCCCACAGAGGCTCTGTGACGACGGTATCGAGTACAAGATGAACGCGGCGTTCGGTGCCGCGATTGTGCACTTGGTGCCAGCGGAAACTATCGAATATCCAACATTCTCCAGCTGCCATGTGGACCGTTTCCCCATCGCAGGTGAATTCCACCTGGGGGTTTGTGATCGCCGGGACATGGATCCTGAGGTGCGTGCGCCAGTGGTAATGCGCGTCGACATGTTCAGGGACGTCAGCTCCCGGGGCGAGCCCCATCAGTCTGCTGCGCCCCCACACGCCGCCGAGCGCTGCCATGATCTCGATAATATAAGGGCAGCGCGCCAAATTCTCGGTCGGACGCATGGGGCCCTCGAAAGCGTCGGTCGGCTGGCCCATAACGGTGACTAGCCGGACCGCTTCGTTACCGGGAAATCCTGTCGCATGCGGCACCCACGCCGATGACGGAAGCGCACGGACCTCATGCTCTAACGCTTCCGCATCGAAGCGCAGCGGAAGCTTCAGAAAAGGTCGGGTAAGGCGCATGTCCACATTGTGGCGGATTTGCCCAATGGAGCCAAGCATTAGGCGGCCACCCTTATGCTCGCCACTACCTACTTGCCGAGGCGTCCGTCCCGCGCGATGCAGCGCCATGAGCGAGCTCAAGGACAGGGCATTGCTGCATCGCCTCCGCAATGGCCTGGCGGGGCTTGCCCAAGGATGGAAACGCGAGCGCAGCTTACGCACACAGCTGATTGTTTCCGGGGCGGGCGTGCTGATGCTGTTGATTGCCCACGTGAAGCCGGCATGGCTGCTCGTTGTGCTCGCGCTGCTTGCGGTTGCGCTCGCCGCCGAGCTGGTCAATGCCGCATTCGAGGCGCTGATTGATCGGCTGCACCCCGACTATGATGCCGAAATCGGCGCCGTAAAGGACATGAGCTCGGCGGCGGTTTTGGTGGTCAACCTCGCCGCGGGAGCGGCGTTCGTCATCGCCTTGTTCGCAAGTCTCGCTTAGCCGGCTGCCACCGCGGTCAGCGGCTCGCTTGCTGCTGTTTCGCCTTCGTCCGGCCAGGTCGAGCGGCGTCGCAACTGCGGCGTCAGGAAGAGCAGCGGAAGCTTGATCAGCAGCAGCTCGGAATGGATGAAGAGGTCGGTCCATCGCTCCCGCCACCCGGGCTCGCGCCGCTGGTGGAGCTTGAGCCATCCTTCGTAGGGCGCCCAGTGCCTCGG
>DASUIB010000233.1:0-10433 GCA_036273235.1 Sphingomicrobium sp. | reverse complement strand
AATGCGCTCGGCGAGCCCGGCCTTGCGCTCGAGCGCGAGCCCGACCGGCTTTACCCCCAGACGACGCTCGCGGCGCACGTGCTCGGCTTCACCAACATCGACGGCAGGGGCGGTGCCGGAGTCGAGCGCGCGTTCGATTCCGCGCTCTCCGATCCGCTTACGCGCGGAAAGCCGCTCGTCCTGTCGATCTCGAGCAACGTCCAGCAGGCGCTCGAGGCCGAGCTCGGCGACGCGATGCAGCATTTCTCGGCGATCGGCGCCGCCGGCGTCGTCATGGACGTTCACACCGGCGAGATCCTGGCGATGACCTCGCTTCCGGCGTTCAACCCCAATGCGCCAGGGCAGGCGACTCCAGATCAGATGTTCAACCGGGCTACCCTCGGCGTGTTCGAGCTCGGCTCGACCTTCAAGCCGTTCACGCTGGCGATGGCGATGGACTCGGGCATCGTCTCCGGTCCCGGGCAGATGTACAACTGCCCTGACGGCCTCCCGGCCTATGGTCACATCGTTCACGACACCCATCCTTTCGGCCGACAATGCTCGGTCGCCGAGATCATGATGGAAAGCTCGAACATCGGCATGGCGCAGATCGCCGATCAGCTCGGGACGGAGCGGCAGAAGGCATGGCTCAAGAAGATGGGCTTTCTCGACAAGGCCCAGGTCGAGCTGGAGGAAGTCGGCCGGCCGCTGACGCCGGGCTCGCGCTGGGGCCCGTTCGAAACCATGACCATCGGCTTTGGCGAAGGCATCGCGGTCGCCCCGCTGCAGCTCGCGATGGGCTATGCGACTTTGTTCGACGGCGGGATCTATCATCCGCCGACGATCCTGAAGATCGGCCCCGGTCATCCGCTTGCCGCCGGCAGGCGAGTCTTCACCGCCGACACCAGCTACCGAATGCGCTCGCTCCTCCGCCTCGTTGTCATGCGCGGCACCGGCAGGAAGGCCGACGCGCCTGGCTACCGCATCGGCGGCAAGACCGGCACGGCCTCGAAGATCATCGACGGCCACTACAGCAAGTCGGTAAACCTCACGAGTTTCGCCGGTGTGTTCCCGATGGACGACCCGCGCTATGTGATCGTCGTCATGCTCGACGAACCCAAGGCGACGCCCGAAACCTACGGCTTCACCACCGCCGGCTGGAACGTGGCGCCGGTCGTCAGCCGAACCGTCAGCCGGATCGCGCCGATGCTTGGGGTTGCGCCGGACATGAACCGCGACGCCAACATGTCCGAAGTGCTGCCGTTCGTTCAGGACGCGAAGCAAGACGCGAAGAAGGACTGAAGCGCGTGAGGCTGCGCGACATCGCCGAAGTCGACAGCGATTCCGAAGTGACCGGCTTCGCCATCGACCACCGAAAGGTCGCGCGCGGCAGCGTATTCGGCGCGTTCAAGGGGGCGGCGTTTGACGGCGAGGATTTCATCCCTCAGGCGGTCGAGCGCGGCGCGGTGGCGGTGGTCGCGCGCCGGGAAGTGAAGATCGAGCGCGTTCCGCACCTCGCCGACCCGGAGCCGCGGCGGCTGTTCGCCGAACTCGCTGCGAAATTCTATGCGCCTTATCCGGACGTCGTCGTCGCGGTGACGGGCACCAACGGCAAGACCTCGACCGTCGAAATGACGCGTCAGATCTGGCGCATGACAGGGCAGCGCGCAGCCTCGATCGGAACGCTCGGAGTCACCACCTCCGACGACCAGGTGAAGACCGGCCTGACCACCCCCGACATCGTCACGTTCCTGTCGAACATGGCCGGGCTCGAGCGCATGGGGATCACCCATGTCGCTTATGAGGCGTCGAGCCACGGGCTCGACCAGCACCGCTGCGAAGGCGTTCCGCTGACCGCCGCCGCTTTCACCAACTTCAGCCGCGACCATCTCGATTACCATCGGACCATGGAGGCCTATTTCGAGACCAAGATGCGGCTGTTCGACGAGCTGCTTCCGCCGGGCGCGGCGGCGGTCGTCTGGACCGACGATGCCAAGTCCGAGGAAGTGATCGAGCGGGCGCAGCTGCGCGGGCACAAGCTTCTGACGGTCGGCCGCGCCGGCGAGACCATTCGCCTCGTCGATCAGACGCCGACGCCTTTGGGCCAGGCGCTGCTGCTCGAACATGAGGATCGAAGCCTGAAGCTGTCGCTGCCGCTCATCGGCGCGTACCAGGCGGCGAACGTGCTCGTCGCGGCGGGCCTGGTGATGGCGACGGGCATCGGCTTCGATAGGGTGTTCTCGGCGATGCAGCGCGTCGCGCCCGTGCGCGGCCGCCTCGAGCGCGCGGTGATCAGCCGCGACGGCGTTCCGGTCTATGTCGATTACGCGCATACGCCCGACGCGCTCGAAGCGGCCATTGCGGCGCTTCGGCCCCATGTGGAGGGGCGGTTGATCACCGTATTCGGCGCCGGCGGCGACCGCGACCAAGGCAAAAGGCCCGAAATGGGGAAAGTCGCAGTCGACACGTCGGACGTGGTGATCGTCACCGACGACAATCCCAGGAGCGAAGACCCGGCGCGGATCCGCGCCGACATCATGGCCGGAGCGCCGGGCGCGATCGAAGTTCCCGGGCGGCGCGAAGCGATCGCGGAAGCGGTCCGGATCGCGCGCGACGGCGACATCATCCTCGTCGCCGGCAAGGGCCACGAGACCGGCCAGATCATCGGCGACCGGGTGCTCCCCTTCGACGACGCGCTGGTCGCGCGGGAGTGCGCGGCTTGACGGGTAGTGCACTTCCGCTCCTCCCCACGAGCTCCGCTCGCAGGGAGGAGCTGTGGTGACTCCCCTCTGGACCTCCGACGAAATCGCGGCCGCGACCGGCGGCACGGCGAACGCGGCCTTCGAAGTCACCGGAGTGACCTTCGACAGCCGCGAGGTTGGCCCAGGCGACCTGTTCGTCGCCATGCCGGGCACCGTCCACGACGGGCACAAGTTCGTCGCTGTAGCCTTCGCGGCCGGCGCGGCCGGCGCGATCGTCTCGCGCCCGGTGAAGGGACCGCACGTCCTCGTCGACAACACATTCGCCGCGCTCCAGGCGCTCGGGCGCGCGTCGCGCGAGCGCAGCCGAGCCACGATCATCGGCGTCACCGGCTCGGTCGGCAAAACCAGCACCAAGGAGGCGCTTTACGCGGCGCTCGACCGCAACCGGCCGGGCAAGGTCCATCGCTCGGTCAAGAGCTACAACAACCACACCGGCGTTCCGCTGAGCCTCGCGCGAATGCCGAGCGACAGCGAGTTCGGGATCTTCGAGATGGGCATGAACAATGCCGGCGAAATCCGCGCATTGACGGCGCAGGTCCGCCCGAACCTCGCGATCATCACCGCGATCGCGCCCGCGCACATTGAAAATCTCGGGTCGGAGGAAGCGATCGCCGGCGCCAAGGCCGAGATTTTCGAAGGGCTCGAGCGCGACGGAATCGCCGTCGTCCCCAACGATACGCCGCATCGCGACCGGCTGGTGAAAGCTGCGCGGCGACATGCCGACCGGATCATCACCTTCGGCAGCGGCGATGCCGACGTGCACGCGGTCCACGCGGTCAGCGCCGAAGGCAGCGGGAGCCTGATCAGCGCGGTTCTGCTCGAGCGCGAGCTGACCTTCACCATCTCCCAGCGCGGCGAGCATTGGGTATCGAACGCGCTTTCGGTGCTGGCCGCGGTCGAGGCCCTGGGCGAGGACGTCGCCGTCGCCGGGCTCGCGCTCGCCGACCTCGGCGGGCTGAAGGGCCGCGGCAAGCGCCATGTGATCGAGCTCGACGGCGGCGAGCTGCTGCTGATCGACGAAAGCTATAACGCCAATCCGGCGTCGATGGCGGCGACCCTGAAAAGCCTCGGCACCGAACGCGACGTCGAGCGGCGAATCGCGGTGCTCGGCCCAATGCGCGAGCTCGGCGAGCATAGCGCCGCGCTGCACGCCGGCCTCGCTCCCGCGATTCGCGAGGCCCATGTCGATCGCTTGATCCTGATCGGCGAGGAGATGCGCCCGCTCGCCGAGCAGGTGGTCGGAAGCATTTCATTCGACCTCGTGTCGAGTGTCGACGAGGCGACCGACGCATTGATTCGGATCGTTCGGCCCGGCGACGCGGTACTGGTGAAGGCATCGAACTCGGTCGGCCTCGCGAAACTGGTGGAGCGTGTCGCAGGAGGCCTCGCATGCTCTACGTGATCGCCGAGCAGCTCGGCTTCCCCGGAATCCTCAACCTGATCCGTTACATCAGCTTCCGCGCGGGCGCCGCGGCCGGAACCGCGCTCCTCATCGGGCTCCTTCTCGGTCCGAAGTTCATCGGCTGGCTCCGCGCCACTCAGGGCAAGGGCCAGCCGATCCGCGACGACGGGCCGCAAAGCCACCTCTCCAAGCGCGGAACGCCGACGATGGGCGGCCTGCTCATCCTCATCTCGCTGTCGATCTCGGTCCTCTTATGGATGAACCTTCTCAACCAATATGTCTGGGCCTGCCTGCTGGTGACCGCGGGGTTCGGGGTCATCGGCTGGCTCGACGATTACGACAAGGTCAAGAAGGCGCACCATGCCGGGCTTTCGGGCAAGACCCGCCTCGCGCTCGAGTTCCTGATCGCGGGCTTCGCCACCTGGCTGATGGTCCGCACCGGCGGCACGGGGCTGCACCTTCCGTTCGTCAAGGAGACGGTGGCGGACTTGGGCTGGTTCTACATCGGCTTCGGCGCGTTCGTGATCGTCGCCTTCGGCAATGCGGTGAACCTGACCGACGGCCTCGACGGGCTCGCGACCATGCCGGTGGTGATCGCGAGCCTCGCGTTCATGCTCATCTCCTACCTCGTCGGCAACGTGAAGTTCGCGGCCTATCTCGGAATCCCGCACGTCAACGGGGCCGATGACCTCACCATCCTGTTGATGGCGATGATCGGCGCCTGCCTCGCCTTCCTGTGGTTCAACGCGCCGCCCGCGGCCGTCTTCATGGGCGACACCGGAAGCCTGGCGCTCGGCGGCGCGCTCGGCGCGGTGTCCGTCGCCACCCACCATGAGTTCGTTCTGGCGATGATCGGCGGGCTGTTCGTGGTCGAGGCGCTCTCCGTCGTCATCCAGGTGGCGGTCTACAAGCGCACCGGCAAGCGCGTCTTCCTGATGGCCCCGATTCACCATCATTTCGAGCATCTCGGCTGGTCCGAGCCGACGGTCGTGATCCGCTTCTGGATCATCAGCTTCGTGCTCGCGCTGGCCGGCCTCGCGACGTTGAAGCTGCGGTGATCACGGCCAAGGCCTTCGCGGGCAAGCATTACGCCGTGTATGGGCTGGCGCGGTCGGGAATCGCGACCGTGGAGGCGTTGCTTGCGAGCGGGGCGCGCGTGACCGCGTGGGACGACAAGCTGCTCCCCGGCGAAGGCCGGGGCCCAGGGCAGCGGGAACCGCTGCTGAGCAGCGGCCTGGACCCCGGCCTTCGCCGGGGAACGGAAATCACCAATCTCAACGAGATCGACCTCTCGCAGTTCGACAGCCTAGTCGTCACCCCCGGCCTGCCGCTCAACCGCCACCCGATTGCGCAGCGCGCCCGCGCGGCCCGCGTCGAGATCATCGGGGACATCGAGCTCTTCGCCCGCGCCCGCCCCGAGCTTCCGCCGCACAAGGTCGTCGGAATCACCGGCACCAACGGCAAGTCGACGACGACCGCGCTGGTCCACCACATCCTCAAGACCGCCGGCGTGCCAACGACGATGGGCGGCAACATCGGCCTGCCGATCCTGGCCCAGGACCCGCTGCCCGAGGGCGGAGTCTATGTGCTCGAGCTGTCGAGCTACCAAATCGACCTGACGCAGAGCCTCGACTGCGACGTCGCAGTGCTGCTCAACATTACGCCCGACCATCTCGACCGGTATGGGAGCTTCGAGGCGTATGCGGCTTCGAAAGCCAGGCTGTTTGAGATGCAGTCTTCGGGAACCTGGTCTCTGATTAACGCCGATGATCCTGAGGCAGATGAATATTATGTGCGCATCGAAGAACTGGAGTGGCTCGGCGACCGCTACAAATGGACGTATCCTTTCGGTGGCGAGAGCCTTGAAGAGTTCGGCTTTGACCAATCGAAGTGGCCAGCTCTTCAGGGACCTCACAATGGCCAAAATGCTGCTGCCGCAATCAAGACCTGTGAATTCTTGGGTATAGGGCGCGCGGATATCGAAGAAGGCCTCCGGACCTACCCGGGGCTGCCGCACCGCATGGAGCTCATCCGCGAGCGCGACGGCGTGCTTTTCGTCAACGACAGCAAGGCGACCAACCCGACCGCCGCTGCGCCCGCGCTCGCCGCGTTCGAGCGCATCCGCTGGATCCTCGGCGGCCAGGCGAAGACCGACAATCTCGACGAATGCATGGCCTACTTCGACCACGTTCGCTCGGCCTACACCATCGGCGAAGCCGCAGATCTCTTCGAACGGCTGTTAAGTCCTCACATTCCCGTGAAAAATTGTGGAAAACTCGACGTCGCGGTGCGCGAGGCGGCTGCGGATGCTCAAGCTGGTGATACGGTGCTCCTGTCGCCGGCCTGCGCGAGCTTCGACCAGTTCCGCGACTTCGAGGACCGGGGGGACCAGTTCCGGGCATTGGTGGAGGGGTTATGATCGGGGCGATCTCGGGCAAGATCAAAGCAAAGGCGGCACTGATCGACCCCAACCATTACGGCCGCTCCGACACGAGCGCGATCGGCCGCTGGTTCTGGGAGATCGACAAGGTCCTGCTGCTGCTGATCAGCGTGCTGATCGCGATCGGCCTGATCGCCGTCGCCGCCGCCTCGCCCGCCGCCGCGCAGCGCTACTCGGGCGGCAACGTGCGCTTCAACGAGCTCTATTATTTCTGGCGCCAGCTCGCCTGGATCGCGATCGGGATCCCGGTGATGATCGCTATCTCGATGATGCCGCGCGAGCGCGCGCGGCGGTTGAGCCTGTTCGGCGCCGCCTTCTTCTTCGTCCTGCTGATCTTCGTGCCCGTGCTCGGGCCCGAGGTGAACGGCGCCAAGCGCTGGATCAACTTCGGCCTCGGCCAGGTCCAACCGTCGGAGTTCTTGAAGCCCTTCTTCGTCGTCGCGATGGCCTGGCTGCTGAGCCTCAAGGAAAGCGACAAGTCGCTCCCGGTCTACCCGATCTCCGCCGTCATCGTGGGCGGAATCGCTTATCTGCTGATGAAGCAGCCCGATTTCGGAAGCACGATCATCTTCTGCGCCGTGTGGGTCGCGATGCTCGCGCTCGCCGGGCTCAATCTTAGGATCCTCGCCGGTCTGGCCGTCGCGGGCGTCGCCGGAGTGATCCTCGCTTACTTCTTCTACGACGTCGCGACGCAGCGGATCGACGAGTTCCTGTTCGGCACCGGCGACAATTTCCAGGTCCAGAATGCGATGCGCACCCTGACCGCCGGGGGGCTGTTCGGAATGGGTCCGGGCGGCGGCACGAGGAAGTTCGGCCTTCCGGAACCGCACACCGATTATATCTTCTCGGTCGTGGGCGAGGAGTTCGGGCTCATCGCCTGCCTCGCCATCGCCGCCCTCTATCTCGGAATCGTCGCGCGCGTGCTCGTCAAGCTGCTCGACGAGGATTCGACCTTCGCCATCCTCGCCGGCGCGGGGCTTGCGATCGAGTTCGGGCTGCAGGCGCTGATCAACATGATGGTCAACGTCCAGCTCGCTCCGTCCAAGGGCATGACCCTGCCGTTCATCAGCTACGGCGGTTCTTCGATGCTCGCGCTGTCGATCGGCATGGGCTTGCTGCTCGCCTTCACGCGCCGGAACCCCTATCTCACGCGTTCACCCTATGTGGTGAAATGGAGCGGGGAGAGCCTGGCGGCATGAACTTCGTTTTGGCGGCTGGAGGGACCGGCGGCCATATGGTCCCGGCGCATGCATTGGCCTCGGAGCTCAAGGCCCGCGGCCACGGCGTGCTTCTGATCAGCGATGAGCGCGGCGCGCATTACCCCGGCCTGTTCGGCGGCGTTCCGGTGCACATCCTTCCCGCCGGCCGTCCGGGCGGCGGGCCGATCGGGATGCTCAAGGCCTTCGCTTCGGTCGTGAAGGGCAGGGGCGAGGCCAAAAGGCTGTACCGCGAGCATCGGCCGGACGCGGTGGTCGGCTTCGGCGGCTATCCCGCCTTCCCGTCGCTGCTTGCGGCGAGCGCGATGAACATCCCGACCGTCCTCCACGAACAGAATGCGGTGCTGGGGCGAGTCAACCGGCTGCTCGCCGGAGACGCGGCGGCGATCGGCACCGCCTATGAGCAGGTCGACCGGCTGAAACCGAAACATGCCGAAAAGGCGGTGCTGGTCGGGAATCCCGTCCGAGCGGAAATCGCGCGCCTCGGCGAGCTGCCCTTCCCGCCGTTCGATGAGGTTGCACCGCTCAAGATCCTCGTCACCGGCGGAAGCCAGGGCGCGACGGTGCTCAGCACCATTGTGCCCGCCGGCCTCGGAATGCTCGCTCCGTCGCTTCGCCGCCGGCTTCAGGTCGTGCAGCAATGCCGTCCCGAGGACATCGAGCGCGTCCGCGGCCAATATGCCGAGCTCGGCATTCCCGCCGAGCTCACCACCTACATCCAGGACATGGCCGGCAAAGTCGCCGACGCGCACCTGGTGATTGGCCGCGCGGGCGCTTCGACGGTCGCCGAGCTGACCGCGGCAGGGCGGCCCGCGATCCTCGTTCCGTACGCCGCGGCCACCGACGATCACCAGACTGCCAACGCGCGCGAGATGGTGAAGGCCGGCGGCGCGCGCGCGATCCAGGAGGCGAACTTCACGCCCGAGGTGCTGGCGCGCCAGATCGAGGCGCTGGCGATGGACCCCGTGGCGCTCGGCAATGCCGCGGCGCGCTCGCTGTCGGCCGGCCGGCCGCATGCGGCGCGCGACCTCGCCGATCTCGTCGAACGCGTCGGCGACGGCGTCGCGCCCGTCGCCGTCGGTCCCGCGCTCAGCCCGCGCCGCCGAGCCGTCGCTCCCGCGGGGGGCGTACCCGCGTGATGAAGGCGTTGGGGACCGACATCGGCACGATCCATTTCGTCGGCATCGGCGGGATCGGCATGTCGGGGATCGCCGAAGTGATGCACCAGCTCGGCTACAAGGTGCAGGGCTCGGACGCCGCCGATTCCTACGTCGTCGAAAAGCTGCGCAAGAGCGGCATTCCGGTGACGATCGGTCATTCGGCCGACAATCTCGGCGATGCCGCGGTCGTCGTCTGCTCGACCGCGATCCGGGAGAACAATCCCGAAGTGCAGTCAGCGGCCGAGCGGCGTCTCCCGCGCGTCCGCCGCGCGGAGATGCTCGCCGAGCTGATGCGGATGCAGAAGACCGTGACTGTCGCCGGCACGCACGGCAAGACCACGACGACCTCGATGATCGCCGCGCTGCTCGACAGCGGCGGGCTCGACCCGACGGTGATCAACGGCGGGATCATCAACCGCTACGGCTCGAACGCGCGCCTCGGCCGGAGCGAATGGTGGGTGATCGAGGCCGACGAGAGCGACGGCAGCTTCCTTCGCCTCGATGGCACCATCGCGGTCGTCACCAACATCGACCCCGAGCATCTCGACCATTATGGCAGCTTCGAGGGCGTCAAGGACGCCTATGTCGAGTTCGTCGAGAACGTGCCTTTCTACGGCCTCGCCGTCCTCTGCATCGACCATCCCGAGGTGCAGAGCATCATCGGCCGGATCCGCGACCGGCGCACCGTCACCTACGGTTTCTCCGCGCTCGCCGACGTTCGCGCCGACAATATCACGGCCGTCCCGGGCGGGAGCCGCTTCGATGCGTTGATCCTCGGCCGCGAAGGCGAGCGCCGGAGCATCGAGGGGGTGCAGGTCCCGATCCCCGGCCGCCACAATGTCCAGAACGCGCTCGCCGCCATCGCCGTCGCAATCGAGCTCGGCATTTCGGACGAGCAGATCCTCACCGGTTTCGAGCGGTTCGACGGAGTCAAGCGCCGCTTCACCCATGTCGGCGAGGCCGACGGCGCGGTCGTGATCGACGATTATGCGCACCACCCGACCGAAATCCGCGCGGTGCTCGCGGCCGCTCGGGAGGGAGCGCAGGAGCGCGTGATCGCGGTCATGCAGCCGCACCGCTACACCCGCCTGCGCGACCTGATGGAGGACTTTCAGAGCGCGTTCAACGACGCCGACGTGGTGTTCGTGACTCCCGTCTATCCCGCCGGCGAGGAGCCGATCGACGGAGTCGATTCGAACGCGCTGGTCGAGGGCTTGCGCGCCCACGGCCACCGAATGGTGCGCGGCGTGAGCGACCTCGACGAGCTCTGCGCGGCGCTTCGCGACCTCGCCGCCGAAGGCGACATGATCATCTGCATGGGCGCCGGCGACATCACCAAATGGGCCGCTTCGCTCGCCAGCGGAATCTGCGAGGCGAGGGCGAAGAAATGAGCGGGTCTCCACCCACAGCCGTTCGCCCCGAGCCTGTCGAAGGGCTGCCCTTCGCTTCGGGCGGAAAGAAAGGACAGTCCCT
>DASUIB010000232.1:0-5086 GCA_036273235.1 Sphingomicrobium sp. | reverse complement strand
AGCTTGACAGCGTCACGCTGATTCGGTACACCTTAGGCACAATGAAGAATTGCGAGTCGGCTCCTCCGGCTCGTTTCGATCGGGCGGCGCTCCCCACAAGGGAACGGCGCCCGATTGCTTTTGGCTCGGGAGAAAAGATTGGGAAAGAAGCGGACAGACGGAAAGTCGAAATTGATCCTGGTTCCTGGAAAGGTGCCGCAGATGCGTAAGGCGTCGAAGCGGAGCTGGAGCAAGCGCAAGGCGGAGCATTTCCTGCTGGTGCTCTCCGAAACCTGCAACGTCAGCGAGGCGTGCCGGCGAAGCGGGCTGCCGATGACGGTCGCCTACCGCCGGCGCAAATGCGACGCGGCGTTCCGCGCCGCGTGGATCGAGATGATCGCGATCGCGTACCAAAGATTGGAAGCGGTGCTGCTCGACCGGGCGTTCAACGGGACCGAGAAACTGATCATCCGGCGCGACGGATCGGAAGAGCGGATGCGCGAATATCCGAACCAGCTCGGTTTGCAGCTTTTGAAGATGCACCGCGAGACCGCGACGGAGGCGGAAAGCGACATGCCGCAAGAGGATATCGAGGAAATCCGCGAGCGGATCGTGCGCAAATTGCAGCGATTGAAGAAGAGGGATGAAGAGAAATAAGCGCGAGCATCGCAATTACGAGGGGGCGACGCGGCATCAGATGGCGGCGCTGAAGGCTGCGAGCGAGGAGCAGCAGCGCCGGGCGATGGCCGGAATGAGCCCGGAGGCGCTGCTCAAGCTCGATAGCGACTTCGAGACCTGGGCGCACGCGAACCAGCTGCCGCCCAATGGCGAAGGCTGGCGGGTGTGGCTGATGCTCGCCGGGCGCGGGTTCGGAAAGACGAGGGCCGGGGCCGAATGGATCTACCGCCTCGCGAGCGGCAAGGCCGGCGTTCGGATCGCGCTCGTCGGAGCGAATATCGGCGATGCGCGAAGCATCATGGTCGAGGGGGTGAGCGGGCTGCTCGGAGTCGCCAGACGGTTTCGCAAGCGGCTGAGCTGGGAGCCGAGCCTGGCGCGGCTGCGCTGGCCCAACGGGAGCGAGGCGCAGCTGTTCTCGGGCGACCATGCCGACGGGCTTCGCGGCCCCGAGCATGATTTCGCCTGGTGCGACGAGCTCGCCAAATGGCGCGAGGGCGAGGAAGCCTGGGTGAACGTGCAGTTCGGATTGAGGCGCGGGCAGCGGCCGCGGGCCCTGGTGACGACGACTCCGCGGCCGCTGCCGGTGATCGATCGGATCAAGGAAGGCCAGTGGACGGTGACGACGGGCGGGAGGACGAGCGACAATATCAACCTCGACGACAAGGTGGTCGAGCTGCTGACCGCGACCTATGGCGGAACGCGCATCGGAGCGCAGGAGCTCGACGGCGAGCTGCTCAAGGATGTCGAAGGCGCACTGTGGACTCGCGAGATCATCGACAAGGCGCGGGTCGAGCCGCTCGCCCCTCGCGAGTTCGACCGGATCGTGGTCGGAGTCGATCCGCCGGCCGGCGTCGGCGAAGGCTCGGACGCGTGCGGGATCGTCATATGCGGCTCGCGCGGCGGGATGCTTTACGTGCTCGAGGATTCGAGCGTGCGCGGCCTGTCGCCCGAAGGCTGGGCGAGCCGGGTCGCGGCCGCGGCGGTGAGGTGGGACACCGTCCAGGTGATCGCGGAGGCCAATAACGGCGGAGCGATGGTCGAAAGCGTGCTCAAGGCGGCCGACTTCGACCTGCGGGTTCGGTTGGTGCACGCCTCGCGCGGCAAATGCGCTCGCGCCGAGCCGGTCGCGCTCAAGTTCGAGACCGGCAAGGCGTTCTTCGCCGGCGAGTTCCCGGCGCTCGAGGCCGAGCTTGGCGGGATGATCGCGGGCGGCGGTTATGAAGGGCAGGGCCGCTCGCCCGACCGCGCCGACGCGATGGTGTGGGCGATGACCGCGCTGAGCGAAACTCGGAGCGGCGTGCCGCGGGTGCGGTGGTTGTGATTTCCAGTATCGCTTCGACGGAGGGAGGTGTAGCAATGTCAGCCAGTCGACAGCGAAGGGGGACACGCGATGGCGACTGTTGCGGGCACATTTTCATTCAGGGAACGGCGGCCGGACCAGCTTTCGGGCACACCGCGGGCGCATTCGATCGACCGGTGGATCTTCGTCTTCATGGCGGCCTGGTTCATCGCGATCGTTCTCACGGGGTTCATCCCCGACGCGCTGATGAAGATCGGACTTGTTCAGTCGGGGCAGAGACCGCCGTTTCCGATCATCATGCACGTTCATGCCGCGGCAATGGGATCGTTCCTGTTGCTGCTCCTGGCGCAGTCGGTGCTGATGGCGACCGGGCGGCGCGAGCTTCACATGAAGGTCGGGATCGCGGCGTTCGCGTTCGTGCCGGTGCTGGTCGTGGTGGGGATGATTCTCGCCCCGACCATTTACCATCAGGTGTGGAACATGGCGCATTCGGCGCCGGCGGGCGTGCGGCAGACATTGCAGCAACGGCTCCTCGACCTCGAGAACATCCTGCTGATTCAGACTCGGGTCGGCATCCTGTTCCCGTTGTTCATGGCGATCGGGTTGAGAGCGCGCGCGGGCAATTCCGGCTTGCACAAGCGGATGATGTTCCTGGCAACGGCGGTGCCGCTGCCGGCTGCGATCGACCGGATGACTTGGCTGCCGAACACGCTGCCTGCCAGTCCATTCGGGAGTGACCTGTGGATCCTGGCCGCGCTGTCGCCGCTGTTCGTCTGGGACGTGGTGCGCAATCGGCGGGTGCACGAGGCCTATGTGATCTGGCTCGCGGTCTATGTGCCCGTCGCACTGGTCACGTACGGGCTTTGGGACACGCCGTGGTGGCATGCGACGGCGCGACAAATCATGGGCGTGTAGGAGCGGCATTCGACGGCCCTAGGGGTGACGGTAAGCAATATTGACTTGTACGAACCTACGTACATATAGTCGTACAAGTCAGGAGCAAAACCATGGACGTTGTCACTTATTCGGACGCCCGCGCCAATTTGAAAGACGTGATGGACCGCGTCGTCGAGGATAAGACGGAGGTGATCGTCACCCGGCAAAGGGCCGAGGCAGTCGTGATAGTCTCGCTTTCTGAATGGAATTCAATGGTCGAAACGGCCCATCTCCTTTCATCGCCTGTGAACGCGGAACGCCTTCGGCGATCGATCGAGCAGATGAACGCTGGCCAAGGATACGAACACGAACTCATTAATCCGTGAAGGTCAGCTTCTCGGACGATGGCTGGGACGATTACCAGCACTGGATCAACAACGATCGAAGGACTCTCGTTCGTGTCAACAAACTGATCGAAGAATGCCGTAGAACACCGTTCAAGGGGACGGGTAAGCCGGAGCCGCTGAAAGACAATTTGAAGGGATGGTGGTCGCGGCGGATCACCGGCGAGGACCGTCTCGTCTACCGAGCGCAGGGGGCAGGCAAGGACCAGGTATTGGAGATCATCCAGTGCCGCTTGCATTATTGAGTAGCTGAGTGACCGCCATCGGGCGGCCTTTTCTTTAGGAGCGAGCATGGGGTGGTGGTTCGGGCGCAAAAGCGCGCCGGCGGACGCGAGGCCGTTGGTGCCCGGTTGGGCGTCCTTTGGGCTGAGAAACGATTCAGCCGAGGAGGGGTTCGCTCGCTCCTATCCCGCGCAAGTTCGAGAGGTTTACGAGCGCAATCCCGTCGGGCAGCGCTCGGTGCGGCTGATCGCGGGAATGCTCGGAAGCCTGATGATCGACGGCGATGACCGCGCCGTTGCGCTGGTCAAGGCCGACGGGCTGCTCGAAGCGGTTGCGGCGAACCTGCTGCTTCACGGCAATGCCTATGTGCAACTGATCGCCGACAGCCGCGACGTTCCAGTCGAGCTGGTGCAGCTTCGGCCCGAGCGGGTGCAGGTCGTCGCCGACGACCGCGGCTGGCCGATGGCCTACCTCTACCAGGCGTGCGGACAAACGACCCGGATCAACCGTCTCGACCCGCTTGAGCGGCAGCAGGTCGTGCACGTGAAGGCGCTTCATCCGCGCGACGACCATTATGGAATGGGCTGCCTCGAGGCGGCGATCGCCGGCTCGACGGTGCACAACCGCGCGACCCGCTGGAACAAGGCGCTGCTCGACAATGCGGCGCGGCCGTCGGGTGCGCTGAGCTACGAGCCGGCGGACGGAAGCGCGCTATCGGCCGAGCAGTTCAAGCGGTTGAAGGAAGAGCTGGCGAACGAATTTTCAGGCGAAATGAATGCCGGCCGGCCGCTGCTGCTCGAAGGCGGGCTCAAATGGCAGGCGCTGAGCCTCACTCCGGCCGACATGGATTTCGTGGCTTTGAAAGAAGGCGCTGCGCGGGACATCGCGCTCGCCTTCGGCGTTCCCCCGGTGCTGGTCGGTCTGCCGGGGGACGCCACTTATGCCAATGCGCGCGAGGCGGGGCGAGCCCTCTACCGGCAGACGATCCTGCCGATGGCGGCGCGGATCCTCGACGCGCTCGGGGGCATGCTGAACGACTGGCTCGGCGATGTGACTCTGACGGTCGATACCGACCAGATCAGCGAGATCGCCGACGACCGGGCGACCTTGTGGACCCAGGTCGGCGCGGCGGAATTCCTGACCGAGGGTGAGAAACGGACGATGCTGGGCTTTCCGGCGGAGAGGCCGGCGCTATGAGCGCCGAAGCGTTGCTGGCGACGCTGATGGCGCAAGCCGAGGGGCGCGGGGTCGACCTGATCACGCTTCGCGCGCTCGCCGAGGAGTCGAGCCAGGCCGGGGCGAGAAGGGCGCTGGCGTCGCTCGGTCTCGATGACGAACGCGCGCGACGCGACATGGATGAGCTGCGGGAGCTGCTGAGCGCCTGGCGCGACGCCAAGCGCGCCGCGTGGCGAGCGGTGGTGATGTGGCTGGTGCGGATCGCGCTGGCGCTTTTGCTGATCGGGATTGCGGTGCGGCTGCGGCTGACGGATCTGGTGGTGCAGTGAATAGGCCCCTCGCCCTCCCATCGCTGCGCGATGGGTCCCTCCCTTTCCCTCAAGGGGAGAGGGGCTTGAGGTTTGCCGGATATGCGGCGCTGTTCGACCGGCCGGATCGGGGCGGCGACGTG
>DASUIB010000231.1:0-3726 GCA_036273235.1 Sphingomicrobium sp. | reverse complement strand
GGGCTGCCCAAGCCCGCGCCGCAGCTCGGGCCGCCGCTTCCCGGCGATCTCGGCCGGCCGATCCTCAATAGCGGAGCCCCAGCCCCCGGCATGCCGGGCGGCACCGACCCCGAGCAGCAGCGGATCGCGCAAGAGCAAGAGGCCGCGCGCACGAGCCATCATTTCACGACGACGAATACCCGCCAAACTGCGCCAACAACCTCGGCTGCAACTCCGGCCGGCGCGACGCCTGCCCTCGCGGCCGTCGGTTCAAGCGACCTGACCTCGCAGGATCACAAGCTCGCATTTCTCAACGGCGCGGTCGACCGCCGCACCACGAGCCCGGACCGGGTCCAGCCCGCCGCCAGCAAATACATTCTGCAAGCGGGCGCGGTGATCCCTGCAGCGTTGATCACCGGCCTTCGCTCCGACCTTCCCGGTCAGGTTACCGCTCAGGTGACGGAAGACGTCTATGACAGCCCGACGGGAAAGATCCTCCTGATCCCGCAAGGCGCGCGCCTGGTCGGGCAGTATGATGCGCAGATCGCCTTTGGGCAGACGCGCGCGCTGCTCGTCTGGAATCGCCTGATCATGCCGAATGGCCACTCGATCGTCCTGGAACGTCAGCCGGGCGCCGACACCGAAGGCTATGCCGGCCTCGAGGACGAGGTCGACAACCATTGGGGCATGCTGTTCAAGGCGGCGATCCTCTCCACGCTCTTGAGCGTCGGCTCCGAAGCGGGCACGAGCAACAGCGAGAACAATCTGGCGCAGGCGATCCGACAGGGCGCATCGCAGAGCTTCAGCCAGGTCGGCGAGCAAGTCGTCGGGCGCTCTCTCAACATTCAGCCGACGATCACCATCAGGCCGGGCTTCCCCGTGCGCGTGATGGTCACCCACGATCTCGTCCTCGAACCCTACGGCGCATGAGGAACCAACATGGCAAAGCTGAAGCTCGGGACGATTCCGGACGACAAGCCGGTCAAGCTCACGATCGAATTGTCCGCCACGATTCATCGCGACCTCGTGGCCTATGGCAATGCGCTTGGCCGTGAAACTGGCCAGGGAGTGGTGGAGCCAGCAAAGCTGATCGGTCCCATGTTGGTGCGGTTCATGGCGACCGACCGCGCCTTCGCCAAACTGCGCCGCACGGAATCCCCGCCGCAGCGTCCACATTCTGAAAAATCCGGCTCAGAAAAGCTGACGTGAGCGCGCCTCATCGCGCATGAAGGCGACGAACCGTCCGACGGCCGGGTCTTCGGCCTCCGGGCACCACACGAGCTCTACCTGCACCCAAGCGTTCTCCTCGCGGATCGGCCGATAGACGACGCCCGGGAACACGACTTCCGCTTGGCTCGTCGTGGCGAGGGTGATCCCGAACCCTGCTGCGACCAGCGCGAACACGCACTGCTTGCTGCCGGCGTGGGACTCGAACCTGACGCCGCAGCCCATGAACGAAGAGTAGAACTCGCGGGCGGAGTGACTGTTGTCCCAGGCCTGAACAAGGAAGGTTTCCCTCCGCAAGCTCTTCCAATCGACGGCGTCATGCTCCGAGAGCGGATGTTCACATGGGATCGCCGCAACAATCCGCTCGCGGTAGAGCGGCGCCGTCACGGCGTCGGGCCACAACGTGTGGCTCGTCATCAGAGCAACATCGATCCGACGCTCCCGCTCGGCCCTTTGGATCTCCCACTCGTTCAATTCCGCGATCGAAAGCACGACCTCCGGATGTCTTTCTCGCCAACCGGACAAGAGGCTCCGCAGCGGTTCACCGACCGGCGGCATTCGCACCGCGAGGCGGACTTCGCCGACGATGCCATTGCCATTTTGATCGCCGGCATGACGAATGGCGTCGAGCTCGGCTAACGCGCGGCGGATGTGCGGCAGTATCGCCTTGCCGCCCGTCGTCAGCCGAACGCCAGCGTGCCCACGTTCAAACATTGCGAGACCGAGCTCATCCTCGAATCGTCCCACGCGACGGCTGATTGTCGATGTGTTGATTCCGAGAGCCTTGGCGGCATGCGTGAAGTTGCCTGCGGCCGCCGAGGCCTCAAGATACATGAGATCACGAATCTCCATGTCCGACAGGCTTTGCAAGTTTACTCTGCGCCTCCGATGCAGGAATCGGCAGCCGGGGTGTGGCGATCGGCGGGTCGACGGACCGAGCAAACAAAGTCGCTTGCGGCGGCGGCGCTCGCCGGCGCCGGCTTCCACCGGCTGCCGATCGAGGACTTACGCGACCGCCTTCTCCGCCGCTTCGCGCGGATTGGACCGTCCGATTCGGACTCCCCCATCGCAGATCGCTGGCGCGCTGAGGCCTCCCGCTTGTCGAACACTCCGCAGCCGCTCGCGCGAGACTTCCAAGTAGCCGGCGACCGCGATCGTTTTCCCGATTGGCCGCGGCGCGCCGAGCCGTTTCAAAGGCCAGCGGGCGCGGCAAAGAATCCGCTCCATCCGGGCGTCCGTCACGGTCACGATATCGGTGAGCCGCCGCATCAAGCCGAATTCGATCATACCGGCGAAGAGTTCATAGGTCGCTCGTGCGATGCTGCCCGCCGTCTTCGCCTCTCTGGTGCACAGATCGACGCCGAAGCGACTGCTTTCCCAGATGGCGTCGGATGCCGGCGCAGCCTGTCCGTCCAAGAGCGCCGGGAACGTGTCGCGAAGCATTGTGGGGCCGGTCGTCGACAACAGGCGCACGCACCCTTGAATGCGGTCCTCGTCATCCGTCTGCAGTAGGTACGCAGGCCGGCAGGCATCGAATTCGTCGATCTCCATGTCGCCGCTGACCTCGACGTCCCAGCCCAGACGTTCCTTGAAGACGCGGTAGCGGAGCCGATGCATTTCGGCGAGGTCGTCGATGAACTCGCCGTAGCACTCGGGGTTGATGAGTTGGAGCATATTCGCCTCCTGGCAGGGTTAGACCTGCTCGATAGAAGGCAATTACCGGAGGCTTTCTCATCCTGTGCAGTTGCACAGGGGCCTGACACGGGAACCTATTCGCTTGTCGATCTGGCAGCCGCCAGTTTCGCTACGGCCTGACAGATCGTGCGGACGCCGAATTTTGTCTTGGCATTGTCGAGATGAAACGCCGCTGTGCGGCGCGAGACGTTCAGAAGGCGCCCGATCTCCCACGCCGACTTTCCTTGCGCCGCCCATTCGAGACACTCTAACTCTCGTGGCGACAGCGCGACACCATCAACGACGCGGTTGGGCGTGAGACGCCGCTGCGCATGCGCGTGAAAGTACATCGCCATCAGCTGGAGGACGTGCCGATGTTGATCGATGCAGCGCTGGAAGGCTGCTCGGCGCTCGTCAGCCGCGAACGTAACCGCCGCGATCGGGCCGCGCGTATTGTGTATCGGCACGGTGAAGCCACAGCGGATGCCGAACTGTGCTGCTTCGTCAAGCAATGCGCATTGCGGCTTCGATAGAGGCTCTGGAGTAGCCTCCTGTCCCCACTCGAAAGGCTCCGGCGACGCCAGCGCCCTGACGATTACCGGGTCGACCCGTTCGTAGCGTTGCTCCAGGTAATGGGCGGTCCACTTCACCGGATAGTTCGAAATAAGTTGGGGCCCGTCCGGCCGGCGCGATGGAAGGGCCAGATAGGCAAAGCAGCCCAGGTCGAGTGCGCGTCCGGCCCGCGTGAGGACGTTCTGCAGGTCGATTGCGCCGGTGCTGGCGGAGAGACCGTCAATGAACGATTGAAACACGCGATGCATACGGGCATCTCCGCATCTACCTGGA
>DASUIB010000230.1:0-4427 GCA_036273235.1 Sphingomicrobium sp. | reverse complement strand
GCTTCCTGAGGCCCATGAGGAAGGACCCGGCGCGCCGCACGGCCACCCATCGGCAAATACTCGCTCGTGGAGAGCCAGTTTCGGAATTCGTCGAGCGTCTCGTGGGCCGGCTGCTCCGCAGAGCGATCAGCAGCTTGCTCTTTCACGACCTTGGGCGAGACCGGCTTCAGCCAATTGCGCGGCTCTTCTTGAACGGTCGCATCGACCCCGGACTCGAGCCACCAGGTGAGTGCGCTGCGCACCTCGGCAATGCCGATGCTTTCCACTTCCCCGCCCATGGCGCTTACCTCGCCCGCCATTGACGCCACGGTCAAGGAATTGGCAGGGCGGACGAGTCGAATTGTGTGGAGGACGCGACGAGAGGATGAGCGAACGCGAATCCATGCGATATGACGTGGTGATCATCGGCGCCGGTCCCGCCGGTCTCAGCGCCGCGATCCGCCTGAAGCAGCTGGCGAACAAGGCCGAACGCGAGCTGTCGGTCTGCATCCTCGAGAAGGGTAGCGAGGTCGGGGCGCACATCCTGTCGGGCGCGGTGATCGACCCCAAGGCGCTCGACGAGCTGATCCCCGACTGGAAGGACAAGGGCTCGCCGCTGACCGTTCCGGTGAGCGAAAACCATCATTGGGTGCTGAGCGAGCGCAAGAAGTGGGAATTCCCACACTTCCTGATGCCGCCGTTCATGAACAACCGTGGGACCTTCACGCTGAGCCTCGGCAATTTCTGCCGCTGGCTTGCGGGGCAGGCCGAAGAGCTCGGGGTCGAAGTATTTCCCGGATTTCCCGCCGCGGAGATCCTGTTCAACGAGGACGGCTCGGTGAAAGGCGTCGCGACCGGCGACGTCGGAATCGCCCGCGACGGCGCGCATCGCCCCGACTACCAGCCCGGAATGGAGCTTCACGCGCGCTACACCTTCTTCGCCGAAGGCGCGCGCGGCCATTTGACCAAGCGGCTGACCGAGCTGTTCGGCCTGCGGGAGGAAAGCGGCCCGCAGGTTTACGGTATCGGAATCAAGGAATTATGGGACATCCCTGCCGAAAAGCATAAGCCCGGACGAGTGATCCACACCCAAGGCTGGCCGCTGAAGGACGCGTGGGGCGGGGGGTTCCTCTATCATCAGGAGAACAACCAGGTCGCGCTCGGCTTCGTGGTATCGCTGGATTACGCCAATCCGTATCTCTCGCCGTTCGAGGAAATGCAGCGCTGGAAGACCCATCCGGCGATCCGCGCCGAGATCCAGGGCGGGCGCCGCGTGTCCTATGGCGCGCGGGCGATCAATGAGGGCGGCTATCAGGCGATCCCGAAGCTGGTCTTTCCCGGCGGGGCGCTGATCGGCTGCTCGGCGGGGTTCGTGAACGTCCCTCGGATCAAGGGCACGCACACCGCGATGAAATCAGCGATGCTCGCGGCCGAAGCGGCGTTCGAAGCCATCACGGCCGATCGGTCCGCCGACATCCTCGAGAGCTACCCAGTCGCTCTCCGCAAGAGCTGGGTGGCGAAGGAGCTGAAGGGAGTCCGCAACGCGCAGCCGGCGGTCGCTCACTGGGGCGGGACGGCGGGAACGCTCTATGCCGGGCTCGACCTGTGGCTGAACCACTTGGGGCTGGGTCTGCCCTGGACTCTGAAGCTTCGGGCCGACCACACCAGCCTGCGCCATAAGGACCAGGCCCAGCCGATCAATTATCCCAAGCCGGATGGAGTGTTGACCTTCGATCGGCTGTCGTCGGTGTTCGTATCCAACACCAATCACGAGGAGAACCAGCCGGTTCATCTGACGCTCAAGGATGCCGACATACCGACCGCCATCAACCTGCCGGTTTATGCCGGCCCAGAGCAGCGCTATTGTCCGGCGGGGGTCTATGAATTTGTCGATGGCGAGAACGGTGAACCGAGACTCCAGATCAACGCCCAGAATTGCGTCCACTGCAAGACTTGCGACATCAAGGACCCGACCCAGAACATCAACTGGGTCACTCCGGAAGGCGGCGGAGGGCCCAATTACCCGAACATGTAAGCTCCTGATCGGTGCCGCGGCGACGGCGCTGTTGCTGGCTCCGGCGCCGGCGCTCGCCGCGCGGCTCTCCACAGGCGATCCGGCGGTAACCTATGTCGAGGCGCGCGCGGCGGCGATGAACGGCGACCATGTGCGCGCCGCCGAGCTGCTCGCCAGCCTCGCCGACACGCAACCGGACCAGCTTCAGTTCGCGCAGCAGGCGCTTGCCGAAGCGATCGGCTCGGGACGGATGGATCTCGCTTTGAGCCTTGCCGGCAAGATCCCCGCGGACAAGCTCTCCAACGAAGCCCGGCTGCTGCTGGTGACCGAGGCGGTGAGGCAGCATCGTGTCGATCGAGCGCTGCCGTGGCTGAACGGGAGCGGCGGCGCCAATGGAGACCTGACCTTCCTCGCGCCGCTGCTGACCGCCTGGGACTCGGCCGAGCGCGGGAACCAGGCGCGCGCGCTTTCAAGCATCGGCCAGATCGCGGCGAACAGCCTGCTCCGGCCGCTCGGAGACGAGGAGCAGGCATTCCTGCTTTTGAAGTTCCGCCGGACCACCGAGGCCGAGCCCTTCGCTCGGCGCGCAATCGCCGCCGCCGGCGGGCGCGAGACTCGGGTGAGGCTCGCCCTCGCCGACGGCTTCCTCGCCGCCGGCGATCGGGCTCGCGCGCTGGCGATGATCGACGGCATCGGCAGCGATGCCGCGGCGGCGCGCCAGCGGATCCTCGCCGGCCGGCCGAGCGGCGAAGCGATCGACACCACCGCCAAGGCATTGAGCTCGGTGCTGACCGCGTTCGGCGCGGAGATCGCGAGGCTGCAGCGGTCGGCTCCCCCCGTCGGCCTGGTGCAGGTCGCGCGTTATGCCGATCCGCAGAATTCGAGCGCGACCGCGCTTCTGGCGCTACTGCTCGATGACAACGATCGCGGCAACGAAGCGCTCGCGCTGCTCAGCGCCGTTCCTCCGACCGACCCGCTGATCTCGCAGGTGCGCGACGTGCAGGTGCAGATCCTGACCAAAGCCAAGAGGTTCAACGAGGCCTATGCGATCGCTGCCGCGGCGGTGAGGGACCCGAATGCGGGAACCGCGGACTTTTCGCGGCTCGGTGACGTGCTCGAGGCGATGGACCGCCATAGTGAGGCGGCGGACGCGTTCGGACGCTCCGTGGCGCTTGCGAATGCCCAGGGGCTGAAGAGCGAGCTCTGGTCGCTGCTGTTGCTCCAGGCCAATGCGCTCGAGGAAGCCAACCGCTGGCCCGAGGCCAAGGCCGCGCTTCAGCAAGGGCTCGCGACCGCCCCCGACCAGCCGCTGCTGCTCAACTTCCTCGGCTATGCGATGCTCGAGCATGGCGAAGATGCCGATGCCGCCGAAGCCATGGTCCGCAAGGCGAGCCAGCTCGCGCCCGACGATGCATCGATCACCGACTCGCTCGGCTGGGCGGAGTTCAAGCGTGGCAAGGTCGCCGAAGCGATCGATACGCTGCAACGCGCGGCTGAAAAGGATCCCGACCAGGCGGAAATCCAGGAGCATCTCGGCGACGCGCTCTACAAGTCGGGCCGGCGCTATGAAGCGCGTTTCGCGTGGAATGCGGCGCTGGTCACGGCGGAGGACAAGATGGCCGCGCGAGTCAAGGCCAAGCTCGCGTCCGGTCTAACCACGGCGAACTCGGCGCCTTGACCGCGGCGGTCGAGATTGCGCCGGCGAAGCTCAATCTCGCCCTTCATGTGAGACGTCGCCTGCGCGACAGGCGGCATTCGATCGAAACCATCTTCGCCTTCTGCACCGACGGCGATCGGCTGACCGGCGAGCGCGCCGACGAGATTTCGCTTGAGGTGACGGGGCCGTTCGCCAACGAGCTGAGGAGCGAGCTGGACAATCTCGTGCTAAATGCTGCTCATGCTCTCGCGGAGGCTGCTGGAATGAGCGAGGGCGCGGCGCTGGTGCTCGACAAACGGCTCCCGGTTGCTTCCGGCCTCGGCGGCGGATCGGCCGATGCCGCCGCCGCGCTGAGGTTGCTCACGTCCTTGTGGCGGATCGATCCCAAATTCGCCGAAGAGGTTGCGCCGGCGCTCGGAAGCGACGTCCCGGCCTGCCTCCTCAGCCTGCCTGCACGCGGCGAAGGGGCAGGCGACCGGGTCACGCCGATAGCGCTTCCCGAACTCTCCGGTGCGCCGATCCTGCTGGTGAACCCGCGCGTCCGGCTTTCGACGGCGGAGGTTTTTGCGGGCTGGGACGGAGAGGACAGGGGCTCGCTCGGCGACTGGCGCGAAGGCCGCAACGATCTCGAGCAGTCGGCGATCGCGCTCGTCCCGCAAATCGAGGCTGTGCTCGCCTGGCTCGGCACTCGACCGGGGGCGAGCTTCGTTCGCATGTCCGGCTCGGGCGCGACCTGCTTTGCGCTGTTCGACGACGAGATCGCGCGAGATCAGGCCG
>DASUIB010000229.1:0-7238 GCA_036273235.1 Sphingomicrobium sp. | reverse complement strand
TCGAGGCGGACGCCAGCCATGCCGCCGCGTTCGACCGGGTCCAGCGGAGCTACGAGCAGGCCGGACTGTTGCGCCGTTCCTCTGCGGGATCCGCCCCCTCGGCCGCTACCGCTCGGAAGATGCCTGATCGCACGCCCCGCTATGCAATGGCTGCAGCAATAGCGCTCGTCGCGCTGGTCCCGGCCGGCTTCCTCCTGCTCGATGGTCGCCCAGCGCTATTCGGCCGGGCGAACACCATCATGCTCATGACGAATATCGGAGAGATCAGGCAGGTCGAGCTCAGCGACGGGTCCAAGGTCACTCTCGATACCGACACGCGCATCGAAGTCGCAATCGATCGCTCGCATCGACTCGCGCGCTTGAACCGCGGACGGGCACGTTTCGAGGTTGCTGCAGCAAGGTCGCCCTTCGTGATTGAAGAAGGCGCCACCACGGTTGCGACTCGGCAAGGCGTCATCGACGTCGAGCGAGCCGGTCCGGAAGACGGCGTCCAAGTTCTCGCTGGAAGCGCCGATGTCCGTACAACTCACGAGGGCGGGACTTCCGATCTGGTGCTCGGTCCCGGCGAACGGGCTGGCACGCCATACGCGGGCCAGACGCAGAAGTCTCCGCCGCCGGCCGGTCAGGATTGGACCCGCGGAATGCTGCAGTTCGACGGGACCCCGCTCGCCGATGCCGTCGCGCTCGCCAACCGTTACTCGGAGCGGCACATCCTTCTCGCCGGAGATTTGGATGCTGTGCGCGTCACGGGCGCGTTCCGCGCCGGCGACACCGCCGGGTTCGCGAAGGCGCTTGCGGCAGCGTTCGGCCTTTCGCTCCAGCAGGATGGCGATGGAAACCTGATCCTCTCGCGCAACATGTTTCAACGCCCTTCAAATAAAAGAGGGGGGTAAGAACGCCGTCCACCGTCTTCCCATTGCCGGCCCGCGACGGGCTCGAGGGGGAGAACGGACGTGCGAAAGCTTCAATCGACGGCATGGGTCTTGCTCGCCGTTGCGAGCGCAACGGCCGCAACTGGCCAGCCACAGAATCACTTCACCTTCGACCTGCCGGCCGAAACTCTGTCCCAGGCGCTGAGGGATGTGGCGGTTCGCACAGGCCGCAATGTCATTGCGCCTGCCGACCTGGTCGGGAGCCAGCAGGCGCCCGCGCTTTCGGGCGCGTTCACCGCGGAGGAGGCGGTGGAGCGGCTGCTGGCCGGGACCGGGCTGCGGTATCGGCTGGTCGAGGGGACGCTCATTGTCGAGCGAGCCCCTTTCGCAGAGAAGAAGGGCGCGACCGGAAGCGCTGAACGCTCGGCACCCGCAATCACGGTCACTGGCACCCGAATCCGCGGCGCGGGCTCGGCATCGCCGGTCATCGTCGCGACTCGGCGCCAGCTCGAGCAGGCGGGAATCAGCGATCTCTCCGATTTCACGCGTATCCTGCCGCAGAACTATACCGGCGGGCAGAACCGCGGGATCGCCGGCGGGGGAGAACAGGGCGGCCAGCAGAATCTCAACGATTCAGCGGCCCTCAATCTCCGCGGCCTCGGACCCGACGCCACGCTGACTCTGCTGAATGGCCATCGCCTCTCTTATGATGCGATCGACCAGGGCGTCGACATTTCGGCCATCCCCTTGGGCGCCATCGATCGGATCGAGGTGGTCGCGGACGGCGCATCGGCGCTCTATGGCTCGGACGCCGTTGCGGGCGTCGCCAATGTCATCCTGAGGCGCGATTATGAGGGGCTCGAGACGACGGCGCGGATCGGCGGATCGACCGGCGGCGGCGACTTCCAGCACCAATATAGCCTGGTCGGCGGCCATCGCTGGCCATCGGGCGGGTTCATGGTTGCGCTCGACCGAAGCAGCGCGACTCCGCTCACCGCCGGCCAACGCGACTTTACCCGGACCGTCGATCCCTCGCTCTTCCTGACCGATGGAATCCGCCAGACGAGCGGCATTCTCAGCGCCCATCAACAGATCGCTCCAGGGCTGAGCCTCGATCTCGACGGAACGGCCATGAACCGTTCGTCGCTTTCGCAGAACCCGTTTCTCCCGACCGCCGACGTCCGCGTCGAGGGCCTCGTTTCGCACAACCACGTCCGGTCCTGGTCGCTGACGCCGACCTTGCGCGCCGAGCTCGGCGGCTGGCAGGCGAGCCTGAGCGCAACCGATTCCCGCAGCCGGACCCTGCTCGATGCAAGCAACTTTTTCGACAGCGTCCCGACCAACGCGCATCTGCTCTACGCCGACGGTCTCAAAGGGGTCGAAGCGACCGCCGAGGGTCCCTTGTTTCCTCTTCCCGGCGGCGATGCGCGTCTTGCAGTGGGCGGCGGCCTCAGGGACGTGTCGCTCCATGTCAATGAAGCGGTGATCAGCGGCGGTCAAAGCGCCACCACCGATCATTTTACCGAAAAGCGAAGCGTTCAGTTCGCTTATGGCGAGCTGTCGCTTCCCCTGGTCCGCCCGGACCTCGATATTCCGCTGATCGACCGGCTGACGCTCAGCGCGGCGCTTCGATACGAGCATTGGAACCGGATCGCAGCGGTGAACACCCCGAAACTCGGGCTGGTCTACCAACCCGCGCCGGACGTGACGGTGCGGGCGACATGGGGGAAGTCGTTCAAGATCCCGACCCTTCTTCAGGTCAATGAAGTGCGCGAGGGCGACCTCCTTCCCGGATTCATCTTCTCGCCGCCGCCTCAGCCCCCCGGCTCGCCGGTCCTTCTCCTTGCCGGCAGCGCTCCGAACCTCAGGCCCGAACATGCGACCACCTGGTCGGGCACGCTCGAGCTACGGCCGCGCTTCATTCCCGCATTCGACCTTCAGGCGACCTATTTTAACATCGACTATCGCGACCGGATCGCTGCGCCGATCACGAGCGTCCTCACCGCGCTGTTCAATCCGATCTTCGGCGACCTCATCACCTACAATCCGTCGGCCGACGAGGTCGACGCCTTGATCGCGACCCTGCCCGGCGGGCTCGTCAACCAGACCGGCGCACCGTTCGATCCTTCGGGGGTCGGTGCGATCATCGACGGGTCGATCCGCAATACCGAGCGACAGAAGATCCACGGCGTCGACCTCAGCGCCGACTACCATCTCGATCTCGGGCGCGGCGGGAAGCTGCTTCTGACCGGGGCTGCGAGCTACCTTCAGAGCGAGCAGCAACTTGCGGTCGGCCAGCCGGTCGTCCAGCTCGCGGGCACGGTCTTCAATCCGCCGCACTGGCGCGGGCGGGCCGGCGCCCTGTGGGACTGGAGGGCTGCCGGACTTGCGGCCTTCGTCAATTATCTCGGACCGACGAGGGACAACCGCTTTCCCGAGGCGGACAAGATCGGTGCGTTCGTCACGCTAGACCTCAATGCGAGCCTTCGGACTGGCGCCCGGGGCGGAGCGTTCCGCAATGTCGAGCTGAGGCTTTCGGCGCTGAACATCCTCAACCAGAAGCCGCATTTCATCCGCAATGCAGCGCCTGAAGCGGCGCCCTTCGATTCGACCAACGAATCGCCCGTCGGCCGCTTCCTTGCCGTCTCGGTCCGCAAGACCTGGTGATGCGGGCAATCCTCCTGTTCGCGGCGCTTCTCGCCGCGGTGCCGGCGGCGGCGCACGGCGAGGCGGCTGCTCATCCGGAGTGCGATGGAATCCTTCCGCCCGGTCAATTGCCCGCGGGAAAGCGCGCGCTCGCTCCCGAGGATCTGGCGCGGCTTCGCGACATCGGTCCCGCCGATCCGCAATATTATGCCGAGCCGATCTTCACCCTGTCGCCCGACGGACGCCGTGCGGCCTTCCAGCTGAGGCGCGGCGACGCCCGGCGGAACGTCTATTGCCTTGCGATGGTGATCCTCGATCTGACCGGCAGGGAAGGGCCGAGGATCGTCGATGAGGGCGGCGATGTCCTCCTTCTGACCATCGACTTTCGCGGAATCGCCGATTTTCCGATGGGCTATATGCGGGTGGTCAGCCCGCGCTGGTCGAGCGACGGCAAGTGGATCGCCTTCCTCAAGCATTCGGGCGGCACGACCCAGGTCTGGCGCGCTTTTGCGGACGGAAGCGGGAGCGCTCCACTCACCCGTTCGGAGACCGATGTCGTCGATTTCCGGATCGGGCCCGACGGCTCGAGCATCGTCTACGCCACTCGTCCGGGGATCCTCAGCCAGGAGCGCGAGATCGACGAGGAAGGGCTCAACGGCTGGCATTATGACGACCGCTTCGTGCCCTGGCTTTCGAAAAGGCCGCTGCCCGAAGCACCCGTCCCGAGAGAGGTGCAGGTGCTGGATACGGCGAGCGGGACGATCCGCGCGCCGACCGAAGAGGAAGCCGCGCTCGTTTCGGCCGACCGTCAGATCATCGCCAATGCCGGGGCCGCACCGGCGATCGACGCGACCGGACTGCAAATCAGAGCGACCGACCTGACGGGCGGCGCTCAGGCGGGGAGTTTCCATGCGCGCATGGTCGATGGACGGGTCGTCACCTGCATCGCTCAGGCGTGTCACGGCGCGATGAAACCATGGTGGATGCCAGGCAGAACTCATGTCCGCTTCTTCCGTTCGGAAGGATGGGCGAACGCGTCGACCGCCATCTATGATTGGGATCTTCGAAGCGGAGCGGTTCGCCGCCTCTATCTTACCGACGATGTGCTTTCGAGCTGCGCACCTGACGGCGCGAGCCTGATCTGCCGGGTGGATTCCTCGCTCGAGCCGGGGCGGCTGGTTTGGCTCGATCCCGCGACGCGAACGCGAGAGCTGCTGTTCGACCCCAATCCGGAATTTGCCCGTCTGACTCTCGGCACGGCCGAGCGGCTGCACTGGCGCAACAGATTCGGAAGCGAGACCATCGCCGACCTTGTCCTGCCGGTCGGCTATCGCAAGGGCCGGAAATATCCGATGGTGGTCGTCCAATATGACACGCGCGGATTCCTTCGCGGCGGGACCGACGATGAATATCCGATCCAGGCGTTCGCCAATCGCGGCTATGCGGTGCTGAGCTTCAAGTCGCCGTCACTGAGCTCGGCGATGCGCTCCAAGGATTACGAGGAGGTCGGGCGCAAGGACCTTGAGCATTTTGCCAACCGGCGGAACATCGAGGCATCGCTCGAAGGGGGCGTGAAGCTCGCCATCGACCGCGGCGTGGCCGATCCGAAGCGCATCGGGATCACCGGCCTCAGCGACGGTTCTAGCACGGTCGAATGGGCGCTCATCCACAGCAGGCTGTTTTCGGCGGCGGCCACCAGCACCTGTTGCTGGGATCCGACCTTCATTTCGACCGCAGGCCCGTCGGCGGCTCGCCATTTCCTGGCCGAGGGATATCCCGGAGTGCTCGGGCTCGACGACCCGTTCTGGAAGCAGGTCGCTCTGTCGGCGAACGCGCGCAGGATTTCGGCACCGATCCTGATCAATGCATCGGAAGAGGAATTTCTCGACACGCTTCTGACCTATACGGCGCTTCGCGAAGCGGGGGTTGCGGTCGACCTGTTCGAATATCCCGGCGAATATCATGCGCGCTGGCAGCCGGCGCATCGGCTTTCGACCTACCGGCGGTCGCTCGACTGGTTCGACTATTGGCTTCGTGGAGTACGGTCGGACGCGCCGGACCGCCAGCCCGAGCTCAAGGAATGGGACCGCCTGAAACGGGAAGCGGGTCACGGGCACCCGATCTGATGTCCGGGAGAGCGCCTTAGCCTGTCCCCGCGCGAGCGATCCAATGGTCGATCCACGCCTCGGCATTGACGAGC
The DNA here is from genome assembly GCA_036273235.1 of Sphingomicrobium sp. GTDB lineage: Bacteria > Pseudomonadota > Alphaproteobacteria > Sphingomonadales > Sphingomonadaceae > Sphingomicrobium. The sequence continues at coordinate 1,520 of DASUIB010000229.1, read as the reverse complement.
TCGAGAATCCGGACGCGCTGGAGATCGGGGACCGGCCGCTCCCCGGCGAGCGCCTGCTCCAGGGCGATGGAGTCGATGATCCTGTGCGATGCAAGGCGGCCTCCGAGCAGGCGCTCGCGAATGGGCTCCCGGAAAAGATCGAGCAGCCTGGCCGCGAACCGCCCCGGCGAGCCCTTGACCCGGCGGTTGAGGATGAGCGGCGGCAGGTCGCGCGCGAACGCGCGCCGCGCAAGCGACCGGTCGCGGCCGCCCGAGCGCCATTCCCAGCTCGAGACCGCGAGGCAGGTTTCGACGATCGGTTGCGAGACGAGCGGGTTGAGCAGCGCGAATCCGGTCCCGCCGCTGGGCTCGAGATTGGGCTGGACCCGAAGGATCGTCGCAATATGCGCCGCCTTGCCCGGAAGCGCTCCGGCCGGCGCATCGAGCCAGGCATGTCGAACATCGCCGCTGTCGAGAGACGCGATGAAGTCGGGGTCAAGGAAGAGGGGATTAGGACGCACGCGATAGGCTGGCGAGGCGTGGGCCAGGCGCCATGCCTGGCGAAGCGCGTCGACCAAGCTGCAGCCGGTCTGGTTGCAGACATCGAAAAGCGACGCGAACATTGCCTGCCCCGGTCCCTCGCTGAGGTACCGGTCGGCGATCGGAGCGGCGGACTGCGAATAGCCGAACACATGGTCGCCGCCATTGCCGCTCATGAACGCGCCGACCCCGATCTCACGAGCGACCGAATAATGGACCCGCTCATGGGCAACGGCCTGCGTCCTGTCCCTCGGCCTTGGCTGATTGGCCGCCAATGGCGCAGTGATGTCGATGTCCTCGAGCCGGTAGGGGCGTTCGATCAGCGGCAGACCAAGATGCTCGCACAGCGCCCGGGCGAACGGCCGTTCATCGCCGGCCGGATCGTCCGTGAACATCGTCAGGCAGACCGTGCGCGTGCCGGCCTTAGCAAGGCAGGCGGCGATGATTGATGAATCGAGTCCTCCGGAAACGCTGAGCAGCACAGGAGTGCCGGTCGAAGCCCAGGCCTGGATACAGTGCAGGACGACTCGCGACAGGCGCTCGGCGGCCGCCGCCGGAGCATCGCTGTGGCGAGCGACGTGGTCCCAGGGCGACCAGAAGGCCTCGGCCCCGTCGAAACCGTCGGGGAGACAAAGGGCGAAGCCCGCGAGCAGCTCGCGGATATCGCGAAGCGCGGTCGCGGGCGTGGGAACGAATGCCCGGTACAATGTCCGTCCAATTTCGTCGAAGTCGATCGACGCAGTGCTAAATGCAGCATCGACGAGGAGCTCGGCGTCGGACGCGAACGCGACGGAGCCCCGGCTGCGCGAATAATAAGATGGGAAGGTCCCCGACGGATCGCGCAGGATCCTGACGCACTCCTGCTCGGCGATCGCGGCGACATAGCCGCCCCAAAATTTGGACTGCAGCTCTTGAGCGCAATTGCCGGCGATCGCCGCCAGCTCGCTGGAGGCCAGGGTGTCGAGCCGCCTGGCGGGACCATCGCGGCGGAACAGATAGCC
>DASUIB010000228.1:0-3878 GCA_036273235.1 Sphingomicrobium sp. | reverse complement strand
TCGAACTTCACCAGCCCCGCGGCTTCGACATATTTCATGTCGAACTGGGTGACCCGCATGTCCGAGCGCGGATCGCGGTAGAGCGGAACGAGCTCGTCGAGCGGACGGTCGCCGATCACCACGCCCGCCGCGTGGGTCGAGGCGTGGCGCGGAAGGCCCTCGAGCTTCATCGCGAGGTCGAACAGCCGCTTGACGTCGGGATCGTCCTTATACTCCGCAGCAAGTTCCGAGACGCCGTTCAGCGAGCGCTCCAGCGTCCACGGATCGGTCGGATGGTTCGGGATCAGCTTGGCGAGCCGGTCGACCTGGCCGTAGGGCATCTGGAGCACTCGGCCGGTGTCCTTGAGAACGGCGCGGGCCTTGAGGCGGCCGAAGGTGATGATCTGGGCGACCCTGTCGCGTCCGTACTTGCCCTGGACATAGGCGATCACCTTGTCGCGATGGGTTTCGCAGAAGTCGATGTCGAAGTCGGGCATCGACACGCGGTCGGGATTGAGAAACCGCTCGAACAGCAAGCCCAACGCGATCGGGTCGAGGTCGGTGATGGTCAGCGCCCAGGCGACGACCGAGCCCGCGCCCGAGCCGCGTCCCGGGCCCACCGGAATGTCGCTGGCCTTGGCCCATTTGATGAAGTCGGCGACGATCAGGAAATAGCCGGCAAAGCCCATGCCGGTGATGATCTCCAGCTCATAGTCGAGCCTTTCCCGATAGACGGCCCTGTCTTCCCCGGCGCGGCCGGCGAGGCGCTGCTCGAGCCCAGCCTTCGCGTCGGCGCGCAGCTGCTCATCCTCATTGTCGCCGAGGCGCGGGAGGATCGGCCGCCGTTTGGGCGCGCCGACAGCGCAGCGCTGCGCGATGACGGCGGTGTTGGCGAGCGCCTCGGGCAAGTCGGCGAACAGCTCGGCCATCGCCGCGCCGTCCTTCAGCCATGCGTCGGCCGACGAGGTCGCGCGATCGGCGCTTTCGACATAGGCCGAGCTTGCGATGCACAGCATCGCATCGTGGGCGGCGTGGAACGAGGGGTCCGCGTAAGCGGCGGGGTTCGTCGCCACCAGCGGCAGGCGGCGATCATAAGCGAGCTCGATCAAGGCGGTTTCGGCCGCCTCCTCGATCGGGTCGCCCCGCCGCGAGACTTCGATGTAGAGCCGGTCGGGAAAGAGCGCCCCGAGGCGGTCGAGATAGGCTTTCGCGCGCTCGAGCTGTCCGTCGACGATGAGACGGGCGAGCGCGCCCTCCCCTCCCGCGGTCAGTGCGATCAGCCCCTCGCTCAAACCGTGGAGCCTGGCGAAGGGCACATGCGGGTCTTGCTCGATCGGCCGTTCGAGATGGGCCGAGGAGACCAGCTTGCACAGGTTTGCATAGCCCTGCCCGTCCTTGGCCAGCAGGACGAGCCAGTCGATCCCGCCTTCGCCGCCGATCTCCGGCGGCCTGGCGACCGCGAGCATCGCGCCGACGATCGGCTGCACGCCCTTGGCAATGCAGGCGTCGCTGAACGGCATGACTCCGTAGAGGCCGTTGCGGTCGGTGACCGCGATTGCGGGAAAGCCGAGCCTGGCCGCGCGCTCGGCGATGGTTTTGGGCTCCATCGCGCCTTCGAGCATCGTGAAGGAAGAAAAGACGCGGAGCGGAACGTAAGGTTGAGTCACGCTTGGACTATGGGGTTTTCGAGCGCGCGACCGCAAGCAACGCGCTTCAACTTATCCACTTATTATCGGCGCGGCTGCCACGTCCCTTCCATGATGTCGCGGATCTCCCGCATCCGCCCGACATAGGCGTCGCCGATGCAGGCGCGGTTGGGGCAGCGGTCGCGATAGGCGAGGAAGCGGCCCCGGGTCGCTCGAAGCAGCGCGCGCTGCTCGGGCGTCGCCCCCGCCACCGCCCGGCCATATTGCGCCGCCATGTTGCGGTCGAGCGCCGCAAGACCGGCGTTGGAGCAAACCGCGATCTCGCCTTTGGTCCGCGCTTTTGCGCAATCGAAACTCGGGCGGGCGCCGGTGGGAACGACGGGCGTGGCCGGCGGCGGGCGCCGCTGGACCGGCGGCGAAGGCGCCGGTTGTGCGGCTTTGGGCTGTGGGGGTATGACGGTGGGGGTCTGCGCGGGCGCCGGCTGCGTGCCGGGCGCTGGCGAGGGAGCGGGAGCAGGCGCGGCCGGTGCCGGAGCCGTCTGGCCGACCCGCGCGAGCGTGGCGAGCGGCGCGATGATCGCATCGGCGTTGCGGAGCAGAACGACGTTGCCGCTGCCGTCGGCCGCCGGCTGGATCGTATAATCGACGTCGGAACTCAGCGTCCGTCGTCCGCCGACCACGGCGACACCCGGCGGCAGGTCGAGCGACAGCGAACCCGAGCAGTTCACCGCCTGCGTCGAGCTGTTCTGGCTCTCCATCACCGGATTTTCCATCCGCACGACCGCATAAGTGGAGAGCTGGTCGAACGCCGTTTGATCGCTTCCGCGAAGCTGCGCCGCGCGGCGGAACAGCTCGCGCTTGATGAGATCGTAGGTTTGCGGACTTGCGCACAGTTTCTCGGGCGCGGCGGCCTTGGTCGGCTGCTGCTGTTGCTGCTGCCCGCCTTGCGCGACTTCGTTCCCGGTGAGCTTGTCCTGGTCGGGGTTCCTGCTGCTCACGAAATAGGCAATCAGGAGGATGAGCAGGATCAGCGCGCCGATCAGCGCGAGCGTGGTCCAGTTGGGAGTACGCACGGAACGTCGAACGTCGCTGCGGCCCTCCGGGTCCATCATTGGAGCCGTCCGTCGTGCAGCCGGACGACCCGATCCATCTTAGCTGCAAGACGCTCGTTGTGCGTGGCGACGAGCGCCGCGCTGCCTTCGCCGCGGACGAGGTTGAGGAACTCGCTCAGAACTGCGTCGGCTGTATGCTCGTCGAGGTTCCCGGTCGGCTCGTCGGCGAGGACGAGCGGCGGCTTGTTGGCGAGCGCGCGGGCGACGGCCACCCGCTGCTGCTCGCCGCCGGACAGCTTCGAGGGGCGGTGATCGAGCCGCTCCGACAGGCCGAGCGCGCCGAGCAGCTGCTTCGCCCGTTCGCGCGCGGGCTGCGGATCGGCGCCGCGCACCAATTGCGGCAGGACGACATTCTCGACCGCGTTGAACTCGGCCAACAGGTGATGGAATTGATAGACGAAGCCGAGCAGGTCGCGCCGGAGGCGGGTCCGGCCCTCGTCGTCGAGCTCGGCCGCTTCCTCGCCTTTCAGCCGGATCGAACCTTGAAACCCGCCTTCGAGGAGCCCGACCGCCTGCAGCAGGGTCGACTTGCCCGATCCGGATGGCCCAAGCAGCGCGACGATCTCGCCCGGTTGAACCGCAAGGTCGACTCCGCGCAGAACCTCGATCGTCACGTCGCCTTGCATGAAGCTGCGCTTGAGCGTCCGTGTGACGAGGACGGGCTCACTCATAGCGGAGCACCTGCACCGGGTCGGTGCTCGCGGCTTTGTAGGCGGGGTAAAGCGTCGACAGGAACGACAGGATCAGCGCGGTCAGGATAATTACGGCGACCTCGACCGGATCGGTCTTGGCGGGAAGATCGGTCAGCATGCGCACCGACGGGTCCCACAAATTCGCCCCGGTGATGGCCTGGATCCCGTTCACCACGTCCTGTCGGAAGTAGAGGAAAATCGCTCCGAGGATGACACCGAGCACGATTCCGAGCGAGCCGATCGTCACGCCCACGGTCATGAAGACCTTCATCATTCCACGGCGGCTCGCGCCCATCGTCCGCAGGATCGCGATGTCGCGCATCTTCGCCCGCACCAGCATGATCAGCGAGGAGAGGATGTTGAATACGGCAACCAGGACAATCAGCGAGAGAACCACGAACATGGCTACGCGCTCGACCTCGAGAGCTTGAAACAAGGCCGAGTTCATC
>DASUIB010000227.1:0-42234 GCA_036273235.1 Sphingomicrobium sp. | reverse complement strand
CTGCGGATGAAGATCGGCGTGATGTACGGCAACCCCGAGACGACGACCGGCGGCAACGCGCTCAAATTCTATGCCTCGGTGCGCCTCGACATCCGCCGCACCGGCCAGATCAAGGACCGCGACGAGATCGTCGGCAACACCGCCCGCGTGAAGGTGGTCAAGAACAAGGTCGCGCCGCCGTTCAAGCAGGTCGAGTTCGACATCATGTACGGCGAAGGCGTCTCGAAGGTGGGCGAAGTGCTCGATCTCGGAGTCAAGGCCGGCCTCATCGAGAAGTCCGGCTCCTGGTTCAGCTATGACAGCGTGCGCATCGGCCAGGGCCGCGAGAACGCCAAGCTCTACCTCAAGGAAAATCCCGACGTCGCGCAGCGGATCGAGAATGCGATTCGCGGCCGCACCGAAGAGGTCGGCGAGGCGCTGATGGTCGGCGCGGGTGCTGACGAGGAAAGCGACGAGGGCCTCGCCGCCGAATAGGCTCGCCAGCGTACCGGCGGTGCGCAGGCACGGGCCTGCCGCCGCTCCGGCTCGGCTTCCGGGTTCCCAGGGGGCTAGACGACCTCTTCCGGAATCGGAGGAAGCGACGGCTCGTCGCCTTCCGCCTTGATCCGGGCGAAGAGCTGCCGGGGCTCGGTCAGAACGACGGCGATGAAGCCTCCGGCCGCGCAGGCCGCGGTTCCGATCGCATAGGGGATCACGGTTCCATCGAACGCCTGGCCGATCACGAAGCCGAGGATCGCCGCCCCGACCGTCCCGATCATCCCCTGGACCGAGGAAGCCGTGCCGGCGATCGGCGCCATATGCTCCATCGCCAGCGTGCTGAGGTTGGACGAGGTGAAGGCGAAGGCGCACATGGTGAGCGCCTGGAGCACCACGAACACCGGCAGCGTCTCGCGGCCGTTGAGCGCGACCGCGACATGGATCAGGGCGATGACCATGAATCCGGCCGCCGCCATATGCCCGACCCGGCGAAGCCCGAACCTTCCGACCACGCGCGAATTGCCCCACGAGGCGAGCGCCATCGGCGCCGCGATTGCCGCGAACACCAGCCCGATCAGGTGCGGCTGATGGAACGCGTCGAACACGATCTGCTGGATCGAGGCGATATAAGCGACGAGCCCGCCGAAGCTGATCGTGATGGCGATCGTGTAGCCGCGCGATTGCGGCTCGCGCATCGTTTCCCATATCGCCGCACCCATGTCGCCGAGGTGCAGCGAACGGCGGTATTCGGGATGCAGGGTCTCGGGCAGCCGAGCCCCGGACCAGGCCAGCATCGCCAGCGCATAAGCCGCGAGTGCTGCGAAGATTGCCTGCCACGGCGCAACCGCCAGGATCGCGAGCCCGATGTTGGGCGCGAGCACCGGCATCAGCATGAAGACCATGAACACCAGGCTCATCACCCGCGCCATCGCCTCGCGCTCGAACAGGTCCCGGACCATGGCGACGACGAGCACCCTGGTGACTGCCGCCGAGGCGCCCATCCCGACGCGCGCCGCGATCAGCAGCGGAAAGCTGCCCGCCAGTGCGCACAGCAGCGCGAACGCGGCGTAAAGCGTGATTCCGGCCGCGAGGATGGGCTTGCGCCCGAAGCGGTCGGCGAGCGGACCCCAGACCAGCTGGGTCGAGGCGAAGCCGATGAAATATGCGACGACCACCAGCTGCCGCTCGTTCTCATTAAGCACGTGGAGCGAGCGACCGATCGCGGGCAGCGCCGGGATCATCGCGTCGATCGCGAAGGAATTGAGACCCATGAGCGCGGCGAGCATCGCGGTCATCTCGCGCGTTCCGGGGCGCTTCACGCCGTCATGGGCCAGTGAGTCGAACATGGGTCGCGCCTGCTGGCCGATTGCTTGGACCCGTGCAACAGTGGCCACGCCAATAAGGGGAAGCGAAATGATTCGGCGCCGCAGCTTTCTTGCGGGGACCGCTGCGCTCGGTGCCGCGCTGACTGTCCCGATGAGCAGAGTCATGGCCGCGGCGGCCGAGGCGCTGAGGCCGGTGCCGCTCCCGCCGCCGATCTCGCCCGCCGAGAGGCTCCAGCGGCTCGCCAGGGCGCGCGCGCTGATGCAGCAGAATGGCATCGGCTCGGTCGTGGTCGAGTCGGGATCGAGCCTGGATTATCTGACCGGAGTCGAATGGCCCCGCTCCGAGCGTCTGACCGCGGCGGTGATCCCGGCGCAAGGCGATCCGATCATCGTCACGCCATTCTTCGAGCGCCCCTCGGTCGCCGAGACGCTCGCGATCCCGGCCGAGATCCGCACCTGGAACGAGGATGAGGACCCCTTTAATCTCATCGCCGACTTCTTGCGCGAGCGCGGCGCCGCCGGAGCGCCGGTCGGGTTCGAGGAGACCGACCGTTATTTCATCATCGACCGGCTCGCCCAGCAGCTTCCCGGAGCCAAAGCGGCGAGCGCCAACCCGGTCGTCCGGGCGCTTCGGCTGATCAAGTCGCCGTCCGAGCTGGCGCTGATGCAGACGGCGAACGACATCACCTTGCGCGCGATGCGGCATGCTGGCGAGGCGACCCGGCTCGGCATGACTCCCGCGGATTTCGGCGCAGCGATCGACGCGGCGACTTCCGCGCTCGGCGGAAACGGCGAATTCTCGCTGGTGCTGGTCGACGAATCCTCGGCGCTTCCGCACGGCTCGAAGAAGCCGCAGATCGTCAGGCGCGGAAGCACGATCCTGTTCGACTGCGGCTGCACCGTTCACGGCTATCAGTCCGACATTTCGCGGACCTTCGTGTTCGGCGCCGATCCGACGCCCGACCAGCGCAAGGTCTGGAACCAGGTCCACGAGGGCCAGCAGATCGCGATCCGTGCGGCGAAGGTCGGGGTTCCGGCGGGAAGCGTCGATGACGCGGTGCGCGCCGCTTACGAGAGCTGGGGTTATGGGCCGGGCTACAAGCTTCCGGGCCTCCCGCACCGAACCGGCCACGGGATCGGCATGGATGGGCATGAGCCGGCCTATCTCGTCCACGGCGATCCGACGCCGCTCGCGCCGGGCATGTGCTTTTCCGACGAGCCCGGAATCTACATTCCCGGCAAGTTCGGGGTGCGGCTCGAGGACTGCTGGCACATGACGCAGGCGGGTCCGAAATTCTTCACCGAGCCGCCACCGGGCATCGACCGGCCGTTCGGTTGAATTCCCCTCTCCCTTAAGGGAGAGGGCAGGGTGAGGGTGTACGATGTCCGGCTTTCATCCAAAACCGTTGAGCCCCCCCTCTCTCCATCTCTCTCCCCGCCGGGGAGAGAGGGCTTACCTCCGCGCCGGTGGAAGCGTCCTGTGCGACGGCGCGTGCGGCGGCTCGACGTCGGCCGGCTCGATCGGGTCGAAGCCGCCTTCCCACCGCGCGACCAGGCTCGCGGCGACCGCGTTGCCGACCACGTTGGTTGCCGAGCGGCCCATGTCCAGGAAATGGTCGACGGCGAGGATGAGCAGCAGGCCGGCCGCGGGAATCCCGAACATCGGCAAAGTAGCGGCGAGGATGACGATCGACGCGCGCGGCACGCCTGCCAGTCCTTTGGAAGTGACCATCAGCACCAGCAGCATGCCGATCTCCTGCCCGAGGCTCAGGTGCATGCCATAGGCCTGGGCGATGAACACCGAGGCGAAGGTCATGTACATCATCGAGCCGTCGAGATTGAAGGAATAGCCCAAGGGCAGGACGAAGCTCGCGATGCGGGGCGGCACGCCGAAGCGGTCCAGCGCTTCCAGCGTGCGCGGGTAGGCGGCCTCCGACGAGGCGGTCGAGAAAGCCAGTACGACGGGATCGCGGATGTAGCGCACCAGATGGCGCGTCCTCGGGCCGACGATCAGGAAGCAGACGCCGATCAGCAGCGCCCACAGGATGACGAGGCCCAGGTAGAACACTCCAACGAACTTGCCGAAGGTGAGGATGATCTTCGGTCCCTGCTCGGCGATTGCGCCGGTGACGGCGGTGAAGACGGCGAGCGGGGCGACGCGCATCACGTAATCGGTCACCTGGAGCATGACCTTGACCAGGCTTTCGACGCCGCGGACGATCGGGCTTCCCGCCTCGCCGATGGCGGTCAGCGCCACGCCGAAGAAAATCGAGAAGACGACGATCTGAAGGATCTCGTTGTTCGCCATCGATTCGATCAGCGAGGCGGGGACGAGGTGGGTGACGAAGTCCTTGAGGCTGAACCCGGCGGTGGCGACGCCTCCCGCCGCGCTCGCCGCCGGGATCGTGAGGCCGACGCCCACGCCGGGATTGAACAAATGGACGAGGATCAGGCCGAGCGTCAGCGACACAAGGCCGGCAAGGATGAACCAGCCGATCGCTCGAGTCCCGATGCGTCCGAGCGCGGCGACATCGCCCATGTGCGCGATTCCGGCGACAAGAGTGGAGAAGACCAGCGGCGCAATGATCATCTTGATCAGGCGCAGGAAGAGCGTGGTGACGATGCTGAGATAGTCGGCGATCGACTTGAGGCGTGCGGCCGCGGCGGGGCTGCCGTCGTCGATCGCATGGTTGACCGCCCAGCCAGCGACGATCCCGAGCACCAGCGCGATCAGGATCCAGCGCGTCAGTTTCTTCGCCACCCAGGTCTCCTCGTTCCCGTCATCGCGTGGAGCGCAGCGCTCCGCTCGCAATGACCGGCAGCGCCGTCAAGCTTCACAGCCGTGCGACGGTTCGGCTAGTGCCGGCGCATGGCATCGGACGTGCTTCAGTTCGGACGCGAAATCCTTCACGACGAAGCGCGTGCACTCGATGCGCTCGCCGACAGCCTCGACGGGCCGTTTGAACAAGCGGTGCGGCTGATCCTCGACTGCAACGGCAAGCTGATCGTCAGCGGCCTCGGCAAGTCGGGCCACATCGCGCGCAAGATCGCCGCGACCTTCGCCTCGACCGGCACGACCGCCACTTTCCTGCATCTTGCCGAAGCCATTCACGGCGATCTCGGCATGGCGAGTGCGGGCGATGCCGCAATGCTGATCTCGCAAAGCGGCGAGACGGCCGAGCTCGAAGCGGTCATCGATCATTTTCAGCATGTCGGCATTCCGGTGATTGCGATCACAGGAAATGGGGGTTCGATGCTGGCCAAGGCGGCTGCGGCGGCGCTGGTGCTGCCGCATTGGCCCGAGGTGGGACCGGAAGCGGTTGCGCCGACGACGTCGACGACGATGGCGCTGGCGCTCGGCGACGCGCTGGCGATGACCGTGATGCGCCAGAAGGGCTTCACGCGCAGCGATTTCGGACGGCTTCATCCGGGCGGCGCACTCGGCGCGCGGCTGAAGCCGGTCAGCCGGCTGATGCATTCGGGCGACGCACTGCCGCTGACGCGCCAGGATGCCTCGATGCACGACGCGGTGGTAGAGATGTCGGCCAAGCGGCTCGGGATCGTCGGCGTGGTCGATGACGCCGGTTATCTGGTCGGTGCGATCACCGACGGCGACCTTCGGCGCCATATCGAGCTGGGCCTCGACCACACGGCCGCGGAGTTCATGACCCCCGATCCCAGGACGATCGCGTTCGACTCGCTGGTCGACGATGCGCTGACCCTGTTCGAGCAATATAAGATCACGGCGCTGTTCGTGGTCGATCAGGAGCAAGGCGGGAGGAAGCCCGTCGGAGTGCTCCACATCCACGACTGCCCCCCGCCGCGATGAACACCGTCATCCTGATCCCGGCGCGCTATGCCTCGTCGCGCTATCCGGGAAAGCCGCTGGTCGAATTGAAAGGCGCGACCGGCATCGCGAAGCCGCTGATCCGGCGAAGCGTCGAAGCGGCGCGGCGCGTGCGCGGCGTGTCGGGCGTGTTCGTGGTTACCGACGACGAGCGGATCGCCGAGGCCTGCGCGCCTGCGCAGGTGGGGGTGATCATGACCTCTCCCGAGTGCCGCAACGGCACCGAGCGCTGCGCCGAGGCACTGGCCCAGCTTCACGAGCCCGAGCTGGTGATCAACTTCCAGGGCGATGCGCTGCTGACGCCGCCCAGCTTCGTCGAGGCGCTGATCGAACATATGAAAAGCGACGCCGATGCGATGGTCGCGACTCCCGCGATTCGGCTGCGAAGCGATGAAGTGCGCGCGCTTCAGGCGGAGGAATCGGCGGGGCGGGTCGGCGGCACAACCGTGGTCACCGACAATGAAGGCCGGGCGCTCTATTTTTCGAAGCGGCTGATCCCGCATTTGCCGAACTCGGCGCTGGCGAGCGGGATGTCGCCGGTGCGGCTCCATGTCGGGGTCTATGCCTACGGGCCGCAAGCGCTCGGGCGCTATGTTTCGACGGCCGTGAGCGAACTCGAGACGCTCGAGGGGCTGGAGCAATTGCGCTTCCTTGCGGCGGGCATTCCGGTCGCGGTTGTCGAGGTCGAGCCGCCGCCGTTCGCCCTGCGCGAGCTCAACAATCCCGAGGATGTCGCGCCGATCGAGGAGGCGCTCGCCGCCGCGGGCCTGGAATGAATTTCTGGGATACCCTCGACCCCAAATACCGGCTGATCCTGTGCGATCTCTGGGGCGTGGTCCACAATGGCGTCGAGCTTTATCCCGGTGCGGCCGAGCGGCTCCGGCGGTGGCGCCACGAAGGCCGCGGCGTGATCCTGCTCACCAATGCGCCGCGCACCGCGCAGTCCGTCGAGGAGCAGCTGGGGCGGATCGGCCTGCCGGGCGACTGCTGGGATATGATCGTGACCAGCGGGGAGGCGGGGATCGCCGCGCTGAATGCGTTGGAAGAGCCGGTGGGTTTCATCGGGACTGCGGATGATCGTGCGGTGCTCGAGGGGCGGGGCGTACGCATCGCCGACGATGGCAATTTCACCGACCTGGCCTGCACGGGATTACGGGAGAGTCCAAAAGGCGATCCGCAACACTATCGCGCCGAGCTTGAGGGGCTCGTCGAGCGCGACGTTCACATGCACTGTCTCAACCCGGACCGGATCGTGGTGCGAGCCGGCGTGCCGGAGGCATGCGCCGGGGCGCTTGCCGACGTCTACCAGATGCTGGGCGGGCGGGTGACCTGGTACGGCAAGCCCTTTCCCGCGATCTACGAGCATGCGCTCAGCCGCGGCGGCAATCCGCCGAAGGATGAGGTGCTAGCGGTTGGCGACGGCTTGCAGACCGACATCCTCGGCGCTGCGCGGATGGGTTTCGATACGGTGTTCGTCGCAGGCGGGATTCACGCGGGCGAGGCGTTTCCGCAAGACTTCGCCGAGCGGAACGGGCTCGGAGATTGGCGACCGGTGGCGGTTGTCGACGGCCTCGCCTAGATTGCGCTCATGAACCTGCTTGGCCGAACTGTCGGGCTCGACCAGCCCTTGTTCCTCATCGCGGGACCGTGCGTGGTCGAAAGCGAGGAGCTGCAGCTCCGGACCGCCGAGCAGCTCAAAGCGATCACCGACAAGCTCGGCATTTTCTTCATCTTCAAGTCGAGCTTCGACAAGGCCAACCGCTCGTCCGACAAGAGCTATCGCGGGCCCGGCATGGACGAGGGCCTGCGCATCCTCGAGAAGGTGCGGAGCCAAATCGGCGTTCCGGTACTTACCGACGTTCACGACATTCCGCAGATCGATCCGGCCGCCGACGTCGTCGACGTGCTTCAAACGCCCGCTTTCCTCGCCCGCCAGACCGACTTCATCCATGCGGTGGCTGCGTCGGGCAAGCCTGTGAACATCAAGAAGGCCCAGTTCATGGCGCCGCACGACATGAAGAATGTCGTCGACAAGGCGCGGGGCGCCGCGCGGGCGGCTGGGGTCAATGAAGAGACGATCATGGTGTGCGAGCGCGGGGCTTCGTTCGGCTACAACAATCTGGTCAGCGACATGCGCAGCCTCGCGATCATGCGCGAGACCGGCTGCCCGGTGGTGTTCGACGCCACCCACAGCGTCCAACTACCGGGCGGGCAGGGGACCAGCTCGGGCGGGCAGCGCGAGTTTGTTCCGGTGCTTGCGCGAGCGGCAGTGGCGACCGGAGTCGCGGGGCTTTTCATGGAGACTCACCCCGATCCGGCGAGCGCCAAGTCGGATGGGCCGAATGCCTGGCCGCTCGATCGCATGGAGAGTCTGCTGACAACGCTCGTGGAACTCGACCGGCTGGTGAAGGCGCGCGGGTTCGAGGAGGCGAGCCTTTAGGCCGGCTTGGGCGGGCGCACCCGGCGGTGCTCGCCGCGCAGCTGCCACATCATCGTCGCGACGGTGCCGAGATTGCCGACGACGAAGGCGATCGCCGCACCGTTGACCCCGAGGCTCCAGCACAAAGGCGCGAGAATCAGGAAATAAAGGACGGCGCCGAAGAGCCGCGCCTTCAGCGGTCCATCCGGGCGGTTGAGGGCATAGAGCATCGGCGGAAGCGGGAAGCTGAAGACGCTGAGGAACGGCACGGCCATCAGGATGACCATCGCGTCATAGGCGCCGAGAAAGTCCTTGCCGAACAGGAAGGAGACGATCGGCTTTCCGCCCAGCAGCAGGATCAGGATGGCGATGAGCGCGAGGCCGCTCGCAAGTGCGGTTCCGCGCAGCATCAGCTTCCACGGCTTCTTGCTCGAAAGGTCCATCCGCACCACCTCCGGATAAAAGGCCTTGGCCAGGAGGTCGGCTGGCTTCGACGCGCCGTCCGACAGCACCGAGGCGATCCGGAACAGCGCCGCTCCGGCTGCTCCCAGCAAGCCGCCGACAGCGAGCCGCGCGATCGGCCCCCAAGTCGCCTGCACGCTGGCGGTGAGGTTCACATGGATGGCGAAGCGCCATGCGCCCGGGAGTGTGTCGGGCCTCAGCGTCGGGCGAATTCCGCTGAGTAACCTGCGGCGCCGAAGCTCGCGCCACGCGAGGAACCAGTCGTAGAGGTCGCCCGCTAGGGTGGTGGCGTACCACGCGGCGACATAGGCGGCGAACCCGGCATCGAGCAGGTAAACGGCAAGGACGACGAAGAGCCGGGTGATCGGCGTCACGGTGTCGGCCCAGCTGATCTGGTCGAAACGGTTCAGCGCGCGAAGGACGCCCGTCGGGGTGGCGGCGGCCATGGTCGGGAGAAGCGTGCAGTACAGCATCGCCAGCCAGACCTGGCCACGCCCGATTCCGACCCATGGGCCGATGAACGGGAGCAACGCGACGCCGATCAGCATTCCGCCGACCCCGCTGACCACGTCGAGCGCGAAGGCAAAGCCGGTCGACGCCTGGAAATCCTCATGCTCGCCATGAAGCACCCGCCCGCCGTAGCGGACGATGAGCTGCCACGACTGGAACTTCGCGATCCCGCTCACCGCGCGCGCGTAGCTGTCGATCAACACCAGCGCGCCGAGCAGCAACAGCCCGAGCGCATGCGCAGCAAGCGAGAAAGTCGCGACCTGGGCGATCAGCGCGACGACACGCGACACCGCGAGATAGCCGCTGTTCTTCAGCAGCGAGCGGAAATGCTGGTCCTTGAACCAGTGCTTCATGAGGAGGGGATTAGGGGAACGAAGTCGTCATTGCGAGCAGAGCGAAGCAATCCAGCAGCGGTGACTGGATTGCTTCGTCGCTGGCGCTCCTCGCAATGACGTTCAGGCCGGTTCGGGCACCTTCTGCTGGATAACCTTGTCCGCGAGCGGGCCGTTCAATTCGGCGAGATGGTCGAACTCGGCTTCGTAGGTGGCAAGGCCCTGGCTTTGGGAGCGGAGCTCAGCTTCCAGCCCGGACAACTCAGCCTCGGGAATCAACGCCTCCACCCGATCCCAGCCGGCCCAGCCGTCGCGCGGCCCGAGACCGAGCATCTGGCCGCGGCGGCCGGCGACCGCCGAAGTGATCCGGCTCGTGGCGTTCGACGGGCAGACCACGGTCAACTTGTGCATCGGCTCGAGCAAATGCGGCTGGGCCGCGCTCAGCGCCTCGTGCATCGCGATCCGGCCCGCGAGGCGGAAGGCGAGCTCGGAGCTGTCGACGCTGTGATAGCTGCCATCGACCAGCGCGACGTGGCAGTCGACGACCTCGAAACCCAAGGGGCCTTTCACCATCGCTTCACGCACGCCTTCCTCGACTGCGGGAATCCATTGCTTGGGCACCGAGCCGCCGTGGATCCGCTCCTCGAAGACGAAGCCGGAACCGCGAGGGAGCGGCTTCACTTCGATGATCACGTCGCCGAACTGGCCGTGACCGCCCGACTGCTTCTTGTGGCGGCCCTTCTGGGTGACCTGCTTGCGGATCGATTCGCGGTAGCCGACGGTCGGCGTGTGGCTCTTCACCTCGACTCCGAAGCGCCGCTTCAGCCGTGCAAGCACGGCGTTGAGATGCTCGTCATTGACTCCGCGCAGGCGAATTTCGTGGTTGGCATCGTCATGCTCGATGACGAGCGCGGCATCTTCCTCGCCGAGACGCTGGAGCGCGCCCGACAGCTTGACGTCATCCTTGCGGTCGGCGGGCTCGATCGCGATCGCGCAGTTGCGCGCCGGATACCCGATCTCGATCGGCGGCGGGACCTTGCCGGCGCTGAGCCACTGGCCGGCCTTGACCGTGTCGATCTTGGCGACCGCGACCACATCGCCGTCGCCGCCCGCGGCAATCTTCTGGGTCTTCTCGCCCTGGACCTTGAACAGCGAGCCGACGCGCGCATGGTCGCCGTCTCCGGTCTTGAGGTCGGAGCCTTCGGCGATCTTGCCGCCGAGGACCCGCGCCATGGCGAGGCGGCCGATCGAGCCGTGGACGATCTTGAACACATACATCGCGGGATCGGTGACGCCGAGGCGGTCTGCGGCGGCGGAGGGCGCCGGCGCTTCGTGGCGCATCGCTTTCAGCAGCCGGCGGACGCCCCACGAGCTGCTCGCCGAGCCGAACAGGACCGAGACTCCGAGGCTCTCGCCGGTTTCGCGCGCGAGGTCCTGGAGCACTTTCTCGCGGGCAGGCTCCTGGTCCATCAACAGCTGCTCGAGGAGCTCGTCGTCATGGTCGGCGAGCTGCTCGAGCATTTGCGTGCGCGCTTCATGCTCGCGGTCGTGGAGTTCGCTGGGAATGTCGATCCGCTCCGATTCCTGGCCGGCGCGATATTTGAACGCATATTCGAGCGCGAGGTCGATGAAGCCGCTGATCTTCTCGCCGTCGCGGATCGGGATCTGCCGGGCGATCAGCGGCGAGACGCTCATCGGCTGGAGCGCGGACAGGAGGTCGCGGACCCGCCCGTGCGCCTGGTCGATTCGGTTGACGAAGATGAGGTGGGGGATTCCGAGCTCGTCGAGCGCGCGCAGTGCCGGGGCCGCGAGCGGTGCTCGGGCCGGGTCGGGATCGACGACGACGATGGCGACGTCGGCGATCGCGAACGCCTTCGCGCCGTCGGCGGCGAAACCGACCGATCCGGGGCAGTCGATCAAAGCGAAGGACTCGCCGAGATAGTCGAAATTGTAGAGGTTGAGTTCGGTCGAGCCGCCGCGCTGGCGGGCTTCGGGGCTCGAATCACCGATGCTGGAGCCGTTGGCCGTGGACCCTAGGCGGTCGGTGGCGCCGGCTGCGAACAGCATCGCTTCGCCAAGGCTGGTCTTTCCCGCGCCGGCGGGTCCCACCAGCGCGATCACTCGAGTGCCTTTGGATTCTCCAGCCTTGTTGTCGACCATGTGCGACTCTCCTTCGTCCGTTGCCGGGCGCTCCGAGTCGCTGAAGGCGCTCGAAGCGCTCTTCGTGAGATATTCAACCGTCCGACGGTTTTCGGCCGTTGGCAAGACCCTCGACTCTCCTCCTCCGCATTTGCAGGGGCGGAAAGAACCCGAATTGGCCGCGGGGCGTTTTTCGGCGCACGAAGGAGATGTGACATGGCAAATCTGCTTGGTGCGATGATCGGCGCCGCGATGGACCGCGAAGAAGGCGGCAGCGGAATCACCGGAGCGATCGAGGGAACGATCGCCGAATGGGCGATCCGCGCGGTCGCGCCGATCGTTGCGACTTACGCGCTCGGCTGGGCCGTCCAGTACGGCATCCGCAAGGGCTGGCACGCGCTGGTCGGTGAAGATCCGGTCGATGATGACGGGCGGCTGAGAGCGCGGTCGGCTTGAGCGTCCGAATGCAGGCGATGAGCTCCGCCGCCCCGGCCGCGAGCGCCAAGGACTCGAACACCGGCCCGGCGACCGGCCGGGAAGCCGATTCGCCGCTTAAAATCCCGGCGCGCGGCTGGAAGCAGGTCGCGACCCGAACATGGAAGCAGTCGTCCGAAGACAATATCGGCCTCGTCGCCGCCGGAGTCGCCTTCTACGGCTTCCTCGCGCTGGTGCCGCTGCTCGGCGCGACGGTTCTGACCTACGGGATCATCGCCGACCCGCAGACGGTGGTCGCCAACGTCAAGTCGCTGACGAGCGTCGTGCCGAAGGACGCGGCGAAGCTGATCGGCGACCAGCTGATGAGCGTGGTCCAGACGTCGGGTGGAAAGAAGGGCATCGGCCTCTTCCTGGCGATCGCCGTGGCGCTGTTCGGGGCTCGCAACGCCGCGGGCTCGGTGATCACCGCGCTTAATATTGCTTACGAGGGAGAGGAAACGCGCGGGTTCCTGCGGGTCAACCTGCTCTCGTTGGAGATTACCGCCGGCGCGGTGCTGATGGCGGTCGTCGCGCTGCTCGCGATCGCGGCGCTGGGCTATCTCGAAAAATTGTTTCCTCACGCGCCCTCGGTGCTGCTGGCACTCGGCAAGGTGATCTCTTACGTGCTGCTGCTTCTGGGAGCCGCGGCCGCCGCCGCCACCCTCTACCGCTACGGACCGAACCGGCGGAAAGCGAAGTGGGAGTGGATCACGCCGGGTACCGTTTTCGCCTCGGTCGCCTGGCTCATCCTGACCTTCGGATTCGGATTTTATGTCGCCCGCTTTGGCAATTACAACAAGACCTACGGCTCGCTCGCGACGGTCGTGATCCTTGTCACCTGGATGTATCTTTCGGCCTATGTCTTCCTGTTCGGCGCCGAGCTGAACTCCGAGCTCGAGCACCAGACCGCGAAGGACACCACCGCCGGCGCGGCCAAGCCGCTCGGCGGCCGCCACGCCTGGTCCGCCGATCATGTCGCGGGGAGCGACGAGCCGTCCAAACCCAGCGGTGGCGATGTCAGCCCGCCGAAGCGCGGCGAAGAACCGCCGCCGAGCTATCCCCGGCGGGAGCCTTCCACAGTCGATGATTATGTCGCCGGGAGGGTCGCGAACCGGGCCGGAGCGGTCGCCGGGATGCGCAGCGTCGGGATGGTCTCGGCCGTCCTCTCCACGCTCGGTCTCTCGCTGCTGCGCAAACGCGGGAAAGCCGGCGCGGGCGTTGCGCTGGTGGCTACCGCCGCCGGCCTGTCGCTGCTCAAGAGACACGACTGAATCGACGAGCGGACATGGCCGACGCACGCCAGAAGACGGACCCTTATGGGCATGAGGCGGATTCGCCCGCCGAGATGCCCTCGCACGCCTGGAAGGACATCCTCAAGCGCACCTACAAGCGCACCTGGGACGACAATGTCGCGCTCGTTTCGGCGGGCGTGGCCTTCTACGGTTTCTTCGCCTTGCTTTCGCTGCTCGGCCTGATCGTCCTCGCCTACGGCTTCTTCACCGATCCGCTTTCGGTGATCACGCAGATGCAGAGGCTGACGGGCATTCTTCCATCTGACATCGCGGCACTCATCGCGCAACAGCTGCTGACCGTGGTCGAGAGCTCCGCGAAGACCAAGGGGCTAGGCCTGCTCCTGGCGATTTTGGTCGCCGTCTATGGCGGTACCAATGGCGCAACGGCGGTAATCACGGCGCTCAACATCGCGTATGAAGAAAAGGAGAAGCGGAGCTTGCTCCGCTTCTACCTTATCGCTGTCGCCATGACCGTTGGAGCGCTGGTCGTCGCCTTGTGCGCGCTCGCGGGAACGGCCGTGCTCGCTTTTCTGCAGCATCTGCTTCCCCAAGCGGCGCCAGCGGCGGTGACCATCGGCAAGATCGTCGGATATTTGTTGCTGATCCCGATCGCCGCAGCTCTCGCGGCGACGCTTTATCGCTTCGGACCCTCACGCGAGGACGCGAAATGGGAGTGGATCACGCCGGGATCGTTGTTCGCAGCGATCGTGTGGCTGCTGCTGACCATAGCGTTCGGTTTCTATGTCGGTCACCTCACCAACTATAAAGCGAGCTACGGCTCGCTCGCCGCGGTCGTGGCGATGCTGACCTGGATGTACTTTTCGGCTTATGCCTTCGTGTTCGGCGCCGAGCTCAACAGCGAGATCGAGCATCAGACCGCGAAAGACAGCACCACCGGAGCCCCCGAGCCGATGGGCGACCGCGGCGCCTGGGCCGCCGACAATGTCGCGACCGACGATACGATCCAGGACCGGCCGGAAGAGAAACGCGAAGGCGAGAAGCTGACCGAGGCTCAGCCCAAGGTGGCGGAGGAGAAAGGCTAGGCGGCCGGAAGCAGCCGCCGCTCGCCGGCGAGACGCAGAAGCGCCGCCTGGAGTTTCTCGAACGCGCGAACCTCGATCTGGCGAATTCGCTCGCGGCTGACCCCGTAGACCTGGCTCAACTCCTCGAGCGTCTTGGGCTCGTCGGCGAGGCGGCGCTCCATCAAGATATGCTTCTCGCGGTCATTGAGCGACTCCATCGCGCTGACGAGAAGATCGTGGCGGACGCGCGTCTCCTCGTCCTCGGCGATCTGTTCGTCCTGCAGCGGACCCGAATCGACGAGGAAGTCCTGCCACTGGCTCTCGCCGCCCTCGTCGCCTTTCAGTGAGACGTTGAGGCTGGTGTCGCCGCCCATCGCCATTCGGCGGTTCATCGACACCACTTCGTCCTCGCTGACTCCGAGGTCGGTCGCGATCTTCTTGACGTCCTGGGGCTTGAGGTCGCCTTCTTCGAACGCGTCAATTTGGTTCTTCATCCGCCTGAGATTGAAGAACAATTTCTTCTGCGCGGCCGTGGTGCCCATCTTAACGAGGGACCAGCTGCGCAGAATGAATTCCTGGATCGATGCCCTGATCCACCACATGGCGTAGGTGGCGAGACGGAAGCCGCGGTCGGGCTCGAACTTCTTCACGCCCTGCATCAGGCCGATATTGCCTTCGCTGATCAGCTCGCTGACGGGGAGGCCGTAGCCGCGGTAGCCCATCGCGATCTTGGCCACGAGGCGCAGGTGCGAATTGACGAGCTTGGCCGCGGCCTCGGTGTCGCCATGCTCGCGCCAGCGCTTGGCGAGCATATATTCCTCCTCCGGCGAGAGGATCGGAAATTTCTTGATCTCCGCAAGATAGCGGTTGAGTCCGGCCTCCCCACCGGACGCGGGGAGCGAGACGATCCCTTTTCCTTCAGCCATAACCTTCGTCTTTCTCCCTTTGGAGGGCGCTTTGCTGCCCTAATGCGTCAATTCCTATACACCAAGTTGGCGCTTCAGTTCCTGCATGTCGGGCGGCATGGGACTTGAGAACGACAGCCTGTGCTTCGTTACGGGGTGGATGAAGCCAAGCCCGGCAGCGTGCAACGCCTGCCGCTGAAATCCAAGCTCCTTCAGCAGCTTGCCGTGCGTCTTTCCCGCGCGCCCATATACCGGGTCGCCGATCAGCGGATGGCCGATCGAGGCCATGTGCACGCGCACCTGGTGAGTCCGGCCGGTCTCGAGACGGCATTCGACCAGCGCGGCGTCGCTCAGCACCTGCAGCCGCTTCCAATGAGTCACCGCGCGCTTGCCTCGGCTACCTTCGACGATCGCGATCTTTTTGCGGTTGGCCACCGAGCGGGCAAGCGGCGCGTCGGCTGTGCCCTGGCTCGCCTTCGGAACGCCGCTGACGATCGCGAGATAGCGCCGGTCGATCGAATGGGCGGCGAACTGCTTCGCCAGCCCTTCGTGCGCGACATCGGTTTTGGCGACGACCAGCAGGCCCGACGTGTCCTTGTCGATGCGGTGGACGATCCCCGGCCGGGCGACTCCACCGATCCCCGACAGCTTGCCGGCACAATGGTGGAGCAGCGCATTGACGAGCGTGCCGTCGAAATTGCCGGCGGCGGGGTGGACCACGAGGCCCGCGGGCTTGTCGATCACAAGCAAATGATCGTCTTCGAAGACGATCGTCAGCGGAATGTCCTGCGGTTCGTTATGGGCGGGCTTCGGCTCCGGCACGGCGACCCGTAGCGCCTCACCACCTTTGACCTTGAGCGCGGGGTCGCGCACGGGGGCGCCCTTCGCCTCGACCGCCCCGCTTCGGATCAGCGACTTCAGCCGTTCGCGCGAGAGCGTCGGGACCGCGGCTGCAAGCGCACGGTCGAGCCGCCAGCCGGCATGGGCGGGCTCCAGCCGCACGTCGATCGTCTGAATTCCCCCCATCTTCCTCTCGAATATGTGTTTCGTGACGGGTCCGTTCAATGGGCCGAGCTTGCGCGAGATTAAACTCTGCCGCATTCGCCGCTGCGCATGGACGCGCTCGACCTCGCCAGCCTGCTCTGCTCGCGGCTCTGCCACGACCTCCTGTCGCCGGTCGGCGCGCTCAACAATGGGATCGAGTTGCTCGTCGATGAAACCGACCCCGACATGCGCGAGAAATGCCTCGAGCTGCTCGGGGACAGCGCACGAGCGACCGCCAACAAACTCAAATTCTTCCGCCTGGCCTTCGGTGCGGGCGGCGGTTTCGGTGAGGAGATCGACACCCGCGAGGCGCAGGCGGCGCTCGAAGGGCTGTTCGGCGCCGAAGGCAGGATCGAGCTCGGTTGGGCGGTCGAGGACGACAAGCTCCCCAAGGGCGCGGTTCGGCTGTTGCTCAACCTCGCGCTGCTCGCGGGCGATGCGCTGGTCCGCGGCGGACGCCTGGATGTTGGCGCGGAGCGGGGAGATGGCGGAATCGAGCTTGCGGTGCGCGCCGAGGGTCCACGCATTCTCCTCGACCCGGTGCTTCGCGACACGCTCGCCAGCGGCGGCAAGGGAAAAATCGAACCCCGCGCGGCCGGCGCCTGGCTCGCTCACAGCCTCGCCGCGGAAGGCGGCGGCTCGATCCGCTTGTCCGACACGTCGAGCGACGTGCTGATGATCGGAGCGACGCTCCCCCGACAGGTCCTTCGATAAACTCAGGACAGGGATAACGCGGCGTTAACTCCTCCCCGGCATAAGGCCGTCGAACCAGCGCTGGGGACGGTCCGACCCGATGGATGACCTGATTGCCGATTTCGTCGCCGAATGCCGCGAAATGCTCGAAGCCCTGGGCGGCGAGATCGTCGCCTGGGAATCCGAGCCCGACGATCGCGCTCGGCTCGATAGCATCTTCCGCTTCGTCCACACGGTGAAAGGCAATTGCGGCTTCTTCGAATTCCCGCGGCTGGAGGCGCTGAGCCACGCCGCCGAGGACGCGCTCGCCGACGTACGGGCCGGCCGCCGGCAGCCGGACGCGGCACTCGTCAGCGCGGTGCTCGGGGTCATCGATCGAATCGGCGAAATGGTCGCCGCGATCGAGGCTGGCGAGGAAATGCCCGCCGGTGACGACAGTGCGCTGATCGACGCGCTCGAACCGGGCGCGGAAGGTGCGGCTCCCTTGGCGGTTGCGCCCGCCGAGGGCCAGGGCCGCGCCTCGTCCGCGCCGCGAACGATCCGCCTTTCCGTCGAGCTGCTCGACCGCGTGATGAGCACCGTCTCCGACATGGTGCTCGCGCGCAACGAGCTTGCGCGGCGCCTGCGCGAAAATTCCGCTGACGTGGCTGTCGACGGCGCGTTCGAGCGGCTGTCGGCGATCATCGCCGACATGCGCGACGCGATCACCCGAACGCGCATGCAGCGGATCGAGAACCTCTTCGTCGGCTTGCCGCGAATGGTCCGCGACCTGTCGGCCGAGCTTGGCAAGCAGGTGCTGGTCGATATCGAAGGCGGCGACGTCGAGCTCGATCGCGAGATGATCGAGATGATCCGCGATCCGCTGACGCATATCGTCCGCAACGCGGTCGATCATGGAATCGAAAAGCCGGCCGAACGCCTGAAAGCCCGCAAGCGCGAGATCGGAATCCTTTCGGTCTCGGCGCGCCAGTCAGGCAACCAGATCCTCATCGACATCCACGATGACGGCCGCGGAATCGACGGCAAGAGGCTGGTGGCCAAAGCGCTCGACGTCGGCCTGCTCGAACGCGACGAAGCGGCGAAGCTGAACCCGCGCGAGCAGCTCGCGCTGATCTTCGAAGCAGGCCTGTCGACGGCAAAGGAAGTGACGGCCATTTCGGGCCGCGGGGTCGGGATGGACGTCGTCCGCTCCAATGTCGAGCGGATCGGGGGCATCGTCGAGGTCGACAGCAGGCCCGGCGAGGGCACTCGAATGACCCTTCGAGTCCCGCTGACGCTGACGATCATTCCCGCGCTGACCGTCTCGATCGACGGGCAGCATTTCGCGATCCCCCGCTCGGCGATCGAGGAGATCGTCCGCGCCAACGGCGAGAGCGTCACGCTCGAGCATCTCGGAGGCGGCGGCGTGGCGACGATTCGCGGCCGCCGCGTCCCCGAAGTGTCGCTCGCCGAAATTCTCGGAATCGAAAGCGAGGTGGAGGAGAAAGACCGCACCCTGGTCGTTCTTCGACCCGCCGGCGGCGACGTCTATGCGCTCTCGGTCGACAAGATCCACGACCATGAGGAGCTGGTGGTCAAGCCCGCCGCGCCAGCGGTGATGGCGACCGGACTTTATGCCGGAACCACGCTCGCCGACGACGGCAGCCCAATCCTGCTGTTCGACGCCGCCGGGCTGGCCCAGGTCGGCGGGATCAAGTTCGAAACCCAGGAGCGTTCGGCGCGGATCGCCGACGGACCTTCGGCAGCGCTGTCGAAATCGACTCCAGTGCTCCTGTTCAGGGCGCTCGATGGAAGCCGGCGCGCGCTGCGCCTCGCGGTCGTCGACCGGATCGAGGAAGTGGCGACCGAGTCCGTCAGGGAGGCGGCGGGCCAGCTCCGCGTGCAGCTCGGCGAAGCCATTCTGCCGTTGGCGGGCCTGGCGGGCGCCGAGCTCGGCGACAAGCTGCGTCTGTTCCGCTTGAACGACGGCGCTCACGAGATCGGCTATGCGTTCGCCGAGGTCATCGACTTCGCCACCATCGACAATGAAATCATCCATGCGGAGCGGCCCGGCGAGATCGGCGGCGTGTCGCTGATCAATGGCGAGCCGGCCGAGCTGGTCGACGCGCATTGGCTCTTCGCCAACCATGTTGGGGAAGTCGCCCGCGCTGCCGAGCAGCCAGTCTGCCGCCTGCCAAGCGATGATCCGTGGATGCAGAACATGCTGCGCCCGATCGTCGAGGCGGCGGGTTACCGGGTCGTCGGCGACGAGCATGAAGGCGACGCCGATCTGGTCATCGCGCCGCGCGGCTCCGAAGTGAGCGAAGATGCAGCGCAAAGGACGATCTGGCTCCGGACCGAGCCTGACGCTTCGGGCAAGAAGGACGAGAGCATCTATCGCTACGACCGCGCCGGGCTGTTGATCGCACTGAAGACGGCTGGCGCTGGGAGGGGCAAATGAACGAGTTGCTGCTGGTCGTAACCATTGCCGGCGAGCGAGTCGCGCTGCCCGCGGCGGCGGTCGAGTCCGTCGTCGAGCTCGACACTTTGATTCCCGTACCGCGCGCCGCGCCGCATGTGGCGGGCCTGTCGGCGCTACGCAGCCGAGTGCTGACGGTGATCGACTGCAAGCGCTCGCTCGAGCTCGGCGACAGCGATTGCTCCGACGGAATCCGCGAGGCCGCCGTCGTCGAGTTCGATGGCCATCATTATGCGCTGATCGTCGACCTCGTCGAAGACGTCGTCGAGGCGCTCACCAATGCAGCGCCGGTCCGGGCGACCATGGGCGCGGGGTGGGAGCGAGTGTCGCAGGGGATGGTCGATACCGAGACCGGACCGCTGCTGCTGGTCGACGTCGCCGCGCTGATTGCCGGCGCCGCCGAAGCGAAGGCGGCTTAAGGTCTTCGTTACCCTTAACGTTTAGTAGTGCCCACGCAAAAGCGGAAAGCTGAAGAAATGAAGAGCTGTTTGATCGTCGATGATTCGAAGGTGATCCGCAAGGTCGCGCGCCATATCCTCGAGACGCTCGAGTTCGACGTCGAAGAGGCGGGCGACGGCCAGGAAGCGCTTTCGCGCTGCGAAACCAAGATGCCCGACGTCGTCCTGCTCGACTGGAACATGCCGGTGATGAGCGGGATGGAGTTCCTGCGTTTGCTTCGGCAGCGCGGTCACGGCGATCAGCCGAAGGTCGTGTTCTGCACCACCGAAAACGACATGGCCCATATTCGCGCCGCGCTCGAAGCGGGCGCCGACGAATATGTGATGAAACCGTTCGACCGGGAAACGCTCCACATCAAGCTTCAGCTCGTCGGCGTCGCCTGAGGTCCGCGGATGGAGCGGGCGCTCGCCAGATCGCGGGACCGCCAGCCGGGAACAGCGCCGACGCGGCGCCGGATCCGGCTGATGATCGTCGACGATTCGACCGTCGCCCGGGCGGTTCTTTCGCGCATGGTCGAAAGCGATTCAGCATTCGAGATCGCGGCCGTTGCCGGAAGCGCCGAAGATGCGATCGAGGCGCTCGGCGAATGCCGGGTCGACGTTGTGCTCCTGGATCTGGAAATGCCCGGTGCCGGCGGGCTGAAGTCGATTCCGCGAATCATTGCGGCCGCCGCGGGTGCGAAAGTCATGATCGTCTCCTCGCTCGCCGAGGACGGAGCGGAGCATACCGTTGCCGCGCTGGCGCTGGGCGCGGCCGACACCATGCCCAAGCCCGGCACCGGCCGGTTCAACGGCAAATTTTCTGAAATCCTGTTGAGCAAGCTGAAGGCGCTCGGCCATGCGGCGCCGGACGGAGCGACCGCGACTTACGCGTCGCAGGCCGCTGGTCCGCGAGCAGCCTTGCGGGCGATGCCCACGGACCCGATCGACATTCTCGCGATCGGCGCGTCGACCGGCGGCATTCATGCGCTGGGAGTGCTCTTCCATGCGCTTCCGAGGCGCATTGGCGTGCCGATCCTCGTCACGCAGCATTTGCCGCTGCCGTTCATGCCTGTCTTCGCGCGCCAGCTCGGCGCCATCGCGCACCGGCCGGCGGTTGTCGCCGAAGACGGCATGCCGCTCCAGCCCGACCATATCCTTCTCGCACCCGGTGACGCACACCTGACTCTGGAGCCGGGGAAGAAAGTGCCCATCGTCCGGTTAAGCCATGGGCGGAGCAGTAGCGGCTGCCAGCCTTCAGTCGACCCGATGCTGGCTTCGGTCGGCGCGATTTACGGGGGCGGTGCACTTGGCATCGTCCTTACAGGCATGGGCCGCGACGGGGCGGAGGGAGCGTCCACCCTGGTCTCCCTGGGCGGTTCGGTGATCGCGCAGGACGAAGCGAGCTGCGCCGTCTGGGGAATGCCGCGCGCGGTGCTCGAGGCTGGGCTTGCCTGCGCCGTATTGCCGCCGGACAAGATCGCGAGGCGGATCGCCTCGCGCACCGAGGAGCGCCGCGAGTGCAGATAAGCGACAGCTCGACGCGCATCCTTGCCGGTCTCCTCGAAGCGCGCACCGGTCAGCAGCTGACGATGAGCCGGCGCTGGCGGATCGAGACCGCGCTCTCCGCGCTGCTGCGCGAGCGCGGCATCGGGACGCTCGACGAGCTCATCACCATCCTCGTCATGGGAAGGGAGCCGAGTTTGTCGCAAATGGTCGTCGAAGCGCTGCTCAACAACGAAACTTATTTCTTCCGCGATCGCGCGCCGTTCGACCTGCTCCAGCGTTATGCTCTGCCCGAGCTCGCGCAGCGTCGTGCCAAGTCGAAGCGGCTTCGCATCTGGTCGACCGGCTGCTCGACCGGGCAGGAAACCTATTCGCTCGCGATGCTGTTCGTCGAAGAGAAGGAGAAGTGGCAGGGATGGACGGTCGATATCCTCGGCACGGATGTGTCGACGGGATGCATCGATCGCGCCCGCCGCGGCATCTACACCCAGTTCGAGGTTCAGCGCGGCCTCGGAATCAACCAGACGATCAAATGGTTCGAGGAGTGCGCCGATGGCTGGCGCGCGGTCGAGCAGCTTCGCCGGCCGGTGCGCTTCCAGGTCCACAACCTGCTCGAGGCGCCGCCCCATCCGGGTGGATTCGACATCGTCCTGTGCCGCAACGTCCTCCTCTATCTCAGCCCGGAAAAGAAGGCGCTGAGCTTCGAACGGCTCGCGAGCGCGATGGCCGAGGACGGATGGCTGATGCTCGGCGCCGGCGAAACAGTGATCGGACAGACGAGCAGGCTCGGCTCCGACATCAACGCCCGCGGGCTCTACCGGCTCATCGGCGACGGCAACCGGGTCGAGAAGCGAGCCGGCGACCGCCGAGCAACATCAGGGGCTTGACCCCAGAGCAATAGCTGTGCGCCATATGGGCCTAAGGTCACCTGCGCACGAGGCCGTGATGGCGACGAAAAAGCGTTCTGGGAGTGAGCGAGTGCAGCCAGATAGTAGGCACTATCTGGCAATCGAGCGAGCGCGCCAGGGCGCTTTTTCGTCCCACCCGAAGGGCATGGCGCTGCCGGCGCTGCGCTTCGTCGAAGCGCTCGACCGGGCCTTCAGGCCCGCTCTTCACACTTCTCCTAGCGCAGCATCCGGCAGGAGCCATTTCACGGCTCTCGCGGGCAGGTGACCTTAGGCCCTCAGCACGTGGACTTCGACTTCATCGAGCGGCCTTCGCCAAACTTCGATGAGCGGCAGCTGCCGGTCTCGATGATCGTGCTCCATTACACGGGCATGCCCGACATGCAGTCGGCGCTCGACCGGCTGACCTCGCCCGAGGCTCGGGTCTCCTCGCACTATCTCGTGGATGAGGACGGCGCCATCTACCGGCTCGTCGATGAAACCAACCGGGCCTGGCACGCGGGCAAGTCGCGCTGGCGCGGCATCAGCGACGTCAACTCGGCAAGCGTCGGCATCGAGATCGTCAATCCCGGCCACGAGTTCGGCTACCGGCCGTTCCCGGACGAGCAGATGGCCTCCGTGATTCCTCTGGTGGGCGACATCAAGGAGCGGCACGGGATTGGGCGCGGCAACGTCGTCGGCCACTCCGATGTCGCTCCGGCGCGCAAGGAGGATCCGGGCGAGCTGTTCCCCTGGCATGCGCTCGCCAAGCGCCGACTGGCGCTTCCCAGCCCGACTCGGGACCTGATCGATCCTTATTGGACCGACGCCGGTTTCCTCCTCGCGCTCGAGCGGTTCGGCTATGACGTGACCGAGCCGCAGAAGGCGGTGATCGCCTTCCAGCGCCGCTTCCGCCCGGACCTCATCGACGGCGTGATCGATGGCGAATGCCGCGCGAAGCTGCTCGCCTTGTTGCTGCCGCGGCCGCAGTAGGCCATATTGCGAAGGCCAGAGGGCCGGGCGGCCGCGTGGGAGCTTGCTCCAACGAGGAAAGTCCGGGCTCCATGGAACTACGGTGCCGGGTAACGCCCGGCGGAGGGCTGAAGCCTTGCGCGAAAGCTCTTCAGGGACAGTGCCACAGAAAGGACACCGCCGCTCTTCGGCGCGGTAAGGTCGAAAGGGTGCGGCAAGAGCGCACCGCGGTCCTGGCGACAGGACCGGCACGGTAAACCCCACCGGGTGCAAGACCGAATAGGGGCGGCATAGGGGCTTGGTTCCGGCTCGCCGCCCGGGTTGGTTGCTTGAGGGGCGGAGCAATCCGCTTCCTAGAGGAATGGCCGCACATCCGCCCTGGCGTAAGCTACGGCGGAGGACAGAACCCGGCTTACAAGCCCTCTGGCGCTTCATTTCGTCATTGCGAGCGCAGCGAAGCAATCCATGGGGCGTTTGCTGGATTGCTTCGTCGCTTGGCTCCTCGCAATGACGGGTAGAAAGAATCGCATGGCTCGGCAGAAGAGATCGGACGACTGGGGGTTCCCGCGCTGGCGCTCCTACGGCGAGAAGGGGCGCTCGGCCGCGCGGGTGCGCCTGTGCGACCGCGAGGGATGCAAAGAGATCGGCGACCGGCCCGCTCCCAAGGCGCCGCACAGCCGCGAGCGCTGGCATTTCTGCGAAGCGCACGCCGCCGAATATAACAAGAACTGGAATTACTTCGCCGGCCTCAGTCCCGAGGAGGCGGCCCGCCGTGCGGCCGAGGAGGAGAGGGGCAATTCCGGCTTTCGCCAGTCGGCGCAATGGAAATGGGGCGGGCCCGGTGACGGAAGCCGAAGCCGCGACGAGATGCGCGCGCTCGACGCGCTGGAGCTCGACAGCGATGCGGATTTCACGAAGATCAAGGCGGCGCACCGGCGGCTGGTCAAGGAGACGCACCCCGACGCGAATCCGGGCGATCAGGAGGCCGCCAAGCGCTTCAAGCAGGTCCAGGCGGCCTACGACGTTCTCAGGAAAGCCGAAGAGCGAAAGAACGGCAAAGCGGCTTAGCTGTCGCTTGGCTTCGGCTTTCGACGTTGATTCTTGCGGCGTTCGCTGCGGCGACGCTCCCCATCGGGCAAGGATCCGGCTGGTCGGCTGACCTTTCGCCGCTCGGTCTTGCGGCGCTCGACCTTTCTCCGCTCACCGACGCCGCCCAGCTCGCCCGAATCGACGATGATCGATTCGGCGGACGGATTGGAGCGAAGCTTCGCCTTCACGGCACTGACCACCTGCGGCAAATGGCCTCGGACAAATTCACATCGGCTGTCCTCGGACGTTGCGGCCGGCGCTTTGGAGCCGAGGAAGCTTTCGATCGCTTCGCGCGCGACACAGATCGAGCGAAGCCTTCCTTCGATCCAGATGTCGATGAGCGTGTTGTTGCCGCTCGGCCGTATCGAATCGCTTTCCATAGTACCGCCTGCCGCGCCTCAAACAGCTACTCTATCATGGCCGCGCCGAAGAGGAATGCGGCTTAAGCCGCGGCCGCGTAACGCTCCGCTGTCTGCTTGACGAGCGCGATCATGTTGGGGACGCCCTGCGTGCGGTTCGCGCTCAAATGCTTGCGCAGATCGAATGCAGCCAGTGCCTCGGTCACGTCCATCTCGGCGACTTCGGCGGCGGGCTTGTCCTGGACGGCTGAGAGGATCAGCGCGACGATGCCCTTGGTGATCGCCGCATTGCTGTCGGCGAGGAAATGCAGCCGGCCATCATTGACGGTGGGATAGACCCACACCGACGCCGAGCAGCCGCGGACTTTGGTCGCCTCAGCCTTGAGCGCTTCCGGCATCGGCTCGAGCTGCCGGCCGAGATCGATCAGCAGCCGGTAGCGGTCTTCGGCATCGACGAGCTGATATTCCTCGAGAACGTCGGACAAGGTGGGAAGGCCGGCCATGGACCCGTCTTACCCACCTAACGGTCGCGGAGCGATTCGATTTCATTGGCAAGACTATTCTCTTTCTCGACCGTGATCCGTTCGAGCACCTTGATGCGATCCTTGAGCTCCTTCACCTCGTCTCGAAGCCGCAATGTCTCCTGATTGTCCTCGACTGCCGGATGTTCCCAGCGGTGCCGTACGCCCATCCGGCGCCTCATCACACCGAACAAGCCGACGATGAACACCAGTGCAATGATGAACTCGTACTGATTCATTGCGGGTTTTCCTCGGAAGGAATCCGCGCCTGTTCGCGCAGCGCCTCGATCTGCGATGCCGTCTGAGCGCCGCTGTCGGTGACGATCTGCTCGAGGACGCGGAGGCGGGCTTCGAACCGCTCCATATGCTGGGCGTATTGAGCGCTCTTTTCGGCCGCTAGGCTGGTCTGCGCGGAGATTTGCTTCTCCTTGACCCCGAGCCACATTTTGAACGGTGCAATGCCGATCGCGGCGAGTGGGATCAGAACCCAGATCGTCGCGGGATCATCCAGAATCATAATTTCGTCCCTTCGCTCACCCTTGATGTGCGCCTTCGAGGTGGACCCTTCAAGGCAGAGGGCGCGCGGAGCGCTTCGATCTGCGCCGCCGTTTGCGCCCCGCCGTCGGTGACGATCTGTTCGAGCACCCGCACGCGCTGCTCAAGCTCGCTGCTGCGAGCGGCATATTGCGCGGCTTTCTCAGCCGCGTTCAGCGCCTCCACTTCCAACTTCTTCTCGCGGAATTTGAAGAAGCGATTGGCGATAAGCATGATCATGATCGTCGGCAGGCCGATGATGATCATTGCTAGCAGGACGCTGGTGGGACCGCTGTGCATTACGCATTTCCTCCCTTGTCGATCGTGAGAGCGTCAATCTCCCTCGCGAGCTTCGACGGTTGGTCGGTGGCGATCCGCTCCAGGCTCTCGAGCCGGTCCTTGATCGATCCGAGCTCTGCGCGGAGCTGCGCATTCTCGCTTGTGAGCAGCCTGATGCGTTCCAGCGTTTCGCCGTCCCGTTTGGGATGGAGCGGCATGCCCCAGCTGTTCGATAGAGGGTAGCCGTTCTTGATCTTCAGCCAGTTGTTCAACAGCGATCCGCAAACGCTGACCACCACGATGATCGCGATGAACGGGAAAAGGCGAAGTACGAAGTCGAAGACCTGAACAGCTTCCGGATCCATCAATTCCCCCTGTCGAATGAACTAGCGCAACTGCTCGATCTCGCGGGCGAGCGAGCGGTTCTCTGTGGTGACGTAGCTTTCGATGTCCGCAAGCCGGCGGTCGATGTCCCGAAACCGTGAGCGAATGTCGCGCGCCGCGCGCGCGGGCGAAGCCCTGACGCCCTGCCAGAACTGGCGATCGTCGCTGCGGTCAAGTTCCAGCTCCTGCGGCCTCTTCGGAGCGACCCAGCCGGCGATGAAATAGAAGGGCAGCACCGACCCGCCGCTCATGACTACCGCCGCGAGAAAGCAGATCCTGACCAGGGCGACGTCAAAGCCGGTGTAATCGGCGATACCGGCGCAGACGCCCATCACCTTGCCGTTCTGCTTGTCGCGATAGAAACGCGTGCGGCTTGCCGGCTGGCCTCCGTAATCGACTATCCGGCCGTTCTCCATTTCCCGGCCATATTGCGGCTGGTTCGAGCGGACCTGGGGCTCATTCGTCCGGCGTTCGCGCACGGGATAACGGTCGTAGGCCATATCAGTCCCCATCAGCCAGCAGGCGCGGACTGTCGTCGCGCTCACGGCCCGGCAGACATTGCTGGCGCCAGTTGGGGTTTTCCGCGGTCATGATCCGCTCGATCGTGCACAGGCGATCGTCGAGCCGCCGCGCCGCGTCGTGCAGATCATCGAGCAGCTTCTCGTCCCCGCTGGTCAGCGTCGCGGCCGTTTTCCACTTGGTGATGTAGTGGAAGATCAGCCACGGCAAGCCGATGAACAGGGTGACGATTGAGATCGCCGGAATTAGTGCGTCGGAATCCATTTATTTCCCCCTGGCCCTCAGCGCCGCCTTCATCGCCTCGAGCTCCTTGTCGACCGATTCGGCCGCCTTGAGCTCAGCGATCTCTTCCTCGAGGCTCTTGGGCCCGGTCATTCCGAGCGCGTCCGCCCGGCCTTCGGCGAAGTCCGCCCGGCGCTCGAGGATGTCGAACTTCGAAAATGCGTCCTCGGTCCGATTGCCGTTCAGGAGCTCGCGAGCGCGGGCGCGGGTCACGGCGCTTTCGAACCGCGCCGCTATCGCGTTTTGACGGGCGCGCGCCTCGCGCAGCTTGCCCTGAAGCTTGGCGATGTCGGTCTCATAGCCCTTCAACGTATCGTCGATGACCTTGATCTCCTCGCGCAGCCCATCGCCCATGTCGGCGGCCTTCTGGCGCTCGATCAACGCGGCCTTGGCGAGGTCTTCGCGGTCCTTCGACAGCGCGAGCTCGGCTTTTTCAGTCCAGTTCTTCTGAAGCTCATCGAGCCGGTGGAGCGCTCGCCGCATCTCCTTGCCGTCGGCGATGCAGCGTGCGGCCGACGCGCGGACATCAACCAGGGTCTCCTCCATTTCGAGGATCACCATTCGGATCATCTTTGCCGGGTCTTCCGATCGGTCGAGCATCTCGGTGATGTTCGCCGCGAAGATGTCCCGCGTTCGGGAAAAGATACTCATCCAGTCACCCCGAATTCCAAAATTAGGCGCCTAAACCTACCTATTACCATACAAGAGCCGTGCCAGATTTCCGGAAAGATTAGAGTTCCGCCGAAACAGCCAGCTTTCGCCTGAAAACAAAGCGAAAATCCTTGCCAAATGGTGGGATTTGCCACCAACAGTCGGTCAGATTTCTAGACGGGAAGCGATGGAGCGGGCAGACCAGTTCATCGGCCAGAGCCTGGCGTTCCTCGACGCGGTCGAGCGAGCGAGCCGTGCCGCGCCGCTCAATCGTTCGGTGCTGGTGATCGGCGAGCGCGGGACGGGCAAGGAGCTTATCGCCGAACGTCTCCACCATCTGTCGTCGCGCTGGGCCGGTCCGCTGGTCATCATGAACTGCGCCGCGCTTCCGGAAAACCTGATTGAGGCCGAGCTGTTCGGCCACGAGGCGGGCAGCTTCACCGGCGCCGCCAAGACCCGGCACGGGCGCTTCGAGGAGGCGGACGGCGGGACCTTGTTTCTCGACGAGCTCGGCACCTTGTCGATGCCCGCCCAGGACCGGCTGCTGCGCGCAACCGAATATGGCGAGATCACCCGGATCGGCGCCTCCAAGCCGATCAGCGTCGACGTGCGCATCGTCGCCGCGACCAACGAGAACCTTCCCGCCCTGGTCGACAAGGGCAGGTTCCGCGCCGACCTGCTCGACCGCTTGTCGTTCGAGGTTATCACCCTTCCACCGCTCAGGGCTCGGCAGGGCGACGTGCCGCTCCTCGCCGAGCATTTCGGGCGCCGGATGGCGGTCGAGCTCGATTGGCCGAACTGGCCCGGTTTCACCACCCGCGCGCTCGCGGCGCTCGATACCTATCCCTGGCCCGGCAACGTGCGCGAGCTCAGGAACGTGGTCGAGCGCGCGGTCTATCGGCATGAGGATCCCGAGCGGGCGATCGACGAGATCGTCTTCGATCCGTTCCATTCGCCTTGGGCGCCGGGTGCAGCGGACTCGGTGCAGACCCACGCTGTCGCCGTCGCAGAGCTGGGCGAGGAGCACGCACCCGCCTCGAACGGCGCCTCGTCCGCGCTACATCCTTCAGTCCCGACGAGCGATTTCCGTGGCGCTGTCGCGGCTTACGAGCGTCAGCTGTTGGAAGATGCGCTGCAGCGCAACCGCTTCAACCAACGCGCAACGGCAGCCGCGCTGGGGCTAAGCTACGATCAGCTCCGGCACGCATTAAAGCGTCACAAGCTGCAGGACACGGCACCGTAAGGTGCGGGCGATCACTCGGACGGTCTGGCATGACGCGTGCGTCCGCGACTAACATGCGGCTCGGCGCGTTAGACCGGCCGCTTGAGTGAGGAAAAGCAGATCCCCTCTGTGACATTCGTGATGGACTCGATCAGCCCCAAGCTTGTGCCGTCGAAAGAGCGCCGCCGATCGATTCTCAATCGCAAGCGCTTCCAGTTCGCCGGAGCATTGGTGATTGCGGTGCTCCTGCCGTGGTCAGTTCGCACGATCGTCGGCGGAAAGCTGTTCGAGCCCGCGGCTGTCAACGCGCTTGTGGCCAATACCATCGCGGTCGTGATGGCCTTCTGGATGCGCCTCTCGGTCGAAACCTACCCGGGAATTCGGCGCACCTATGTCATCCTGCCGTCGGCTTCGACTGCGCACGGGATCGTTGTGGTATGGTTCCTGCTCAGTCGATTTCCCTATGACCGGATCGCGCTGGGGGCGGGCTTCGTCCTTCACGTGCTGTGGCTCTACCTGCTGTACTTTTACGTCGAGCGGCAAATCACGACACGCATCGCCGTCGTTCCGTTCGGCGCGGTCGACCGCTTGCTTCGGATAGGTCCGGTTGAATGGGTGCGCCTGAAGCGACCGAAGCTATACGACGCCAGGGGGTGCGATGCGATTGTCGCGGATTTTTCGGCCGATCTTCCGGACGAGTGGGAAGCATTTCTCGCCGACGCGGCCTTGGCCGGCCGCATCGTCTACCAGCACAAGCAGCTCGCCGAATCGCTGACCGGTCGGGTCGAGCTGGAGCAGCTGTCCGAAAACAGCTTCGGATCGCTGGTCCCGGCCCGCGGCTATTTCCACCTCAAAGCGCTCATCGACTTTGTCTTCGCCTTAGTGCTGCTTCCGCTTGCCCTTCCGCTGATGCTCGTGATCGCAATTGCCATCCGCCTCGACAGTTCCGGCCGCCTGCTGTTCCGGCAGCAGCGCGTCGGTTTCGCGGGCCGCAAGATCGTCGTCTACAAGTTTCGAACGATGCGCGAGGTTGAGGTGCTGGACGAGCGTCGCGCCGCGATGACCATCGACGATGACGACCGCGTCACTCGAGTGGGGAGGACTCTTCGCAAGCTACGGCTCGACGAACTTCCGCAAATCTTCAACATCCTAAAATGGGAGATGAGCTGGATCGGGCCCAGGCCCGAAGCCGAGATCCTGTCGCGCTGGTACGTGAATGAGCTTCCCTTTTACCGCTACCGTCACGTGGTGAAGCCGGGCATTTCCGGATGGGCGCAAGTGAACCAGGGCCATGTCGCAGAGGTCGACGAGGTCCATCGCAAGCTTCAGTACGATTTCTATTACATCAAATATTTCTCCCCCTGGCTGGACCTGCTGATCTTCCTGCGGACGATCAAGACGATGCTGACCGGATTCGGCTCTAGGTGAGATTCGCCAGAATGAGGGGGCAGGCGGAAGTCCGGGTCTGGTCCGAGGCTGCAAAGTGGGCGGGATTACCCGTCGCAGCGGGGCCGCGCTAACGCATGCGAAACGCAGCAAAGCCGCCGGTCAAAATTCTCCTTGCGGCGAATTCGACATGGAATCTCGTCAACTTTCGCTCGCCGATCATCTGCGAGCTTTGCAGGCGCGGTTTCGAAGTGATCGCGGCGGCGCCAGTCGATGAATCCGCGGCGGCGCTCCAGGCGATGGGAGTCCGTGTCGAGCCGATTGAGATTGACTCGGGCGGTCTCTCGCCGGTTGCCGACGCGCTGCTTGTCATGCGCTATTACCGCATGATGAAGCGAGTGGCTCCCGCGGCACTGCTGGCCTTTACGCCGAAGCCGAACATCTACAGCTCGATCGCGGCGCGGTGGGCGGGGGTTCCGGTGATCAATACCATCACCGGTTTGGGGACGGGGTTCCTCAGCGGCGCAGTGCTTCAGAAGCTGGTCGTACACCTCTACCGAATGGCACTCCGCAATTCGACGCGGGTCTTCTTCCACAATGACGAGGACCGCGCGCTTTTCCTGCGGCTGCGACTGGTACGGCCCGACCAAGCTGCAGTGGTTGCCGGATCCGGAATCGATCTCCACGCATTTGCGCCGGGCCGCGGCAAGAGTTCGGATGCGGGTCCGACGTTCCTGTTCATCGGGCGGCTGCTGCGTGACAAGGGTATCGTCGAGTTCGCCGAAGCAGCGAGGCAAGTGAGGGCGCAGCGGCCCGCCCGGTTTCAGATCGTCGGTGCGCCGGAGCGCCATCCGAAGGCAGTCGCGCCGGAACTGGTGGAGAGTTGGGTTGACGAAGGGATCGTGGAAGTTCTCGGGCGAACCGATGACGTCAGACCGTATATCGAGCAAGCCGACTGCGTGGTGCTTCCCTCCTATCGCGAAGGACTTCCACGCGCGATCCTGGAGGCGAGCGCGATGGGCAAGCCGGTGATCGCTGCCGATGTGCCGGGATGCCGCCAAGCGGTGGAAAGTGGAGTGACGGGGTTACTTTGCGAAGCTCGTTCGTCGCGGGCGCTTGCCGAGGCCATGCTTTCGATCCTCGATATGCCGGAGGACCGGCGCCTCGAGATGGGGCGCAGAGGCCGGGACAAAGCGGAGCGCGGGTTTTCGGAGAAACATGTCGTCGCCTCATATCTCGAAGTGATCGAGCAGCTTGAGCGGGAAAGCCATTGTTCCCCTATCTGATCCTGTTCGGATTCTTCGGCGCCGGCGCGATCGCTGCGGGCACCCGGCCGCACGGTTTTTATCGCCGCGCGTTCGTGATCGCGTGGCTCGTCCTGGTTGTCACCATCGGCCTTCGTTACAGGGTCGGATGCGACTGGCCCGCCTATGAGTTCCTTCTGACCCAGGCCACGGCGAGCGTCGGCTCCGCCGTTCGAATCACCGATCCAGCCTACGGCCTCATCAATTGGGTCGCAGGGAGCCTTGGCTTCGGCCTGTGGGCGGTCGATATCGCCTGCGCGGCGATATTCACGAGCGGCCTGGTCATTTTCGCGCGAGCGCAGCCCAACCCACCGCTCGCGATGCTTGTCGCCGTGCCCTATCTCATCATCGTGGTCGCGATGGGGTATACGCGGCAATCGGCCGCGCTGGGCCTCATCATGTCGGCGATTCCGCGCTACGAGCGCGGTGAAATGGCCGGGGTCCTGGTGCGCCTGGTCGCTGCATCGGCTTTTCACCTGACGGCGGTCGTGGTCGTTCCATTTTTCGCGATCGGGATTGCGCGAGACCGCATCTTGACCTTCGTACTCATTGCCGTCTCAGCTGTCGCAGCCTATTTTGCTTTCGTCGAGCCGTCGCTGGGTCGGCTGGTTACGAACTATGTCGATTATCGATACAGCTCGGCCGGCGCGCTCTTCCGTGTCTTGATGAATGTTATACCCGGCCTGATCTTCATCGGGTTCCGGAAACGCTTCACCACCAGCAAGCGCGAACGGTCGTTCTGGGTGTCGATTTCAGCCGCCTCGCTTCTCGCTTTGCTGCTTCTCTACCTGGGAATCCCGTCGACTGTTATTGACCGTCTGGCGCTCTACGCCATTCCGCTACAAGTCTTCGTTTGGTCGAGGCTTCCGACGATATTCGGGAGTGCCACCGGGCAGAGCATGCCGCTAATCGTTGCGGTGATGCTATATTCGCTGACCGTGGAAGCCGTTTGGCTTACCCAAGGCCACTTTTCCGAATGCTGGGTACCCTATCGGAGTTACCTGTGGCGGTGAGGCCCGAACGTGTGGAGCAAAAACGGCAAGTGAGGAACTTCGCGCTAATTGGGGCCGCGGGCTTTATCGCCCCGCGTCACATGCAGGCGGTCCACGCCACCGGTAACCGTATCATCGCCGCGATGGATCCGTCTGATTCAGTCGGGATTATCGACACCTATTTCCCCGAAAGCGCATTTTTTACGGAGTTCGAACGCTTCGATCGGCACATCGACAAACTTCGGCGTTCGGGCGGCGACGAGAAAGTGAATTATGTCTCCATCTGCTCGCCCAATTATCTTCACGACTCCCACATTCGCTTTGCTCTGCGCTCCGATGCCGACGCGATCTGCGAGAAGCCACTTGTCATAAATCCCTGGAACATCGACGGTCTTTTGGAGGCAGAGATGCTGTTCGGCCGCAAGGTGAACACGATTCTTCAGCTTCGCGTGCATCCGGAAATCGTCGCTCTTCGGGAACGCATCCGGTCGGAACCGGCTGACGCGCCCAAGCATGAAGTGGACTTGACCTACATCACAGGACGCGGGCGGTGGTACCTCTATTCGTGGAAGGGGGAGGAGAAGAAGTCCGGCGGTATCGTCGCGAACATCGGCATCCACTTCTTTGACATGCTGCACTTCGTTTTTGGGGAGCTTCAGGACAGTCGCGTGCACCTCGCACAGCCGACGCGAGCAAGCGGGTTCCTCGAATATGAGCGGGCGAGGGTGCGCTGGTTCCTGTCGCTCGAGATTGACGACGTGCCACCCGAGTTGCGCGAAACAGGTCAGCGCACCTATCGGTCGATCACCGTCGATGGCGGCGAAATCGAATTTTCAGGCGGCTTCACCGACCTGCATACGCGAAGCTACGAGCTCATTCTCGAGGGACGCGGATTTGGCTTGAACGACGCAAGGGCGGCCATCGAAACCGTTGCCGCGATCAGAAGCGCGGCCACGGTTCCGGCGAGCCCGGATGATCACCCGGCCGCAAGAAAGCTCGCGGCCGCGTGAATTATTCCAAGCACGAAACCGCGGTTGTCGACGAGGGTGCCGAGATCGGTGACGGTTCGCGCATCTGGCATTTCGTCCACGTTTCATCGGGCGCACGCGTCGGACGCGACGTGGTTCTCGGTCAGAATGTGTTCGTAGCGGGGGGAGCGGTCATCGGCGACCGTTGCAAGATCCAGAACAATGTTTCGATCTACGATGGAGTCATCCTCGAAGATGAGGTCTTCTGCGGGCCGAGCATGGTCTTCACCAACGTCGTGAACCCGCGCGCTGCTATCGAAAGAAAAAGCGAGTTCCGTCCCACCCGGGTTGGCCGGGGAGCCACGTTGGGGGCGAACTGCACGATCGTCTGCGGGTCAGCGATTGGATGCTATGCGTTCGTGGGTGCGGGCGCGGTGGTTACTCACGACGTCAAGGAATTTGCGCTCGTGACCGGAATTCCGGCTCGTCAGGTCGGCTGGATGACCCGCAATGGCGAACGGCTCGAGCTGCCGCTCGACGCGGACGGCGAGGCGCGCTGCCCAGCGACGGGCGAACGGTACGTCGTCGAAAACGGACTATGCCGGTCGGCCGGATGAGCATCCCCTTCGTTGACCTCAAGTCACAATTCGAAGCGCTGGAGACCGAAATTCGCGCGGCGATCGATGGCGTGCTCGCCCATGGACAATTCATCATGGGCCCGGAGGTCGCGGAGATGGAATCGGCGCTCGCAGCCATCACCGGGAGCCGCCACTGCATTGCCGTCGCAAGCGGCACTGAGGCGCTTCTAATCGCGCTAATGGCGCTCGGGGTGAGTGCCGGCGATGAGGTGATTGTGCCGGCGTTCACCTTCGCGGCGACCGCCGAGGTCGTCCTGCTGGTTGGTGCGACTCCGGTCCTGGTCGATGTGGAACCGGACACGGCAAACATCGATGTTGGGCAGGTCGAGGCTGCAATTACCAAACGTACCCGCGCGATCATTCCCGTCAGCCTCTACGGCCAGCCCGCCGACATGGACGAGCTCCACGAGGTCGCGGTCAAGCATGGCATCACCGTGATCGAAGATGCGGCCCAGAGCTTCGGGGCCGAGTATAGGGGCCGCAAGAGCTGCAATCTCTCAACCATCGGCTGCACCAGCTTTTTTCCATCGAAACCGCTCGGTTGCTTCGGCGACGGCGGGGCGATTTTCACCAATGACGATGCGCTGGCGACGGCATGCCGCGAAATCCGCGTCCACGGCCAATCGCGCCGTTACCATCACACGCGTATCGGCGTCGGCGGCCGAATGGATACGCTCCAATGCTCGATCGTGCTTGCGAAGCTGAAGCGGTTCGAATGGGAAATCGAGCGGCGGATCGCGCTCGGGCAGCGTTACAATCACCTCTTCGACGAGCTCGGCGTCAGCCGCATCATCCAGCGCCCCGACCGCAACAGCGTCTTTGCGCAATATACGGTTCTGGTGGAGGGGCGCGACCGGATCGTCGAAATTCTGAACGCTTCGGGCATTCCCACGGCCGTTCACTATCCGGCGCCGCTCAGCGCCCAGCCCGCTTATATCGAGCGCTGCGTGAGCGCGCCGCTACCCAGGTCCGAGCAGCTCGCCGGCTCGGTTCTCAGCCTGCCGATGCATGCCTATCTCGACCAGGATATGCAGGACCGCATCGTCGAAGCCGTGGCTGCGGCCGTAAAGAAGAACTGATTCGGGTAACCTGATCGACGACTAACCTCTTCGGATGATTCCGTGGTTCTTCTTGCCTGCCGAAAGCCTCAACGGCTTGCTTCCTACCGAGAGCTTTACAGCGCCCACCTTTTGACCGTCCACGCGCGCACCCCCGCCGGCAATCAAACGCTTCGCCTCACCCTTCGATGATACAAGCCCAAGCTGCACCAGCGCATCGACGACTTCGATCTCGCCTGAAGGAACCGTCAGCGTCGGCAGATCCTCACCGATACCGCCCGCGCCGAACGTCTCCGCCGCGGTGCGTGCAGCGACGTCCGCCGCTTCCCGGCCGTGCAGCATTGCGGTCGCTTCGGTCGCGAGCACGATCTTCGCTTGGTTGATCTCGGCGCCGGCAAGGCTTTCGAGCTGCTCGATCTCGTCCAGGGGCAAGTCGGTGAACAGTTTCAGGAATTTCCCGACGTCGGAGTCCTGCGTGTTCCGCCAGAATTGCCAGTAATCGTAAGGGCTCAGCAGCTTCTCATCGAGCCACACCGCCCCTTGCGCCGTCTTGCCCATTTTCGCGCCGTCGGCAGTGGTGATGAGCGGCGTCGTCACTCCGAACAGCTCGGCGGCGTCGATCCGGCGCGCGAGCTCGATTCCATTGACGATATTGCCCCACTGGTCCGAGCCGCCGAGCTGCAGCCGGCAGCCGGTCCGCCGCGACAGCTCGAGGAAATCATAGGCCTGGAGGATCATGTAATTGAATTCGAGGAAGGTCAGCGGCTGCTCCCGGTCGAGCCGCAGCCGCACGCTGTCGAAGGTCAGCATTCGGTTGATCGTGAAATGACGCCCGACCTCGCGCAGGAAGGGGATATATTCGAGGGTATCGAGCCAATCGGCGTTGTTGACCATCACCGCATCGGTCGAACCTTCGCCGAAGGTCAGGAATCGCTCGAAGACACGGCGGATGCTCGCCACGTTGGCCCTGATCTGCCCGTCCGAGAGGAGCTGGCGGCTCTCGTCCTTGCCGCTGGGGTCGCCGACCTTGGTCGTTCCGCCGCCCATCAGCACGATCGGTTTGTGCCCCGCCTGCTGCAGCCGGCGGAGGAGCATGATGGAGACGAGGTTGCCGACGTGGAGGCTCGGCGCCGTCGCATCGAAGCCGATGTAGCCGGGAATGACGTGCCGCTCGGCCAGCTCGTCCAGGGCCGCCGCGTCGGTTACCTGGTGAACGTAGCCGCGCTCGTCGAGCGAACGCATGAGAGAAGAGCTGTAGGAACCCATGACCGCCGCTTAGCGTCATGCTTTCCACGCTGCTACTGCTCCGCCATGCAATTCAGTCTCGTGCCGCATCCCTCGACGCCTCCCGCGGCCCTCCCATTCAAGGTCTGGGCGACGGTCGACCATGTCGCCTCGCTTGGGCCTGTAGCGACGACGAACATCTGGTTCGGAGTGAGCGCGCCCGCGGAACGCTTCGTCATCCCGGCTCTGGCCGAGCCGTGGCGGGCTGATGAACTATGGCGGACGACATGTTTCGAAGCGTTTCTCCGACCCGAGGGTGCCGACAGCTACAGGGAGTGGAACTTCGCGCCCAAGGGAAATTGGGCTGCTTATGATTTCTCCGGTCATCGCGAAGACATGGACAAGGCCGAGGTGCGCTCCCCGCCATACATTCGAATGGAGGATAATTTCACCTGGTGGACGGTCGGCGCCACCATCGCGGTCGAGGCGGACAAAAGCTGGGACCTCGGGCTGTCGGCGGTGCTCGAGGAGAAGGACGGCACAAAATCCTACTGGGCCCTTGCCCATCCAGCAGAAAAGCCCGATTTCCATGCGCCCGATTGCTTCGTCGCGAAGCTGCCCTAGACAGCGGCCATGACCCTGTTCGGTATCGACCGGCTCCTCGCCGACCCCGACCTTCGCCGGCCGCTCGAAGGAAAGCGCATTGCCTTGCTCGCCCATCCCGCGTCGGTAACTCGCGATCTCACGCACAGCCTCGACGCGCTGGCCGCGACCGGCCTGAAGCTGACCGCGGCGTTCGGACCGCAGCATGGCCTGCGCGGCGACAAGCAGGACAATATGGTGGAGTCCGACGACTTCACCGACCCCGTTCACCAGATCCCCGTCTTCAGCCTCTATGGTGAGGTCCGTCGCCCCTCCGGCCAGTCGACGGGCACGTTCGATACCATTCTCGTCGACCTCCAGGACCTCGGCTGCCGCATTTACACCTTCATCACCACGCTTCTCTATGTGCTCGAAGCGGCCGCCGAGCAGGGTAAGTGCGTGTGGGTGCTCGATCGGCCCAACCCTGCCGGGCGGCCGATCGAAGGGCTGTCGCTCCGGCCTGGATGGGAAAGCTTCGTCGGCGCGGGGCCGATCCCGATGCGCCACGGCCTCACGCTGGGCGAGCTCGGGCAATGGTTCATCGACCACTTCCGGCTCGACGTCGACTACCGCGTGATCGAGATGGCTGGCTGGAGGCCGGATCAGGAACCAGGCTTCGGCTGGCCGTCCGAGCGCGTCTGGATCAACCCGAGCCCCAACGCCGCCAATCTCAACATGGCCCGCGCCTATGCAGGCACGGTGATGCTCGAAGGAACGACGCTGAGCGAGGGGAGGGGCACCACGCGCTCGCTCGAGCTGTTCGGAGCCCCCCAGCTCGAGCCGCTGAGGATCATGGCCGAAATGGAGCGCCTGGCGCCCGAATGGCTCGCCGGGTGCAAGCTTCGCGACATCACCTTCCAGCCCACCTTCCACAAGCATGCCGGCGAGATGTGCCGCGGGCTCTTCATCCACGCCGAAGGGCAATTCTACGACCATGAGGCGTTCAAGCCGTGGCGCCTGCAGTCGCTCGCCTTCAAAGCGATCCGGCGGCTCTATCCCGATTACGAACTGTGGCGCGATTTCCCGTACGAATATGTGTTCGACAGATTGGCGATCGACGTGATCAACGGCTCGACGTTGCTGCGCGAATGGGTCGATGACGGCAACGCAACGGCCGCCGATCTCGACGCGCTCACTCTTCCCGACGAGCGCGCCTGGGGAGAGGAGCGGCGAGACTATCTCCGCTACTGATCCAATCCCGTCCGATGTGGTTAACGAAGAAGTAGGAGGTTCTCCGTATCTGTTCCCTGTTCTGTGGGAAAACGAGGCGATCGATGGCCACTGCGGGCATTGAGGAAGTCACCGAAGACGCGATCCGCGCGGTTGCGCGCGATTGCGGCTCGCTGTCGATGGAATGCAGCGACGTCGCTGGATACGTGAACGGCGTTGGCGAGCGGATCAGTGAGCATTTGAAGATGCTCGATCAGCTCGAGGAAGTCACCACGCGGCTGATGAGCGATCAGGCGCGGGTCTCCGATTCGACCGACGAGGCGCGGCTGCTGTCAGAGCAGGCCAAGGCCAAGCTCGAGGCTGGCCGCGAAGCGATCGAAGGCACGATCGACGGCTTTAAAGGCTTGACCGAGCTGGTTGTTCAGCTCGGCGAACGGATGGCGGGATTCGCGTCCGCAATGGCGCAGGTGCAGACCGTTTCCTCGACCATCGAGACGATCGCTCGCAAGACCAACATGCTT
Source organism: Sphingomicrobium sp. (assembly GCA_036273235.1). GTDB lineage: Bacteria > Pseudomonadota > Alphaproteobacteria > Sphingomonadales > Sphingomonadaceae > Sphingomicrobium. The sequence continues at coordinate 3,293 of DASUIB010000227.1, read as the reverse complement.
GCGCTCAATGCGACCATCGAGGCTGCGCGTGCCGGTGATGCCGGGCGTAGCTTCGCCGTGGTCGCCGCCGAAGTGAAGAAACTCGCCCACGACACTCGGGCCGCGACCAGCCAGATCGCCGCGACCATCGGCGAGCTGACCCGCGAGGCGAGCGCCGTCACCACCGAGATCAAAACCGGCGTCGAGCGCAGCCGCGCCGCTCAGTCCGGCTTCGGAACCATCAGCGACACCGTCCGCGAAGTCAGCGAGATCGTCGGCATGGTCGACCGACAGACCGAGGGCATCGCCCATTCCACCAACATGATCCAGACCAGCGTCGACCGGGTAAAGGCGGGCCTTACCGACTTCGCCGGGGACGCGCGCGCCAACGGCAGCGAGCTCCTCACGGCTCAGAAGCGGCTCGGCCATTTGGAAATGCTGTCGAACACCATGCTCGACACGCTCGCCAATTCAGGCGCCGAGATCGACGACACGCCGTTCATTCTCAAGGCGCAGGACGCGTGCCGGCAGATCAAGAACGCGATCGAACGCGCGATCGAAGCCGGCGAAGTCAGCGTCGATGACGTGTTCGACCGCGACTACAAGATCGTCGAGGGATCGAACCCGGTGCAGTACGATGTCCGCTTCAACCTCGCCGCCGACAAGCTTGTTCGACCGATTCTCGACCGTACCAAGGCGAGCGACAGCCGGATCATCGGCTCGGCAATCGGCGACATGAACGGTTATTTGCCGACGCATCTTTCCGAGCGCAGCCATCCGCAAGGCGCCGACCCCGTGTGGAACGACGAGCATTGCCGCAACAAGCGCATCCTGATCGATGATACGACGCGCATGGCGCTCGCGAGCGACAAGCCGGCGACGCTCGCAACCTACCGGATGGAGCTCGGCGACAAGTTCATTCCGGTGAAGAACGTCTTTGTGCCCTTGTGGATCAAGGGTCGCCGCTGGGGCAATTTCGAGCTCGCTTACCGGGACGATTGATCGCGTGCAGGCAGTCCGCGGGGACTGCCGAAGCCGATCAAGGGTTGGCGAAAGCTTACTAGCCCATAAACCTCGTCTTTACGCCCTTGCGTTAGGACCGGCCGAATAGGCTTCGCTGGTGGATCTCGGACGAGGGAAAAGGAATGGCGATTAACCGGTCAGTTGATCAGATACCGGTCAGCGTTGCCGCGGCCCAGCTCGCCCGGGTCGCGGGTGAAGGGTCCGCGCGCCATTCATACCTCCTGTCGCTGCTGGACGCCGCAGGCCCGCACTCGGGCCGCGATATCGCCGATTCAGTCCATCTGCTGTGCAGCCTACATGGCCGCTATCCCGGTCTCGTCGAGATCGCGCTTCAGCGTTGCCCCAAGGGCATTGCGCGCGAGTGGCTTTCCCGCGCGTCCGACGCGTTCGAGCGCGAGCGGCTCTATCTCGTCAGGCTCACTTCCGGAGTCGGCCCGCTGCCGAGCACGCCGGGCGCCGCCGAGACCGAAGCGAGCCTGGTCGCCGCACGCCACGCGCTCGAAACGCTCGCGATATCGGAGCGTGACGGCTGCGCGCTTGGCGCCGCGACCGCGCTGGTGTGCGACTGGTGGCCAGTGCGCCGCCTCCTCGATCGAGCCGCTGCGCGCGCCGGGATCGAAGCGCCAGCGCCTTCGCTACCCGACGAAGCCTCGGTGGTGGCGATCGTCGAGGAAGCGACCGCAACTCCGGCCAGCGCACGCGCGCTCGCGTTCGGCGGCGAGCAGATGCTGCTCCAGCATCGCGCCTTGTTCGACCTGCTCGAAGCGCGCGCCGAAGCCCGCGGAGATTTCTAAGCCGCTTTCGCGAGATCCGGCTGCGCATTCACGGCAGCTGGCTCGGCAACATTCTCTATGGCCGTGGAGGCGTTAGGCTTGGGGAAAAGCAGCCGCGAAGCGAGCACCACGAGTCCCAGCCCGAAATAAACGGCAAGCGCGATCGGAAGATTCCAGATCACCGAGGCGGCGAGCGGGATGCGCAGGAACACGGGGTTGAACCCGAAATCCTCGCCGATCGCTTCGCATACGCCCAGGATCGTGTGCGACCGAAGGGGTAGGGCGGTCTGATTTTCTTGCGCTTCCATTGCTCGCTCCAATTGGCAAATCGTTCTGCCATATGCTGAGCAAGAGCCGTGCCAGAATCGAAAATGGCGGAATATCAAGCCGCTACGCGCACCACCGATCGCCGAGGTCGCAAATTCCACCATGCGTGGTTCCGCACAGTTGGGAATTTTCACCTTCTGCTTTGCGCTTGTGGCCGGCGCTGGGGTTCGGCTCTACGGATTGGCAGCCGAACGATCGGTCGGCGGCCGCGATCTGACGTCGCTCACCGTCAGCAGCCGCCATGGCGGGGGCAGATAATCGGTCGACATGTAATAATAGAATTCGCATTGCCCGGCGTCGTCGCGGTTGATGCCCTTGGCGATCCCGAAGGCGACGTCGCCGCTGAACACGGGTCCGCCGCTGTCGCCGGGAATGCAGGACGGGCCTTTGACCGTCACCCACGTCGGCGAGCAGGGACCGCCGCACAGCTCGCCCGGCGGTGCGTAATCGGTGAGCTCGACCGTCGCGCAGCTGTAGCCCGAGCTTTCGCCATAATGACAGACGAAATCGCCCGCGCGCGTGCTTGCGACACTGCGCCACGTCTCGACCTGCCGAAGCGACCCCGTGCCGCGATCCGCGTAGAAGAGCGGATCGGGCGAGTTCGCGCTGCCGTTGATCTGAACGTCGCGGTAGGCGAGGCCCCATGATCCGATCATCGGCAGCGTCGGGCTGCGGCTCCCGTCCGGGTCGACATAGGTCAGCTGGTCGGGGCAGTGTGCGGCGGTGGTGATCGCGTCGATCTCGCCGTTGGTGACCACAAACCCGCTCGTGCAGCGATTCTGGCGATCGGTGAGAAGGTTCAGTCCCTCGACCAATCCGCCGCCGTCGACACTCATGTTCGATTCGATAAGCCGATTGACCACTACACGGACGGGCACCCCGCTAAGCTGCTCGGCGCGGGTGCGGATCGCATCGATGCCGAGCTGCGCCGCTTCCGCCGGCGTAATCAGGAGTACGACCTCACCCGTCCGCTGGTCGTATCCCGCACCGCGCTCACCGGGCAGCTCACTCCTGAAGTCGATCAAATGACGGCGCATCGCGGCGACCGCTTCGGCGTGGGTGGCTTTCGCGCCGGTTCTGAAGACGATCGGCACGCCCGCGGCGCTTCGGTCAGCGACGGGCTCGGAACCGGTCAGCAGCACGAGGATGCGATATTCGGGACCGTGCTCGATCGAAATTCCCGCCAGGCGA
>DASUIB010000226.1:0-8020 GCA_036273235.1 Sphingomicrobium sp. | reverse complement strand
CTCGGCCAGCTCGCGCTGTCCGGCGCGGCGCTGCTGACGATCGAGGCGACCGCGGTCACGCCCGAGGGCCGCATCAGCTACGCCGATACGGGCCTCTGGTCCGATGCGAACGAAGAGGCGATGGCGCGGGTGCTGACGAGCGTTCGCCGCTGGTCCGACATGCCGGTCGCGATCCAACTCGGCCACGCCGGCAGAAAGGCGTCGACCGAAAAGCCATGGCTAGGCGGTGCGCAGATCGCGCCCGGCGAGCTCAACGGGTGGCAAACGGTTGCGCCGTCACCGATCCCGTTCCTCGAAGGTGAGAACCCGCCGGCAGAGCTCGACCGCGCGGGGCTCGACCGCATTCGTCAGGCTTTCGCCGATTCGGCCCGACGCGCGGCCCGTCTAGATCTCGCCGCCGTCCAGCTCCACGGCGCGCATGGGTACCTCCTCCACCAGTTCCTCTCGCCGCTGTCGAACAAGCGAACCGACGAATATGGCGGCAGCCTCCAAAACCGGATGCGCTTTCCGCTTGAAGCGTTCGACGCCGTGCGCGCCGCCTTTCCCGCGGACCGGCCGGTCACCATGCGCCTGTCGGGCACCGACTGGATCGACGGCGGGTGGGACATCGAGCAGACGATCGAGTTCGCCCGCGCGCTCGAGCAGCGCGGCTGCGCGGCAATTCACGTGTCGAGCGGCGGCCTCGATCCCCGCCAGCAAATCCCGATCGGTCCAAGCTACCAGGTGCCGCTTGCCCGCGAGGTGAAGCGCGCCGTTGCAATCCCCGTCGTCGCGGTCGGCCTCATCACCGATTTCGAGCAGGCCGAAGCGATCGTCGGCACCGGCGATGCCGACCTCGTCGCGCTCGCGCGCGGAATCCTCTACGACCCGCGCTGGCCGTGGCACGCCGCCGCGGCGCTTGGCGGCAAGGTCAAGGCGCCGCCGCAATATCTAAGGTCGCAGCCGCGCCGGCACCGCGATCTGTTCGATTGAGGAGAAGAGAATGAACGGCGCGCTCCTCTCGCTGGTCCTGGCGGTGATCGGCGGCGTCCTCCTCGCCATCCAGGCGCCGACCAACGCGCTGCTCGGCAAGGCGTCGGGCTCGGCCATCGTCGCCGCCTTCATTTCCTTCCTCATCGGCACGATCGCGCTTGGTGCGGCGGTCGCGGGCACGTCGGGGCGGCTGTTCGATCCGTCGCTGAAGCAGGTGCCCTGGTATGCCTGGCTCGGCGGCTTCTACGGCGCCTTCTTCGTCGCGGTCGCCGCCTTCGGCGCGCCGCGCGTCGGAGTCGGCGTGCTGCTGACCGCCGCGATCGCCGGCCAGCTCGCCGCCGCGATCGTGCTCGACCATTTCGGCCTGATCGGACTGCCCCGCCACCCGGTGAACATCACCCGCGGCCTCGGCTTCGTGCTCGTCCTCGTCGGCGCCGCGCTGGTCCGCAAAAGCTAGTTCAGCGCGCCGTACACCGTCCTCCCGCCGAGCACCGTCGCCAGCACCTTGAGCTCGCGGATCTTTTCGGCGGGTACCTTCAATATGTCATTCGAAAGCACCACGAAGTCGGCATATTTCCCCGGCTCGATCGACCCTTTCACTTTTTCCTCGAAGGTCGTGTAAGCGCCATTGATCGTGACCGAGCGGATCGCGTCTTCGCGGCTGATTCCCTGGTCGGGCCCGAGCTTCCCGCCCCATTGCGTGCCGCGAGTCACTTCGCCGTAAATCTCGAGCAGCGGCTCGGCATAATAAGAGATCGGGCCGTCCGACCCGCCCGCGAACATGATCCCGTTCCGGAGCCATTCGCGATAGGGCTCGCTGCGATCGGCGAGCGGCCGCTTCCATGCTTTGAGGATCAGCGCGCCGAGCTCGTAATTGTGCATGTACTGCGAGTTGATGATCAGCCCGAGCTTCTTGACGCGGTCATAATGCTGCGGCCCGAGCAGGAAGGCGTGATCGATCATCCAGCGGCGGCCGGTGATCGGCGTCTGTTTGTTGGCATAGTCGAACGCCTCGAGCGCTTCGTCGATCGCCGCGTCGCCGACCGCGTGCGGACGCAGCCGATAGCCATATTTCGCGACCAGCGCCGCGAACCTGTCGAACTGCGCGTTCGGCACCTTCTGCAGCCCGTGATAGCCGGGCTTGCCCGGATAATCATGTTCGAGGAAGGCGGTCAGCTCGGCGCCGTCGAGCCCGGTCTCGCCGATCTCATCGGAGCGGAACATGCCGTCGCCGTCGGAGCCCGGCTTCGGGAGCGCCTTGAGGTCCGCTTCGACTTTCGCAAGCGGCTCGGCCGGGTCGACGTCGTAAGCGAAGTCGACCCGCACGGTCAGCTGTCCCGCGTCGCGCAACTTCCGGAACAGCGCGGCATCGGCGGGCGTGCCGCTCGGATCGCCCGCGCTGGTGAGGCCGTGGCTGTTCACCAGCGCAAGCACGCGCTTCATCCCCGCTTCCTTCTGCGCCTCGGTCGGGTGCGGCATGAACGGGCGGACGAACCGCCCGGCATTGTCCATCAGCAGCCCGGTCGGCTCGCCTTGCGCATCCTTGTAAATCTGCCCGCCCTGCGGATCGGGCGTGTCGCGAGTCACATGCGCGAGCGCGAGCGCCCGGCTGTTGACGATCACATAGTGCGGCCCGGGAATGGCGACGGGGTTGTTGGGCGCCGCCGCGTCGAGATCGGCGCGCGTCGGAAGCCGCCCTTCGGCGAGCTGATATTCCCACCAGCCGCGCGTGCCGGTGATCCATTCGCCCGGCTTCACTTGGCGTGCGCGCGACGCGATCGCCGCCTGAATTTCCTTGATCGAATGGATGTGCGTGAGGTCGACCTGCAGCGGCAGCTCCTCGCCCGCGGTCAAATGCACGTGGGTATCGTCGAAGCCCGGAAGCACGGTCTTCCCATGCAGGTCGACCACGCGCGTGTTCGGCCCTTTCGACTTCATCACGTCGGCGTCGCTTCCGACCGCGATGAAGCGCCCGCCGCGGATCGCCGCCGCATGCGCGATCGAGAATTTGGGATCGACGGTGACGATATGCGCGTCGCGGATGATCAAATCGGCCGGCGCGGCGGTACTCAACAAGAGCGCAGCTAGGATCATTGTCGGCTCCTTGGATTAAAGGGTGAAGCGGATTCCGGCGCGGAAGAAGCGGCCGACGACATCGTAGAACTGGCCGTTGGTGCTGCTCTCGTTGATTCCTCCGGCGGCCCCGGAGGGGATCATCGGCGGATCGACGTCGGTGAGGTTGTTGACGACGGCGAACAGCTCGGCCGAGCGCGTCCCGCCGGTGCGCACGCGATAAGAGGCGCTCGCCGTCAGATAGACGAATGGCGGCACATGATTGTCGTTGATCGTGTTCGCCGCGCCCATGCCGTCGTGGAGCAAGGTGCTGAACACGCCCGCGCCGACGTACCGCGCCTGCAGCCCGAGCCTCAGGGCGCCACGCGCATAATCGACGAACGCGTCGCCGGCCCATTTGGGAACGCCCGCCGTGCGGTTGAAATTGCTCACCTGGCCGAGCCGGTCGAGCACTCCCCCGCCCGGCGTGCTCGACTGCAGCTCGAGCACGCGCGTCGCCAGCAGCTGCATCGACAGCGACCCGCCGAGGAAATGCGGACGCGAGTAATCCGCCTCGAAATCGATCCCCCGCGTCTTCGCGCTGGCGAGGTTCAGCCGCGTATTGGTGATGAACGCGATCGACCCGTCCGGGTTGAAGGTGATCGACTGGCAGAAGATTGAGTTGCCGGCGAAGCAGCCCTGCGCCAGCGTCGGCGCTCCGAGGGTCGCAATCTCGTCCTTGATCCTGATGTCGTAATAATCGGCCGACGCGCTGAGCCCCGAAATGAAGCCCGGGCGGAACACCGCGCCTGCGGTGATCGTGTCCGCTTTCTCCGGCTTGAGGTTGGGATTGCCCGCCTCGATCTCGCGGATCTGCACCGCTCGGCCGAGCACCGGGTCGAACACATTGGTGTTCGAGCTCCCGCCGTTCTCGAACAGTTCGGAGATGTTGGGGGCGCGGATGTCGCGCGAGCGCGTCGCCCTCAAGCGCAGGCCGGGAAGAGCGTCCCAGATCGCTCCCACCTTCCACGGATAGACCGTGCCGCTCAGCGAATAATGCGTGCGCCGGACCGCGCCATTGAGGCTGAGCCCCTTGGCGAGCGGAGCCTGCGCTTCGGCATAGGTCTCGAATACCTTGATCACGCCATGCTCGGGCAGCTGGTTGCCGAGGATCCAGCCGCCGATCGACCCGTTCGGATTGACCCGCTGCGAGATCGCGTCCGAGGTGCCGTCGGCGCTGTCGCGGCGGTATTCGGCGCCGGCGGCAAAGGCGACCGGCCCGGCCCAGGTCGAGAATGGCGTCCCCTTGATGTCCGCCGCGGCGATGCTCTGGCGGGTGATCAGCTTGAACCGCGCGGTGCCGTTGACGAACGGGTTCAGCGTCAGCGAACCGTCGCCAAAGACGTCGACCGGGATGCAGCCGTTGCCCGGATTGGTCAGCGTCGACCGGCAGACGATATTGCCGGTCGCTGGATCGGCCACCGCGTCGACCGCCTGGAAGAATTCATTCTGCTTGCGGTTGTTCGGGCCGAATTTCAGGTCGTAATCGTTCTGGCCGTATTGCGCATAAGCGTCCGCCGTCCACCCGCCGAAGCTCGCCGTCAGCCCGCCGACCGCCTCAAAGGTCGTGTCGTCGCGGTCGAGCCGGATCTTGCCGGTGTCGTTGCTCACCCGGCCGATGGTGATGGTCTGCAGATTGTCGGCGATCATCAGGTCCTTGACCGCTTGCGGCAGGAACGCATTGTCGCGGTGGATCACGAGATTGCCGCGGTCGCGCGGCTCCTGCGACGCGCCGCCGACGATCGACTTGCCGCCCGACAATTCGGCGAACAATTGCACATGGTCGCTGACGTCATATTTGGCCGAGGCGAGCGCGTTGAAATCCTGCGTCGGCGTTCCGAGCAGCGCGAGCAGATTCTCGTTCTGGTGCGCCCCGTCGCCGCCGATCATGGTCGAGCCGAACGGCTGGCCGAAGTCGAAATGCTCGATCGTTCCGCCGGGACCGAAGGCGATCCCGCGCAGCGGCCCGCTGACGATCAGCCCGCCCGGCGTGGTGATCGCCGAATGGACGTTGGGCGAGATGATGAAGTTGGGCAGGCCGTTGGCGGCAAAGTTAGGGTTGGTGATCAGCCCGACGTCGCGCTGCCCCCAGTCGCGCGTCAGCTGCGTTCCGATCGGGCCGATGTTCACATAATCGAACCCGGCCATGATCCGCCCGCGCCCGTCGGCGAAGCGAGTCCCGCCGGCGAGCGAGAAGCGCTCCTCATTGCCGTCGCCGCGCTGCGAGATGCCGGCTTCGGCGGTCGCCTGGACGCCGGTGAGGTCGTCCTTCAGCACGATATTGACCACGCCGGCGACCGCGTCCGAACCGTAGGCCGCCGAAGCGCCGCCGGTCACCACTTCGACCCGCTGCACCAGCAAGGCCGGCACGACCTTGAGATCGACCGACCCGGTCGTCGCCGTCGGCACGTGCCGCCGGCCGTCGATCAGCACCAGGGTGCGGCTGGCCCCGAGCCCGCGCAGGTCGGGGTTGATCTGCCCGCCGCCGCGCGAGTTGACGCCTGCCGTGTTGGGCGAGTCGATCCCGGCGAAGCTCGGGATCTGCTGCAGAATCTCGCCCAGCGTCGCGGGCTCGCGGTCCTCGATCGCCTGGGCGCCGATCACCGTCAGCGGAGTCGGCGCGCGCACGCCCGCGGGCAGGCGCGTGCCCGTGACGACGATGTCGGCCTTATTGTCGGGCGGCGCGGGCGACTGCTGCGCGTAAGCGGGTGCGGCCGCCAGTGCCGCCGCGGACAGGAGGAGGCCGCGCCGGGCTCGGCCGGCGCTCGTTCGGTGGACACTCATGGGACACTCTCGGGAATGACAGGCAACAAAAAAGCCCACCGGCGGGCGGGCTTCGGGTGAGAAAGCTTAAGGGACCTAGCCCTTACGCCATCGCCACGCGCCAGCGCCCGCCGAACCCGAGTTCCAGCGCCACCAAAGCTGCCGCCCGGCCGCGGAGGCCGTGCCGAGAGCGGTGGTGGAGCTCAGTTCCATGCCCAATGAGTAGATGCAGCGATCGGCCGCCGTCAAGCGGGCGCCGCAAAGCGCCGCAATCGCGCCCCATTGGATTGCGAAGGCTGCCGCTCAACACTAACGAGCCGGGCATGTCCGACCGCCAGCAGATCTACGCCAGAACCGTCGAGCTTATCGAGCCCTACAACAAGAAAGGCGCCGCCATCACCGAAGCGACGCGCTTCGCCCAGGACCTCGAATGGGACAGCCTCACCGTGCTCGATTTCGTCGCTGGCATCGAGGATGAGTTCGACGTCATCATCACCATGAACATGCAGGCGGAGATCGAGACCGTCGGCCAGCTGGTGGATGCGCTTCAGCGGCTGGTGGCGAGCCGGTGATGAGCCCATCCACCGTTCGGGCTGAGCTCGTCGAAGCCCTGTCCTTCCTTCCAGTTGAAGAAAAGCAGCCCTTCGACAAGCTCAAGGCGAACGGATGTCCGGGGGAACATCCGTGAGAACGAGCTCAGGGCGAACGGATGTCCGGGGGACACCCGAGAGCACGAGCTCAGGGCGAACGGCTGAGAAAATGACCGACCTCTTCACCAAGTTCGACCCGCTGATCGAGCAGCGCGAGGCCCTGCTCGAAACCGGCCTCACCGATCCGTTCAACCTGGTGATGGAGAAGGTCGAAAGCCCCACCGTCGCCATCTGCAACGGCAGGCGCACGATCCTTCTCGGCACCTACAATTATATGGGGATGACCTTCGATCCCGAGGTGGTCGCATCGGGCAAGAAGGCGCTCGACGACTTCGGCTCGGGCACCACCGGAAGCCGGGTCCTCAACGGCACCTATGCCGGCCACCAGGCGGTCGAGCAGGCGCTGAAGGACTTCTACGCGATGGACCATGCGATGGTCTTTTCGACCGGCTATCAGGCGAACCTCGGCGTCATTTCGACCATTGCCGGCAAGGACGATTACATCATCCTCGACATCGACAGCCATGCCTCGATCTACGACGGCTGCGCGCTCGGCAACGCGCAGATCGTGCCCTTCCGCCACAACGATGTCGAAGCGCTCGAAAAGCGCCTGAGGCGCATCCCCGAAGGCACAGGAAAGCTGGTCGTCCTCGAAGGCGTCTATTCGATGCTCGGCGACGTCGCGCCGCTCAGAGAAATGGTTGCGGTCTCCAAGGCCGCCGGAGCGATGGTGCTGGTCGACGAAGCCCATTCGATGGGCTTCATCGGCGAGCACGGCCGCGGAGTCGCCGAAGCGCTGGGCGTGATCGACGAGGTCGACTTCATCATCGGCACCTTCTCCAAGTCGGTCGGCACCGTCGGCGGCTTCTGTGTCTCCAACCATCCGAAGTTCGAGATCCTTCGGCTGGTCTGCCGGCCCTATGTCTTCACCGCTTCGCTCCCGCCCTCGGTCGTCGCCACCGCCGCGACCTCGATCCGCAAGCTGATGGACAGCGCCGACAAGCGCGCGCACCTGTGGGAAAACAGCAAGCGCCTCCACGCCGGGCTTCGCCAGCTCGGCTTCCGCCTCGGCACCGAGGAGCCGCAGTCGGCGATCATCGCCGTCATCATGCCCGACCTCGAAACCGGGGCGGCGATGTGGGAAGCGCTTCTCCACGAGGGCCTATACGTCAATCTCGCGCGCCCTCCCGCGACGCCCGCGGGCATGACCCTGCTGCGCTGCTCGCTCTGTGCTCTCCACAGCGAGGAGCAGGTCGGCGAGATTCTCGGCATGTTCGCTGCGGCAGGACGTGCAACAGGCTGCCTCAACTGACGATTTTTCGCGGAACCATTGTCTTTCGCGAAATGGTTACCGCGATTAGACTGGCGGCATGATCGGGGATGGGGAAGACGAGATCCGCTTCGACTGGCGTCGAGGCGGTGCCGCGGCCGCGGGCCTCGCGGCCGCGCTGGTGCTCGTCGTCATGGTCTTCCTCGTCAAATTCGCGAACGACGCGCGTGAGAACGCGCTCGACGCCGAACGG
>DASUIB010000225.1:0-28768 GCA_036273235.1 Sphingomicrobium sp. | reverse complement strand
GGCCGATGCCGCGGTTCGCGCCGGTGATCAGAACGGTGGGCATGTGCCCGAAACGCCGAAGCTACAAAAAGGCTCAGTCTTTTGAGCGAGGGCTCAGTGCGCGGTCGTATCCTGGACCAGCAGCGGCGGCTGGCTGCCGGCGGATGCGAGCCCCTGCGCGAATGCAGTCGCCGTGACCAGAATCAGCACAAGCTTGATCATGGCGCATTGATGCGCCGCCAGTGGTGAAGAAAGGCTAAACCCTACTCAGCCGCGTCGAGCGTCGGCACCACAGCCGCCGACTCGATCTCGGCGGCCTTCGCTTCGACCAGCTTCACGATATGGTCGATCATCTCGGAGTCTTTGACGTGGTGGTCGGTAACGCCCGAGAGGTAGACCATGTGCGTGCCGTTGCCGCCGCCAGTAATGCCGATGTCGGTCTCACGCGCTTCGCCCGGCCCATTGACGACGCAGCCAAGAACCGAAAGCGACATCGGAGTCTTGATGTGCTGGAGCCTGGTCTCGAGCGCCTCCACGGTGCGGATCACGTCGAAGCCCTGGCGCGCGCAGCTCGGGCAGGAGACGACCCGAACGCCGCGGCTGCGGATTCCGAGCGCCTTCAAAATTTCGTAGCCGACGCGGACTTCTTCCTCGGGCTCGGCCGAAAGCGACACTCGGATCGTGTCGCCGATTCCGGCCCACAGAAGCGATCCGATGCCGATGGAGGATTTGACCGTTCCGCCGATCAGCCCGCCCGCCTCGGTGATCCCGAGGTGCAGCGGACAATCGACGGCGTTCGCGAGTTGCTGGTAGGCGGCGACGGCGAGGAAGATGTCGCTGGCTTTGACCGCCACCTTATATTCGCGGAAGCCGTGGTCTTCGAGGATTCGGATATGGTCGAGCGCGCTTTCGACCAGCGCCTCCGGGCAGGGCTCGCCATATTTTTCGAGCAGGTCCTTCTCGAGGCTACCGGCGTTGACCCCGATGCGGATCGCGCAGCCGTTGGCGCGAGCGGCGGCGATGACCTCCTTGACCCGCTCCTCCGAGCCGATGTTCCCCGGATTGATCCTGAGGCATGCCGCGCCCGCGTCCGCCGCTTCGAGCGCACGCTTGTAGTGGAAATGGATGTCGGCGACGATTGGTACGCGCGCGGCGCGAACGATCTCCTTCAGCGCCGCGGTTGCCTCGGCGGTCGGGCAGGAGACGCGGATGATATCGGCCCCGGCCTCCTCGCAGCGGCGGATCTGGTCGATCGTCGCTTGGGCGTTCTTGGTCGGCGTGTTGGTCATGGTCTGGACGCTGATCGGCGCGTCTCCGCCGACGGGGACGGAGCCGACCATGATCTGCCGCGACTTGCGCCGCTCGATATCGCGCCAGGGACGGATCGACATTCGGCGCATATAAGCGCTTGAACCGGCGCGGCAAAGCTAGGCCAACCTATTCCGCTGTGTTAACAGCGCTTAACGGGACTCGCTGGGGGTGGCCAATGGCCAAGCTTGCCCGATTGCCGCGATTCGAGCGCTCGGCCGCGACGGAGCCGGTGGATAACCGCGTGCCGCGGCTGCGCACGCGCTATTATGCTTTCCTCAGCTACAGCCATAAGGACAAGGAGCTGGCCGACTGGCTCCATCGCGAGCTCGAGAGGTTCCGGGTGCCGAGTTCGCTCGCCGGAAAGCTGACCGCGAACGGGGTCGTTCCGCGCCGGCTCACGCCGATTTTCCGCGATCAGCATGACCTTTCGGCCGGCGACGATCTGGCGGTCGAGATCGAAGCGGCCCTGGCGGCATCGCAGTTCCTGGTCATCCTTTGCTCACCAATGGCGGCCAAGTCGCGCTGGACGAACCTCGAGATCGAATCCTTCAAGCGCACTCGCCCGGAAGGCTGCGTGCTCGCCGCAGTCGCCGCGGGCGAGCCGTTCGCGAGCGACATCGCCGGACGCGAGGACGAAGAATGTTTCCCGCCCGCGCTGAGGTACAAATACGACCGCAGGGGACACCGGACCACCAAGCGCGCCGAGCCGCTCGCGGCCGACTTCCGCGAGGGCGGGGAAGGCAGGCGGCTCGCGTTTCTCAAGCTTGTCGCCGGAATGCTCGGAGTCGGTCTCGACGAGCTGGTTCAGCGCGACCAGACACGGCGCCAGCGCCGGCTTGCCATCTTGGCGACGGCCTCGCTTGCCGGAATGGCAGTGACGAGCACGCTGGCGGTCACCGCCATCCAGGCGCGCGACGCGGCGCGCGAACAGCGGCGTCAGGCCGAGGGGCTGATCGCCTTCATGGTCGGCGATCTCCGCGACAAGCTCGAACCGATCGGCAAGCTCGACGTCCTGGATGGAGTGGGGTCGCGCGTACTAGCTTATTACAGCAAGCAGGACACGAGCGACCTTTCCGACGATGCCCTGCTTCAGCGATCGCGCGCTTTGAACTTGATGGGCGAAGTCGCCTTCAACCGCGGCAATCCCAACGAAGCCGAACAGCTTTACCGACAGGCGACGGCAGGAACGGCCGAGGCCGTCCGCCGGTCTCCCAACGACACCGAGCGCATCTTCGATCATGCGCAGAATGTGTTCTGGGTGGGGGAGGCGGCGCGCTTCGCCGGAAGACCGGGTGAAGCGGAAGCGGCCTGGCGCGAATACAAGCGGCTTGCTGACCAGATGACCGCGCTTGAGCCCGACAATCTCAAGTACCGGATGGAGGTCCTCTATGCCAATGAGGACGTCGGGATCTCGCTCTACTACGAGCATCGTTTTGCCGAGGCGGCGAAGCTGTTTCAGAGCTTGGTCGGCCCGATGCAGAAGCTCGCGTCGCTTTACCCTCAGGACACGACGTATCTGAAGGAGCTTGCGACCATGTGGGCGTGGGTCGCGGACTCCCAGCGCTCGCGGGGCAATTTTGATGGCGCGGTTGATGCGCGGCGGCAGCAAATATCCGCGCTCGAGCAACTGCTGACGATGGAAGCGGACTCAGACGCCCGTTCGAGATTGATCTCTGCGCATGAAGGGCTCGGCAACACGCTAGCCGACAAGGGCGATAAGCAAGGGGCTATCGCAGAATTCGGCTTGGCTCTCGGTCAGGCCGAGGAGCTCATTCCGATCGAACCGCGTAACGCGCAATGGAAGAGCATGGCTGCGGATTCGCGTCTTTGGCTTGCACTGACCCTGCTTTCCACCGGCCAGCGCGACACGGCGGCGCTGCACACCGACGCCGCCTGTCTGCTCGCCGCGGGACTGCCCACTGGATTCAACGCGGCCAAGACGAGACTGGGAACCAACTGCTCCATGACGCGCGCTCGCCTCGCCCTCGCCGGCGGGGCGACAGATCAAGCGTTCACTTTTGCGCAGCAGGCGCTGGCGTCGGCCAAGGCGCAGCATAGCGAAGACCCGATCAGCGACCGCCATCTCATCGCGAACGTCTATTGCCTGCTTGGCGACATTCGTCAGCGTGCCGGCGATTCCGCTGCCGCTGCAACCGAATGGTCCGCCGGCTTGAGCGCGCTTCCACAGAACGTAGCGGAACGGCCCTTCGAAATGAACATCCGGCTTGGCCTCCTTCGTCGGCTTGGCCGGGCACAGGACGCAGCGCCGATTGCAGCGCACCTCAGTTCGATAGGCTATCATGGCTTTGGATAAGCAAAACCAACAGAAGGGCGGCACGAGATGACAAGAGCAAGAGCGGTTATGCACGGCGTGCCACTCCTCGCCACGAAGGATCCAGCGGGAAGCTACCATTTCGAGCCAAAGTCGGACCTCTGGGATGAGTCGGAGGAGGAGTTCGCGTTTCACAAGGACAAGCATGGGATGCGCAAGCAGGACTATCATCTGATCGAATTCGTGCTCGACGATGAAACGGGCGACGGCCTAAAATTCCCTCCGGCTCCTCACGATGCGATGTGGGTGAGCGAGGGTGCTGAACGCGCGAACAGAAACTGTCCCGACATGCACACCGTCAGCGACTATTCGGTGATGGAGCCGATTTGCGTCTGCGACCAAGGCGATCGCCTCATCGTACGCAACGATAATCCGCGTGAGGAAGATTGGTCCTTCACGCTCAATTTCGTGAAACGAGGAGAGAGCCCGACCGAGCGGAGCCGCTACGTGAGTTGGGACCCAGGCGGAGCGAACCAAAACGGCGGATCGGGAGAGTAAGCATGTCGGGAATCGTGGGCTTCTTGTTCGGCGGGAGAGACGGGATGAATAGAGACAATGACAACGGCTCTCGGCACAGCCGCGCGCCCGGTCACGCTTCGGGACACAAGAACAAATCTCACAAGAACGGCCCAAAGGCCGATCACCCCTGGGAAGTCATAATCGACGTTTACCTGAATTCCGTAGCCGCAGATGGAACGCCCGACTTCGACGTTCAAACCTGCTTGCCGACAGACTGGCCCTCGCCGGATCAGAACCCCACCGTCAATTTCTACAACGACGGCCGTAATGGGTTCAGGATCACGTTCAGATTCTACGACAATACCGCCTCCGCGAGTCCTTACATCTTCCTCAAAGACGCGGACGATGCTGTGTGGTCGGCGGCGGGTTCAACCTGTCCAACTGCGAAATGTTGCGAGATCTTCAGCACGCCGAAACGGGTCGATGACACGACGCTGTCGGTCTTGAACATGAACAACGACGTCCTCGGTCCATTCCAGTACGCGCTGCGAGTGAGCAACGACAAGGAGAAAACTGTCGTGACTCTCGACCCGGGTGGTAACAACATGAATGGGAATTACGGCTTCAAATGACCGGGCAGCTGGTGCGGTCAACAAATTGCCGACGTCGATAATGAACGCGCCAAGTTTCGCCGTTAGGCCCGCGCACGAACCGGAGCTGGGGCGTGCCACCGGGCCGCCGCCCGTCCCCTTCGTCTTGTCCGTCGGAGTCACTGGCCACCGCGCCGAGGTGCTCGAGGCGGGCGATGTCGAGCGGCTGCGGGAGCGCGTGCGGGAGACTCTGCTGCTCATCGAAAAGGCCGGCCGGGCGCTTCTCGATCGTGAGCGCGATTGCTTCGCGCCGGGACCGCCCCGGCTGCGGTTCGTGTCGCCGATCGCCGACGGTACCGACCAGATCGCGGCCGAGCTAGCGGTCGAGCTCGGCTGGGAGCTGCAAGCCATCCTGCCGTTCGCGCGCGAGCGCTACCGCGAAAGCCTCGCCAACCACGGTGCGCGGTCGCGCTTCGACGCGCTGCTGCAGCGGGCGAACTGTTCGCTCGAGCTACCCGGCGATCCCGACGACAGCCTCGACGCTTATGTGATGACGGGACGGGCGACCGTCGCCCATTGCGACGTGCTCATCGCTGTGTGGGACGGCAAGCCCCCGCGGGGCCGTGGCGGGACCGCCGAGGTCGTCCAACTGGCGCTGACCCGCGGAACCGCGATCGTCCATGTGCCGCTCGACGCGGGAAGCGAGACCCGCGTGCTGTGGGCGGCGTTCGATCCGACCGTGGTCACGGTCGCTGACGATCCTGGCGTCGCGCGGCCGCTCGATGCCGAACATGTCGACACACTGCTTGCCGGGCTGCTCATGCCGCCGCCGGACAAGGGGGAGCAGCATTTTCTCAAGCACTTCCTCAAGGAACGGCCGCGGCCGATCCGCGCGCGGATCGAATATCCGCTGCTGCTTACGGTCACCGGCGTTCGGCGGTTCCGCACGCGCGACCTCACCGACAAGCATAGCGCCAGGATGATCACCGACGAATGGCAGCGCTATCGCGTCGGATGCGTGCAGGCACACAATATCGTCGCGCCGATCGGCGCCCTCGAAGAGGCTTATAGCTGGGCCGATCGCCTCGCGACGCATTTCGCCCAGACCTACCGCAGCGGCCATATCTTCAACTTCGTGCTCGGCGGAGTCGCGGTGTGCCTCGGCCTCAGCGCATTCATGGCGCCGCACCTCAAGTTCGAATTCGCAGCGATCGAAATGGTGATCACCATGGCGATCATCGCCAATGCGAAGGTCGGCACGAAGCTCGAATGGCATCGCCGGTGGCTCGACTACCGCCAGCTCGCCGAGCGCCTGCGCCCGATGCGCAGCCTCAAGCTGCTCGGCATTGCCGCGCCCGATCCGCCGGGCACCGAGACAAATCCCGTGGCGAACCGCTGGATTGATTGGTACGCGGGCGGCATCTGGCGGGCGATGGGCTGCACGTCGGGCTCGATCGATCGTGTCTGCGCGGCTCGGCTTGGGCGCGCGATCGCCGATCACGAAGTCGCGCCGCAAATGTCGTACCACGAGCGGAACGCGCACCAGATCGACCTTCTCGACCACCGGCTGGAGCAGACCGGCACCGTCTTGTTCGCGGCTACGCTGGTGGTTTCCGTCGCCACATTGATCGGCCTCGCCATCGGCGCCAACTTCGTCAACATTTACGGCAATTGGTTCACATTGGTCTCGGCGGGCTTTCCTGCACTCGGCACCGCGGTCTTTGGGATTCGCTTCCAGGGGGATTTCGGCGGCGACGCGGTGCGTTCGATGGCGACGGCCAACATTCTTCGCCAGCTCGACGGGGAGCTTCGCAAGGACGTCAGCCTGTCACGAGCCGCCGACCTCGCCGAGCAGGCGGCGCGAATCATGCTGTCCGACCTCGACGAGTGGCGGCTCGTCAACCAGCAGCGCGATCTGTCGGTCGGTTAATCCTCGTCGCCCCACCGCCAGCGCCAGCCGCCGCGCGTCGTGCGGGCGCTGATCACGATAAAGGCGAGCGTGATCGGGACAAGCGCCGCAATCAGCTGAATCGGGTGATGACGCAGACCGAAAGCGGTGGCGACCAGGACGACAACAAAGCCGATAATCAGCGCCCAGCCTTGCCATCTGACAGGAAGTCCCGCGCCATAGCCGTAGCGCTTCGGGGCGAACCATTCCGTACTATCGCTCACTCTTTCTTCTCCTTCGGCGGGCGGCCGCGCTTACGTGGCGCCGGGACCTTGAGCTTCACGCCGCGGGCGCCGAGTGCTTCGCGCAGCAGGCATTCGACCTGGGCATTGACGCTGCGCAGCTCGGCTGCGGCGCAGCGCTCGACCGCCGCCCACAGCGCGGGGTCGACGCGCAGCGGGAAGGCCTTGCGCTCGGCGTCAGGCACTGCGCCCGACCTATTGGTAGAGGGTGCCGGCGTTGACGACGGGCTGCGTGTCGCGCTCACCGCACAACACGACCATCAGGTTGGAGACCATTGCCGCTCGGCGTTCGTCATCGAGCTGCACGACGTTCTTTTCCGACAGTGAGGCGAGCGCCATCTCGACCATGCCCACAGCGCCTTCGACCAGCGTCTGGCGAGCGGCGACGACGGCCTGCGCCTGCTGGCGGCGAAGCATCGCGCCGGCAATCTCGGTTGCATAAGCGAGATAGGTGAAGCCGCACTCGTCCACGGCAATCCCGGCAACCGAGAGCCGCGCCTGCAATTCCTTCTTGAGCTCGACCCCAACTTCGTCGTGGTTGCCGCGAAGCGTCACGTCCTGGTGCTCGAAGTCGTCATAGGGATAGCGCGAGCCGATCGTCCGGATCGCGGCTTCGACCTGAACTCGGACGAACTGCTTGTAATCGTCGACGTCGAACAAAGCCTGGGCTGTATCGACCACGCGCCACATGATCTGCGCGGCGATGTCGATCGGGTTGCCGCGCAGGTCGTTCACCTTGATCTTTTCGGAAATGAAATTGTTGGCGCGGACCGAGACCTTCTTCTTCGCCATCCACGGCCAGGTCCAGCGCAGGCCGGTCGTGCGGTCGGTACCGCGATAGTCGCCGAAAAGCGTGATCGCGACGGCCTGGTTCGGCTGAAGCATGTAAAAGCCGGGCATCACCAGGATGAAGGTCAGGGTCGCGACAATGATGATCGCGAAGCTCAGCACGTCGTGCGCCGTGCCGATCCTCTGAATGCCGTAGATGTCGGCGAGAATCGCCAGCAGCAGCACGATCAACATGACATAACCGTTCGAGGTCGAGGCCTCGCGCTCGCTGGTTGCAGTCAATGCAATGACTTTTCCGTCGGCCACTTTCGCTCTCCTTAAATATGATATCATAATAATATAACTGATCTGTTCATGTCAACTGGCGCGCCGGAGGAGCGCTCGCTATGGCGCGGCGATGACGGATAGACCCTGGCGATTGGTGATTCACGGAGGCGCAGGATCGATGCGTCCCGGGCGGCTCGACCCCGAGCAGGAACAATGTGCGCGCGCGGGTCTCGAGGCCGCGCTGGCCGCGGGCGCCGCGATGCTCGAGAAACGCGAGCGCGCTCTGGACGCGGTCGAGGCTGCGGTCCGCGTGCTGGAAGAAAATCCGTGCTTCAACGCGGGCCGAGGCAGCGTGCTGACGGCGAGCGGTTGCATCGAGCTCGACGCAGCGATCATGGACGGCCGCACCCGCGCAGCCGGAGCGGTCGCCGGACTCAGGACCACCCGGGCACCGATCAGCCTCGCCCGGCGGCTGCTCGACGACGGACCGCATGTGTTCCTATCCGGCAGGGGCGCTGATGAGTTCGCTCGGAACCGCGGCCTCGAGCAGGTCGAGAACAGCTGGTTCGAGGTGGCAGAGCGCCGTCATCAGCTGCAGGAGCTGCTCGGCGAAGGTGGATTCGACGACGAGGTCAAATACGGCACCGTCGGTGCGGTCGCTGTAGACCTCGACGGCCATGTTGCAGTCGCGACCTCGACCGGCGGCCTAACCGCGAAGCGGTGGGGACGTGTCGGCGATTCGCCGCTGATCGGCGCCGGAACCTACGCGGATGATCGATCGGCGGCGGTGTCAGCGACCGGATCTGGCGAATATTTCATCCGCGCCGTCGCCGCGCACCAGCTTGCCGAGCGCGTTCGGCTGGGCGGTCAATCGCTGCAGGGGGCGCTCGACGCGGTGCTCGCCGACATCGCCAGCCTCGGCGGCAAGGGCGGGCTGATCGCGGTGGCGCCTGATGGGGAGGCGGCGTGGGGCTTCACCACGCCGGCCATGTACCGCGGCATGGCCGACGCGAGCGGCCGCACTGTTCGAGTCTATTCGGACGAGGAGGAGGAGCGGTAGGGGAGATCGCGGCGGAGCCATTCGGCTTCGGCCGCAATTGCCGCACGCTCGGTCTCGAGGAAGTCGGCGACCGCATCGCGGAAGCTGCGGTTGGGGATGAAGTGCGCGCTCCTGGTGATCACCGGCTCATAGCCGCGCGGGACCTTGTGCTCGCCCTGCGCGCCCGCCTGCACCTGTGACAGCCCGTGGTCGATCGCCCATTCGATCGCCCGGTAATAGCAGAGCTCGAAATGGAGGAAGGGAACCTCGTCGATCGTCCCCCAGTAGCGGCCGTAAAGCGCATCCGGGCCGATGAAGTTGAGCGCCCCCGCGATCGGCGTTCCCGCGCGATAGGCGAGGAGCAGCAGCACTTCGTCGCCCATTCGCTGACCGACGATGTGGAAGAACTCGCGCGTGAGATAAGGCCGTCCCCACTTCCGCGAGCCGGTATCTTGGTAAAAAGCCCACATCGAGTCCCACTCGGCCGGACCGATCTCGGATCCGCGGAGCACGCGAACCTCCAGCCCCTCGACCGCCGCGGCGCGCTCCTTGCGAATCGTCTTGCGCTTGCGGCTGCTGAGCGCGCCGAGGAGGTCGTCAAATGAGGGATAGCCGCGGTTGAACCAGTGATATTGGATGCCGTGCCGGATCAGCCAGCCGCGACGCTGCGCCTCTGAGGCACCGGCCTCGTCAACAAAGGTGATGTGCGCCGAAGACATGTCGTTCTGCACCGTCACCGCCTCGATCGCGGCAAGCAGCTGTTGCGGGCGGGTGCCGAGCAGGCGCGGTCCAGGTACAGGCGTGAACGGCACAGCGATCTGCAGCTTGGGATAATATTGCCCGCCCGCACGCTCCCAGGCGTCGACCCAGCCGTGGTCGAACACGTATTCGCCTTGGCTGTGGGTCTTGAGGTAAGCGGGGCCGGCGGCGATCAGATGCGACGCATCATCTTCGACGAGGATCGGCGCCGGAGTCCAGCCGGTGCCCGGACCGACACTGCGCGAGTCCTCGAGCGCCGAGAGGAAAGCGTGGCTGACGAAGGGGTCGCCGGTCCCAAGCCGGTTCCAGGCGTGCGCATTGAGCCCGGACACACCGGAGGCGATCTTCGCCAGGACTTCGGTTTCGCGGTCGGCCATTGCCCCCTAAGTGGGTAAGCCGTTGAAAATGAACTAGGGCTTCACCGCGACGATTGCGTCGATCTCGACCGCGACTCCGAGCGGCAGGACCGGAACGCCGACGGCGCTGCGCGCATGCCGGCCGGTCTCACCGAACACCTCCTGCATCAGCATCGAAGCGCCGTTGGCGACCTTCGGCTGATCGGTGAATGACGGGGCACTGTTGACGAACGCACCGAGCTTCACGATCCGCTCGACCCGATCGAGCGAGCCGAGCGCCGCCTTCATCTGCGCGATCAGCATGATCCCGCAGCGCCGGGCCGCCTCAACTCCCCGCTCGAGGTTCATGTCCTCGCCGAGCCGGCCGAGGATGAGGTTTCCGTTGGCGTCAACGCTGATCTGGCCGGAGATGTGCAGCAATCCGCCGATTTCGACGGCGGGCACATAAGCCGCAACGGGAGCGGCGGGTTCGGGAAGGGTGATGTCGAGTTCGGCAAGGCGCTGATCGATGCTCATGCGCCGCCCCCAAGCACCGCGCTTGCACCTCGGTCAAGCCGTCATTGCGAGGAGCGCAAGTGACTCGGCAATCGAGCCGCCGCTCTGGATTGCTTCCCCCGGCTCAAGCCGGGGTCGCAATGACGCTATTCGCGGCTGACGGCGAACCCCGCGAAGCTCTGGCTGACCGGCATCAGCTCGACAATGTTGATGTTGAGGTGCGGCGGCAGGTTGGCGAGCCACCAGAAGAGATCGGCCAAGTCTTCGGCGGTCATCGGGTTCATGCCGGCGTAGAGCTTGTCGGACGCCTCCTTGTCGCCGCCCGTGCGGACGATCGTGAACTCGGTTTCGGCCATCCCAGGTTCGACTGACGTCACTCGGACGCCTGTACCGGCCAGATCGCACCTGAGGTCCAACGAGAATTGGCGCACGAAGGCCTTTGTGCCGCCGTACACCGCGCCGCCCTTGTACGGGTAGGTCGCCGCGACCGACGAAAGATTGATGATCTGGCCCTTGCGTTCGACCAGCTTGGGCAGAAGCGCACGAGTGAGGGCGACCAGGCCGGTGACATTGGTGTCGATGACGGTCTCGATCCGCTCCCAATCGGACTCCGGTAGCGGGTCGGTCGGAGGCGCCAGGCCGGCATTGTTGAGCAAAAGGTCGATCTCGCTCCACGGTGCCGACAGCTTTGCCAAGCCTTCGAGCGCGTCGAAGTCGCGCATGTCAACCTCGAGCGGCAGGAAAGCGTCGCCAAGCTCGTCCTGAAGCGTCTTGAGCCGCTCGCCGCGGCGGCCGGTGCCGATCGCGTTCCAGCCGCCGCCGACGAACTTGCGCGCCGCAGCCTCGCCGAATCCGGCGGTCGCGCCGGTAATCAGGATGGTCTTCATCTTTTCCCTTCTTCGAGCTTGCGCCGCGCCTCTACGAGCAGTTCCGCCGAAACGCCAAGCGCCTTCGAAACCGCGATCAGGTCCGGTTCGTGCGCTTCGAGGAAGCGGATCAGCGCGGCGAGCAAAACCGGATCGGCGGCCCGCGCACGGAGCGCATCCGTGTCGATTCCGGTCAGGTCGATGAACCGCTGAGCCCTCCGCGCATCACCAAGCGTTGCCGCAAGCGCGGCGAGGGCGAGCGCAAGCGGATCATTTGGCTCCGGCGGCGGCACGACCTAGATACGTGGCTGAAACGGTGAAGGAAGCGAATTGGCCAAGATCCTGATCGTCGAGGACAATGCGCTGAACATCAAGCTGTTCTGCGATCTTCTCGCCGCCCACGGCCACGAGCCGGAGGCGGTGACCGACAGCCGCAACGCGCTCGACGCCGCGCGCACGTTCCTGCCGGACCTGGTGATCACCGACATCCAGCTGCCGCACGTCAGCGGCCTGGACCTGATCCGAATGATTCGCGGCGATGAAAAGCTCGCCGAAGTGCCGATCATGGCGGTCACGGCCTATTCGGCCCGAGGGGACGAGGAACGGATCCGCGCCGCCGGCGCTCAGGCCTATGTATCGAAGCCGATCTCGGTGGCGAGATTCGCGCAAACCGTCGACGAGCTGCTCGCCGGAAAGCCGCAGACGGTCGAACAGGCCTAATTCGTCATTCCCTCGAAAGCGCGAATTCCGAGACACCGCGTTGGAAGACAAGGTGGATCCCGGATCAAGTCCGGGATGACGGTCTGAGTGGCGACCGCTCAGATCGTCATTTGATCTTCGCTTCCTTGAACTCGACGTGCTTGCGCGCCTTGGGATCGTACTTCTTGAAGCTCAGCTTCTCGGTCTGGGTGCGCGGATTCTTCTTCGTCACGTAAAAGAAGCCCGTGTCCGCGGTGCTGACGAGCTTGATCTTGACCGTTGCCGGCTTGGCCATTGGACTAATCCCAGTCTGAAAAAAGAAGAGCGGCTCAGGCGCCGCTCGCAACCGCGGCTCATGACGAAGTGGGGTGATTCTGTCAATCGACACAGACCTGTAACCGCCTGTTAACGCCTTTGAGCGAACCTCCGTTAATTGGAGGTACGCAATGGCCAACGATCCGCTCGCCAAGGTGAGGAACGAGATCGGGCTCCGCGTCGCCGAAATCCGCAATGCCGGTCCGCGCCTGTCGCCGCTCGATCTTCACACGCGCATGGATGCAATCCGGAAGCTTGCCGCGATCAATGGCCTTGCCGCGCTCGAAGGGCTCGCGCGCCGTTCGGCTCAAATGGCGCTGCTCCCCGGCCACCGAGTGGCCGTGACGTCGTGCCTCGAGCATGTCGATGAAGCGCTCGACAGCCGCTCCGAGGCGGATTGCAGCACGATTCTTGCGGCCCTCGCCGTGCGGCTGCACTGACATCGTAACGAGGTTCATGCATTAGAGGCGCGATGCGCGCCTTCTCGCAGCTGCTCGACGATCTCGTCTACACGCGCTCGCGCAACACCAAGCTCAAGCTCATCGGCGATTACCTCAAGGAAACGCCCGATCCTGACCGCGGCTACGGCCTTGCCGCGCTGACCGGCACGCTCAGCATTCCGGCGGTGAAGCATGCCGCCGTTCGCGCGATCGCGGAGGAGCGGGTCGACCCTGTGCTACTCTATATGAGCCGGGACTATGTCGGCGACATGGCCGAGACGGTGGCGCTGCTCTGGCCGACATCGGCGACCGGAGTAGCGGAGACGGACGACGCCACGATCCGCATCACGGAAGCCGTTGAGCGGCTGCGCTCGGTCTCGCGTCTGGAGGCGCCGCGCGCCCTTGCCGCGATGCTCGACCATCTCGACGCGTCCGGACGCTTCGCGCTCCTGAAGCTCGCGACCGGCGAATTGCGGGTGGGCGTGAACGCGCGGCTTGCCAAGCATGCGTTCGCCCAAGCCTTCGGACTCGAAGTAGAGGCGGTCGAGGAGGTCTGGCATGGGCTCGGACCGCCATTCGCGGAGCTGTTCGACTGGGCGGAAGGGCGCGCGCCGCAGCCGACCGCCCGCGATGTTCCGATCTTCCGCCCGTTCATGCTCGCCCATCCGCTCGAAGACACGCGCGTTTCGCTCGACGATTATGCCGCCGAGTGGAAATGGGACGGAATCCGCGTCCAGCTGGTGCACACTGGCGGACAGACCCGGCTCTACAGCCGAACCGGCGACGACATCTCGCACAGCTTTCCGGACGTGGCAGAGGCGTTTCGAACGCCGGGCGTTCTCGACGGCGAGCTGCTGGTTCGCGGGGCCGACCAGGGAATCGCCGACGTCCACGGCGGCGCGGCCGCGAGCTTCAACGCCCTCCAGCAGCGGCTCGGACGCAAGAACGTCAGCGCCAAGATGCTGAGCGCTTATCCGGCGTTCGTGCGGCTCTACGACATCCTGTTCGACGATCATGTCGATGTCCGTGAGCTGACGTGGACGGAGCGGCGAGAGCGGCTCCAGCGCTTCGCCGCCAAGCTCGATCCCGAGCGCTTCGACGTGTCGCAGCTGATCGAAGCGCAAAGCTTCGAGGAGCTCGAGGATTTGCGGCTGAATACCCGCGACGTGGCGATCGAGGGCATCATGCTCAAGCGCCGCGACAGCCCTTACGTGGCGGGCCGCCGTACCGGGCTTTGGTACAAGTGGAAGCGCGATCCGCTGACCGCCGATTGCGTGCTGATGTACGCGGCCCGGGGCTCGGGCAAGCGCTCCAGCTACTATAGCGATTATACGTTCGGCTGCTGGGCCGATGACAGCGAGCTGCTGCCGGTCGGCAAGGCTTATTTCGGCTTCACCGATGAGGAATTGAAATGGCTCGACCGCTGGATCCGCGCCCATACGGTCCAGCGCTTCGGCCCCGTGCGTGAGGTGGAGAAGAGCCTGGTGCTGGAGGTGGCATTCGACTCGATCCACCCGAGCTCCCGTCACAAATCGGGCGTGGCGATGCGCTTCCCTCGTATCAGCCGCATTCGGATCGACAAACCGGCGGCTGAGGCCGACCGACTGGCGACGCTCAAGGCGATGACAACTTGAAGCAGCCCCTCGCGGCGCGCTAAGCGTCGCGCCTCTTCCGGGAGAGGGGACTCATGATCAAATACTTGCTCGCCGGCGCCGCGGCGCTTGCGATGGCCGCGACCGCCAGCGCCGAAACCTACGCAATTCAGGCCGGCCATCTGATTGTCGACGCGGCGCAGCCCGAGCGCGGCGCCTCGACCGTGGTGGTCGACAACGGGCGCATCGCGCGGATCGACAACGGCTTCACCGCGCCCGCCGGCGCAATCGTCGTCGACGAACGCAGCCGCACCGTGATGCCGGGAATGACCGACGTCCACGTCCATTTGACCGGCACGAGCGGCCAACCCTGGTACACGGATTTCACGCAGAAGCAGTCCGTCCCCTACAAAACCACTGTAGGCCTGACGCATGCGCTGGAGATGGCGCGAGGCGGCTTCACTACCGTGCGCGACCTTGGCGGCGACACCAGCGCGGTGATCGCCGTCCGCGATGCGGTGTCGGAGGGCCGCTTCCCCGGCCCCCGGATCAAGGTCGCCGGCGCGCCTCTGTCGATCATCGGCGGCCATGCCGACCCGGCCACGGGACTTCCGCCCGAGCTGGCCGCGGCAATGGACGAGGCAAACCTCGATCCCTCGGTCTGCACCGGCGCCGAGGAATGCCAAAAGGTGGTTCGCAAGCTCGCCGCCGCGGGCGTCGACTGGATCAAGATCATGGCCACGGGCGGAGTCCTCGATCCCGGCACGCGCGGGCTCGAGCAGCATTTCACCGACGAGGAAATGAAGGCGATCTGCGACATGGCCCATTTCATGGACCTCAAGGTAGCCGCCCATGCGCACGGCGCCAAAGGCATTGACGCGGCAGTCCGTGCGGGCGTCGATTCGATCGAGCACGGCACCTTCATCGACGAACAGGGTGTCAGGGACATGAAGGCGCGCGGCACTTATTATGTCGCGACGCTGATGGCGTTCAGCGGCGTCGCCAACGCGCTCGGCAAAGGGATCATGGCGCCGTCGAGCGAAGCCAAGGCGCGCCAGACACTCGGAGTCTGGGGCAAGGGCCTCAACCTTGCCTATCGCAACGGGGTCAAGATCGCACTCGGCACCGACAGCGCCGTCGCGCCGCACACGCAAGCGAATCACGAGCTGGAGCTGATGGTCACCAAGGGCGGCATGAGCCCGCGCGACGCACTGATCGCTGCGACCAAGGGCGGCCCGGACCTGATGAACCTATCGAACGAGACCGGGACGCTCGATCCCGGCAAATCCGCCGACCTGATCGCCGTCGAGGGTGATCCATTGGTCGATCCGACCGCGGTCCAGCGCGTCGATTATGTGATGGTCGAAGGCAATCCCATTCCGATGAAAGGACAATGATGCGCTCTACACTGGTTGCTCTATCGCTGCTCCTATCGAGCGCGGCTTATGCGGCGGACACGCCTGCCGGCGACGTTCCGCCCAAGGACGTCAAGGCCGAGGCTCCGGCCGCCGACAAGGACACGGTCAAGGCGACCGTCGAGGAAGACGCGCAGCCGGTGCGGCGCTCGATTCCGTTGCGCGGGCACGCTTTGTCCTACGTTGCCACGCCGGGGCACCTGACGATCCGCAACGACAAGGGTGAGCCGACAGCGAGCATGTTCTATGTCGCCTATACGGTCCCAAGCGTTCAACCGCGGCCGGTGACCTTCCTGTTCAACGGCGGCCCCGGCTCCTCGACGATGTGGCTTCACATGGGCTCGTTCGGACCGATGAAGGTAGATGCGTCGACCCCAGAGACGATTCCCGGACCGCCGTTCCGCTATGGACCCAACCCGGACACGCTGCTCGACATTACCGACCTTGTGTTCATCGACGCTCCGACCACCGGCCTGTCGCGTGAGATCGGCAAGGCCGAGCCGAAGGACTTCTTCGGGGTCGACAAGGATCTCGACGCCTTCACCCGCACGATCCAGCGCTACCTGACCAAGTACCAGCGCTGGAACAGCCCCAAGTTCATCATCGGAGAGAGCTACGGCACGACCCGTGCCGGTGGCCTTTCCAATTCGCTTTTGAACGCTGGAGTCCAGCTTAACGGAATCACCTTCGTCTCGACGGTCTTCAACTTTGCCGATTTCCAAGGCGACCAGTCGCTCGTCGATTTCCTCCCGACCTATGCGACAAGCGCCTGGTATCACGGAAAAATTCCCGGAAAGCCGGACCTGCAGTCCTTCGTTCAGCAGGCGCGGGAGTTCGCGAATGGCCCATATGCGGCAGCTCTTCAGAAGGGCAATGATCTCAGCGACGCCGAAAGGCAGTCGGTCGCCCAGCAAATGGCGCAATTGACCGGACTGTCGCCCGACTACATTTCGCGCTCGAATCTGCGCGTTCAGCCCAACCGCTTCGAGCGCGAGCTGCTGCGAGACCGGCATCAGGTGATCGGGCGAATCGATTCACGTTTCGTCGGCACCGAGCCGGACAATGTGGGCGAAGGCGCGGATTACGATCCGCAAGGCACTGCGATCACCGGCGGGTTCGTCGCGGCGATCAATGATTATCTGTTTCGGGATCTGGGCTATAAGACGCCGCTTACCTACCGGCCCAACAATTACGCCGGAATCGGGAACGACTGGGATTTCACCCACAAGGCGCCCGATGGCACCCAGCAGATCGCCGACACCAGCGATGACCTCGCCACCGCCATGCGGCAGAACCCGCGGATGAAAATATTGTCGGTCAACGGGATTTATGATCTCGCAACGCCGTTCGATGGCGCGGAATATGAGTTCAAGCATATGGCGCTGGAGCCGCAGCTTCAGGCGAACATCCGCTACGAATATTATTCCGCTGGGCACATGATGTACATCGATCCGGTGTCGGCGCGGAAGCTCAAGGCCGATCTCGCCGCCTTCTACGCGAGCGCGATGTGACAAAGGAAGGGCCGGCGGAACGAACTCCGCCGGCCCTCGCCCCTTGTCCAGATAAGCCTAGCTGATCGTCTGGAGGTTCACCGCGGCGGTCTTGCCGCGGCGGTCGACCTCGAGCTCGAATTCGAGCCGATCGCCCTCATTGAGCGTGGGAATTCCCGCGCGCTCGACCGCCGAGATATGGACGAAAGCGTCCGGCTGCCCGTCATCGCGCTGAATGAAGCCGAAACCCTTCATCGCGTTGAAGAACTTCACCGTTCCGCTCGCCTTCTCTCCGGTCAGCTGCCGCTGCGGCCCGCGCTCGGCGCGCTCCACCGCCATCGGCTCGCCCTCGATCCTGAGGTTGGTGGCAGAAATGCGGCCGCCGCGGTCCACCAGAGTGAACTCGAGTGGCTGACCGTCGGCCAGGTCGGTAAGCCCTGCCTGCTCGACCGCCGAAATGTGGACGAACACGTCCTCGCCGCCGTCATCGCGGACGATGAAGCCGAATCCCTTTTGCGGATTGAAGAATTTGACGACACCTTTGCCTTCGCCGACGACTTGCGGGGGCATTCCGCCACCGCCTCCGCCACCGCCGCGGAAGCCTCCGCCTCCGCCGCCGCCACGATAGCCGCCGCCGCCACCGCCGCCTCCGCCGAAGCCGCCGCGGTCGCCGTAGCCACCACCGCCTCCGCCGAAGCCTCCGCGATCACCAAAGCCTCCGCGACCACCGCCGTAGCCGCCTCGCTCTTGCTGACCGCCGCCCAAATCACCTGCGAAAGTTTCTTCTCCGAAGCCTTCGCGCTTGTCCCGACCGCGACCGCCGCGGTCTCCTTTGCGCCCTCTATCGAAACCCATAACCATCCGAACTTGTTAGCCCGCCTACCCCTGAAACCAACGCGCTTCGGGCCGAATGGCGCAACCGGTCAAGGCGCGTAATCCACTCACGCACCATTTTCGTCATTACAGCAAAAATAGGAGCTGCTCTAGTGACTCAAATATCATGGGATTCAGACGGGGCTGGCAAGGCGGGTGGAAGGGGGACTAAAGCGCTTCCATACGCT
The DNA here is from genome assembly GCA_036273235.1 of Sphingomicrobium sp. Classification (GTDB taxonomy): domain Bacteria; phylum Pseudomonadota; class Alphaproteobacteria; order Sphingomonadales; family Sphingomonadaceae; genus Sphingomicrobium. Next base: position 10,324 of record DASUIB010000225.1, on the reverse strand, counting down.
TGCCGAGGAGCTTGAATGGCCGTTTATCTGCACGAGGAAGACCTGCCCGCGGACGTAAGATTCGCCACCGGGCCGATCGCGGTCGACACCGAAGCGATGGGTCTCATCGCGGGCCGCGACCGGCTATGCCTGGTGCAGCTGTCCGACGGAAAGGGCGACGAGCATCTGGTGCGCTTCAAGCGCGGCAGCGATTATTCGGCGCCCAACCTCAAGGCGCTGCTCTCCGATCCCGATCGCCTCAAGCTCTATCATTTCGCGCGGTTCGACGTCGGCATCATGCAGGCCTATTTGGGTATCGTCGCTGCTCCGCTCTATTGCACGCGCACCGCTTCGCGGCTGGTGCGCACCTATACCGACCGGCACGGGCTCAAGGATCTGGTCAAGGAGCTGCTCAACGTCGATGTCTCGAAGCAGCAGCAGTGCAGCGACTGGGGAGCCGACGAGCTTACCGACGCGCAGCGAGACTATGCCGCGAGCGACGTGCGATACCTCCACGCGCTCAAGGAGAAGCTCGACGAACGCCTCGAGCGCGAGGACCGCGTGGCACTGGCGCAGGCCTGTTTCGACTTCCTCCCCGCCCGCGCGTTGCTCGATATCGCCGGCTGGGCCGAGCAGGACATTTTCGCTCATGACGGTTGACGCGGCGCGTGGCTGATACGGCTGTCGGGTCGAGCGCGGGAAAGAACCGCTGGGCGGTTCCGGGAAGCACCCACGACCGGCTCGTTCGCCTTGCGAAGATTGCGCTTCCGAGCGCGGTAGGCGTCATCATTGCCATCCTCGCGCTCGCACCGCTCGACAAACATGGCGACGTAAGCTTCATCCTCGACAAGAAGAAAGTCGAGAACGTCCCGGAACGCATGCGTGTCGAGCAGGCCCGCTACGTCGGAACCGACGACAAGGGCCAGCAATTCACGATGCTGGCGAATCACGCCATTCAGCCGAGCTCGGCGGTCCCCGTCGTGGATATCAGCGGCATGTTCGCGCGGCTGAACATGACGCAAGGACCTTTGCTCGTGGCGGCGAACCAGGGCCGCTACAACCTCGATACGCAAAAGGTGAATATCGACGGTCCGGTAAAGGTCGTCGGCGGGGATGGCTATCGCCTGGCTACCCGCGATGTGACGGTCGACCTCAAGCACCGTCAGCTGGGAAGCGCGGGACCCGTCGCCGGGTCCATGCGTCTCGGTCAGTTCCAGGCAGGCCAGCTGCACGCCGACCTCGGCTCTCGAACCGTCGTGCTCGACCACGGTGCTCGCTTGAAAATCGTCCAAGGGGCGGTCAGATGATGCACATGCGCCTGTCTGGCATCATCCTTGCAGTTATCGCGCTCGGAGCGACGGCCGCATTCGCGCAGGTGAAGCAGGATCAGCCGACTTCGGCGCTGAAAGGCCACAATACCAACGCGCCGGTCGACGTCACCTCCGACCGGATCGAGGTCCAGGAGCGCGCCGACCGTGCCGTGTTCACCGGAAACGTCCATGCGACGCAGGCCGATTTGACGCTCGACACGCAGCGGCTGACAGTCGCCTATTCGGGCGGTCAGGGGAATAACAGCAACCTGCAGATCAATCGGCTGGATGCCGCCGGCGGTGTTGTCGTTCACGACCCCACGGAGACCGCTAAGGGCGACTTCGGGATCTATGATCTCGACCGCAAGCTCATCACTTTGATCGGCAACGTTCAGCTCAATCGCGACAACAACCAAGTGAACGGGTCGCGGCTGGTGATCGATCTCAATTCGGGCCGAGCCGTCATCGACGGGGGACCGCCGGGAGTGAATTCCAGCGGCGGCCGCGTCACCGGCCATTTCACGGTGCCGCAGAATCAGCAGCAGCAGAAGAAATAGGGCGGCCCGGTGAATGAAGCAGCGACCATCGAGCGCCCCGCCAGCGAGGCGCAGCAGATGAGCGGCGGCCTCGAAGTCCGCTCGATCGCCAAATCGTACGACCGCCGCGCCGTGCTTCACGACGTCTCGCTCGAGGTTCATCGCGGCGAGGTCGTCGGCCTCCTCGGGCCCAACGGCGCCGGCAAGACCACCTGCTTCTATTCGGTCATGGGGCTGGTGAAGCCCGACAGCGGACGCATCTTCCTCGACGGTAAGGACATTACCGAGCTGCCGATGTACCGGCGCGCGATCCTTGGCCTCGGTTATCTGCCGCAGGAAACGTCGATCTTCCGCGGAATGACGGTCGAGCAGAATATCATGGCCGTGCTCGAAGTGACCGAGCCGAATCGCGAGCTGCGTCGTGCCCGGCTCGAGCAGCTGCTTGGCGAGTTCGGGATCACGGCGCTGCGTGCCGCTCCGGCGATGGCATTGTCCGGCGGCGAGCGGCGCCGGTGCGAAATCGCGCGAGCGCTCGCGGCCAAGCCGACGATCATGCTTCTGGACGAGCCTTTCGCGGGCATCGACCCGATCTCGATCGCAGACATCCGCGAGCTGGTTCGCGAATTGAAGAGCCGCGACATCGGCGTCCTCATCACCGACCATAATGTCCGCGAGACGCTCGACATCGTCGACCGCGCCTGCATCATCTACGACGGACAGGTCCTGTTCGCGGGGACTCCCGAAGCGTTGGTCGCCGACCAGGAGGTCCGGCGCCTCTACCTCGGCGAGAGCTTCGCGCTGTAACGAGTCGCAGCGATGGGCCTGGGCCCCTCTTTAAGCATCCGCCAATCGCAGCAGCTGGTCCTGACGCCCCAGCTTCGCCAGGCGATCCAGCTCCTGCAGCTCAGCAACCTCGAGCTCGACGGCTATCTCGCCGAGGAGCTGTCGAAGAACCCACTGCTCGAAGCGCGTTCCGACGAGCCCGACGAACAGCCCGCCGGCGATTTCGTGAGCGAGGAAGCCGACAGCGATGAAGCGCCGGACGATCCCGGCGCCGATAACCTGATCATGGGACAAGCCGAGGACGACCGGCCGCTCGATGTCGATTGGACGAGCGAAGCGCTCGAGATCGACAGCTATTCCGACGTCGTGACGTCAGGCGGCGGCGAGGAGGCGTTCGATTTCGACCGCGTCCAATATTCCGCAGGATCGCTCGCCGAATATCTGGTCGACCAGCTGCACGGCGCATCGGGCAGCGTCGGCGATCTTGCACGAATCATCGCCGAGACGCTGGACGAGACGGGCTATCTCACGGTCGACCTCGGGCAGATCGCCGAACTTTCGGGGGCCCCTCTCGCGCTCGTCGAACAGGCGCTCGAGGTCGTTCAGGGCCTCGATCCTCCAGGCGTGGGCGCCCGTTCGCTGGCCGAATGCCTCGCGCTCCAGGCCAAGGCGACCGACCGGTACGATCCGGCGATGGCGCGGTTGATCGACAATCTCGACCTCCTCTCCAAAGGCCGGTTGGGCGACCTCAAGCGCATCTGCGGAGTCGACGATGAGGATCTCGCCGACATGATCCGCGAGCTCAGGGCCTATGACCCCAAGCCCGGCTGCCGCTTTTCGGGCGGCGCGGCGGAGGACGTGACGCCGGACGTGTTCGTCCGCCGCACTCGCGCCGGCTTTGCGGTCGAGCTCAACCAGGCGACTCTGCCGCGGCTGCTGGTCAATCGCCGCTACTATCAGGAGCTCAAGTCCGGGCCGCAGGATAAGGCGTCGCGCGCCTGGCTTAGCGAATGCCTCCAGAGCGCCAGCTGGCTGACGAAAGCGCTCGACCAGCGCGCCCGAACCATCGTTAAAGTGGTGTCCGAAATCGTGAAGCGCCAGCAGGGCTTCTTCGAGCGCGGCGTGTTGGCGATGAAACCCATGACCCTGCGCGATGTGGCCGAGGCAATCGGCATGCACGAATCGACCGTGAGTAGAGTCACCTCGAATAAATATCTGCTGTGCGACCGCGGGCTCTATGAGCTCAAATATTTCTTCGGCTCCGGCGTTCAGTCCGCCGAGGGTGATGGGGCGGCCGCAGAGGCGGTGAAGGCTGCGATCAAGCAGTTGATCGACGCCGAGACCGAAATCCTCAGCGACGACGCAATCGCGGGCCTGCTCAAGAAACGAGGCCTCGACTGCGCTCGCCGGACCGTCGTCAAATATCGCGAGTCGATGGGCATCGGTTCGTCGATCCAGCGGCGGCGGCTGAGGAAGATTACGGGCTAGCTGGAAACCCGCGCCCAGATCGGAAGGTGATCCGATGCACGGCGCGCCGCCGCGCTCATGTGCACGCCCGCGGCTTCGATATTCAGATCCTTGTGGACGATGATCCGATCGAGCTGTGCGACGGGGTGGCGGGCATGGAAGCTTGGTCCCGTCGGCGCGATGTGGAACTCAGGCTCGAGCTCGTTGAGGCAACCGGCGATCGTCCGCCATTCGTTGGTGTCGCCCATCAGCACCGTCGGCATTTTCTGCCGCCGGTGCGCGATGGCCTCAAGGATCGAGCGCATCTGGCGCTTTCTCCAAAGCCCGGAGAGGTCGAGGTGCATTCCGACGACCCGCAGCGGCTTATCGCCGATCAAGAGCTCGGCCATCACCGCGCCGCGCGGCTCCAGCGTCGGCAGGTCGATCGCCGCGCAATCGAGCACGCCGATGTGGCGCTTCACCAGGATCGCATTGCCGTGCCACCCGATGTTGCGGGTGTTGACCTTGAGCAGCCGATCGGCGTGCTTGCGGGCCTTGTCGAACACGCGCTTGTGGCGGACCCCGAAATGCACCGGCTTGTAGAGGCCGTGGCTGTCGATCAGCTCGTGCGGCACCGTTGAGCCGCGACCGCCGATGCGCTTGTCGGCCTCCTGAAGCGCGACGATGTCGGCGTCGATCTCCTGAAGCACCCGAAGCACGCGGTGCGGGTCGCGACGGCCGTCGAGCCCGACCGCCTTGTGCATGTTGTAGCTCGCCAGCGTGATGCAGGGCCCGCTGCTCATGCGAGGGCCAATAGCCGTTGCCGGTGAATGGTTCCTAGACGTCGAGGTTGGCGACGCTCAGCGCATTGTCCTGGATGAACTCGCGCCGCGGTTCGACGACGTCGCCCATCAGCCGCGTAAAGATCTCGTCGGCGACGTCCGCCTGCGCCACTTCGACCCGCAGCAGCGAGCGATTGGTCGGGTCGAGCGTCGTTTCCCAAAGCTGCTCCGGATTCATTTCGCCGAGACCCTTGTAGCGCGAGATCGAAAGGCCCTTGCGTCCAGCCGCGAGCACCGCGTCGAGAAGCTCCGACGGGCGCGTGACCATGACGGCCTTGCCCTTATCGTCCGGCTCGGCCTCGGTCGGCTGCTCGTCTCCCTCGACACCCTCGATCGGCTCCGGCTTCTGCTCCTCGGTAATCGTCCCCTTCTTGAGCGAGCGGAGCGCCGAGGGCTTCGAATAAGCTGTGGCCTGCTCCTTAAGGAGCGCGTCGAGCTTCCGGGCTTCGGTGGAGACGAGGAAGCTCGGTTCAATGATGTAAGCATCGGTCACGCCGCGCCACAACCGCTTGAGGAGATATCCGCCTTCCGCGGCAAGCGCTCCGGTCCAGCTCGCCTCCACATCTCCGGCATTGAGCCAGTCCGCGGCTTTCGCGATCGCCGCGGCCTTGCCGTTCTTATCGAGGTCCGGCTTCAGCGCGCCGTTGATCGCCAGAGCCTCGATCAATGCCGGATCATATTTGCGCGGCGCGTAGCGCAGCAGCGTCCGCACGCGCCGCGCGTGATCGACCAGCGCTTTCAGGTCGTTGCCCGAACGCTGGCCGTCGGGTGTATCGAGCACGAGCCCGTCGAGCCCCGCCTGCTCGAGATAATCGTCGAGTGCGCCATCGTCCTTGAGATAGACTTCCGACCGGCCGCGGCTGACCTTGTAGAGCGGCGGCTGGGCGATGAAGAGGTGCCCGTTCTCGATCAGATCGGGCATCTGCCGGTAGAAGAAGGTGAGCAGCAAAGTCCGGATGTGCGCGCCGTCGACATCGGCGTCGGTCATCAGGATGATCTTGTGATAGCGCAGCTTCTCGAGGTTGAACTCCTCGATCCCGATGCCGGTGCCGATCGCCTGGATCATCGTTCCGATCTCTTTCGACGACAGCATCCGGTCGAAACGCGCGCGCTCGACGTTCAGGATCTTACCCTTGAGCGGGAGAATTGCCTGGTACTTGCTGTCGCGGCCCTGCTTGGCGGAGCCTCCGGCGCTGTCGCCCTCCACCAGGAAGAGCTCGGACTTCGCGGGATCGCGTTCCTGGCAGTCGTGGAGCTTGCCGGGCAGCGACGCGATGCCCATCGCCGACTTGCGGCTCGCCTCGCGCGCCTTGCGCGCGGCCTCGCGCGCCGCGGCCGCGTCGATGACCTTCTGAATGATCGTGCGCGCGTGGGCGGGGTTTTCCTCGAGCCATTCGGCGAGCTTGTCGGCCATCAGGCTTTGCAGCGGCTGGCGAACTTCCGAGCTCACCAGCTTGTCCTTGGTCTGACTGCCGAATTTCGGATCGGGGAGCTTGACCGAGACGATCGCCGTGAGGCCCTCGCGCATGTCTTCGCCGGTGAGCGCCACCTTCTCCTTCTTCAGGAGGCCGGAACGTTCAGCGTAATTGTTGAGCGTGCTCGTCAGCGCGGCGCGAAAGGCCGCAAGGTGCGTGCCCCCGTCGCGTTGCGGGATGTTATTGGTGAAGGTGAGGACGTTCTCGTAATAGCTGTCGTTCCATTCGAGCGCGACCTCGATCCCGATATCGTCGCGCTGGCCGGCAACAGAGATCGGGTCCGGGATCAGCGCCGTCTTGGCGCGGTCGAGATATTTGACGAATGCGGCGATTCCGCCCTCGTAGAACATCTCGACTTCCTTTTTCTCCTCGTGCCGCGCGTCGACCAGGACCAGCCGCACGCCGGAGTTCAAAAAGGCGAGCTCGCGGAAGCGGTGCTCCAGCCGTTCGAAGTCGAACTCGGTCACCTTGAACGTGTCGGTGCTCGGGAGGAAAGTGACCCGGGTACCGCGCTTGTCGGTCTTGCCGACGAGCTTCAGCGGTGCTTCGGCATCGCCGTGGCGGAAGCGCATGAAATGCTCCTCGCCGTCGCGCCAGATGGTGAGGTCGAGCCATTCGGACAGTGCGTTCACGACCGACACGCCGACTCCGTGGAGTCCGCCGGAGACCTTGTAGGCATTGTCGTCGGACGTGTTCTCGAACTTCCCGCCGGCATGGAGCTGGGTCATGATGACCTCGGCCGCCGACACCCCCTCTTCGGCGTGGATTCCGGTCGGAATCCCGCGCCCATTGTCCTCGACGCTGACCGAGCCGTCGGGATTGAGCGTGATCAGGACCTTGTCGCAATGACCGGCGAGCGCCTCGTCGATCGCATTGTCGGAGACTTCGAACACCATGTGGTGCAGGCCCGAGCCGTCGTCGGTGTCGCCGATGTACATGCCGGGCCGCTTGCGCACCGCGTCGAGGCCCTTGAGCACCTTGATGCTCTCGGCGTCGTAGGCGTTGCTGTTGGGGCTGTCGTCGGGGGTGGTTGCCATAGTCGAGATATAGGGATTTTCAGCAGGAAGTCACGCGCGTGCGCGTGCGTACGCGCGCGTGAGTCGGCCCGCGAAAGTTGCCAAAGTTCGCAGTTTTACGCGCGCGCGTACGCGCGAGGGGGAGAGGGGGTGTGTCAGCTTTGTCAGGCTCGAACGATTCGCGGCGGCGCTCATCGCCAGCTTGGATCACAAATGGCCGTCTGTAGGACAGCGTTTTATTATGTCTGCTTTGCGGGGAAAGCGGACATCCACTCAGAGAGGTAGCTTTCGTCTGCGTAGCGATCGGGCCGAGAGGTAAATGCACAAGCTCGTCAGCGCGCACCAAGCCGCCAATGGCAAGGTCAGCTCTCGTCTAAGAGTGAGCCAATGAAGCCCGAATGCCAATGATATCGCTGAAAGCACAGCTCCACTGACCATCGAGCCCCTAAGTAGCATTCGCGCACGCCGCTCAGTCATAGACGTCATATCTGCGCTCCAACGCAATAATCTCCACAGTCTGCGCCGAGGAGGAAGTGTCTGCAACGGGTCGAAAGCAGACATCGACCCGCAAATCCCGTGCAGCAGATGCAACGAAGCTACTTCGATACTTTGCGAAGGAATTCAGCCCTTTCGGCGGCGGTCGGAATGAAGCCGGCCAATCTTTGCCCCAGTTCCGCTATGGTCTTCGAGGCTTTGCTTTCGCGTCTCGCGAGAGCCGGAGCGATGGGACCCACGTAAAGAGTGAGGATTCGAGCGACCGACTCAACCTCTGCTGCGGGAATTGATATTTCTTCCCGCTGCGCAGGCAACTCGAGCGACACGGTTTCCCTGCTCCGCTTAAGCTCCGCGACGCATTGCCGGACCGCCTTCTGATAATTCGCCGTCGCGTCGATGACCTGCATGCGGCTGATGCGCAGCGGCAGATTGCAGCGTTCGATCATGATCGGAAGCACGCTCTTGCCGCCGTCGATCGCGAAGCTGATCTCGTCCGCGACATTGTACGAAGCGACCGAACGCGGTGACAGGATCACGACGATGCCGCGGCATTGACTCACCGCCCGCTCGATCGCTCGGTCCCAATGCTCGCTCGGGCGGATATCGAGTTGATCCACCCAGAGGCTGATGCCCTGCGCGCGGACATGCGCGGCGAGCCGAAGAGCGAACTCCTCGTCGCTTCGCGAATAGCTAAGAAAGTAGGTGTCGGCTTGCGTCGCCGAGCTCTCACTCATCCCCAAGCATCCGGAGCGCTTCGGCGAGGCTGCGGTGCATACGATTGAAGGATGCGGACAGCCTGCCGATCTGGTCCTTCTGGCGATAGACATATTCTGGCGCATTGATGTCGCCCGTGCTGATCGCCTCGGCGGCCCTTGCGATCCGCTCGAGCGGGCGCACGACAACGAAGTTGAGCAGGACGTTTACCGACGCGAAAAGCAGCAGGAGAAAGCCAGCGAAGGGCAGGACGAACAATCGCCGGATATGCTCAGCCCGAACCGCCGAAGTCGACATTGGGACGGAAACAATTTGTGCGCCGATGATTTCGCCAGGCTTCCACCCGAACCCATTCTGACTCCCATAGAGCGCGATCATTGATGCGGGTGCTGTTTCCGCCGTGTTGTGGCACTCCATGCAGGCGGCCTTGTTCACCAGTGGCCGTGCGAGCTCCAGCATCGGCCCGATCGGTGTCGTTCGCACGAACGAGGTTTCGGCTTTGCCCGGATGAGACCGAAAGTCGTTGATGATGTCCGCTTCCCAGTCCTCAGCGCGGTCCTGCGGATTGGTCGGGTTGAGGGCTGCTTCCCGATACGCAAAGTCTGGAAATTTCAAGTGGATCACGTCAAAGTTGCGCTTAGCCGCATAGGCGGAAACGGACTGCGGATAGAAATGCTGGCCGATCTCCGGACGGAGAATGGGCGCAATCTGCTCTGATGTATATTTCCGGGCCCCTGCCGCGCCCTCCATCATGATTCGTGAACTTTGCAGCACCTCTTCGCTGGCGATTGCATTGACTAATGGGTTGGCGGCCAGTGCGAAAAGGCCAAAGCCGGCGAGCGCGACGGCGAGGAGCAGCAGGTTGAATTTGGCGCGAAGTCCCACCGGCTCCTCCACAGACGCTGCCTCCAACCGCGGTGGTCCGAGGCACCTGGATCAACGGCAGCATGGTTGCGAAAGCTGACCGCGGCAATAGTGAAAAGCAGACCTGGGCCGCTAGCGTCCGTAATGGGCCGAAAGCTGCCACTCGGCTAATGTCTACAGTGGCTGGAACCTGCCCATTAACCGATCTCAAAAGCGGGATGATATTTGACCAGCCCGCCGCACAGCTCCTGCTTGAACATGAGACGCTGGAAATAATTTGCAGGCACGCCAGCTAGCCGAAGGTTCGGATCGGCCGTGAAGCCGAAGCGGCGATAATAAGCGGGTTCTCCAAGGACGACGCACCCTGTCGAACCTTGGGCGCGCAGCAGCACCAGTCCGGCTTCGATTAGCGCGCTTCCGATCCCGTGTCCCTGCCGATCGGGGACGACTGCGACAGGACCAAGCCCAAACCAGCCTTCGCTGAGTCCATCGACCGTAACCGGTGAGAATGCCACGTGACCGGCGATGCGATCATTCTCCACAGCGACCAGTGAGACAGTCAGGCTCTTCGCCTCCCGTAGCCTCTCCACGATTCTCGCTTCATTGCCCCCCGCTATGTTCGGCTTCAAGGAACGCGGCAGTTATCACCTTGGAGATTGTCGCCTCGTCGGCAGGGATCTCGGGCCTGATGTTCACTGCTCGCGAATGGTGGGTCGCCCGAATGTCCGCAATGGGTGATGGGGTGGACGCCCCCCGACGGCATTGATGTGCCAAGGTGAGGTGTCGTTACTTCACCTGAGGGAGACGTCCATGGAGCAGATTACCACGATCGGACTGGATATCGCCAAGCATGTTTTTCATTTG
>DASUIB010000224.1:0-14754 GCA_036273235.1 Sphingomicrobium sp. | reverse complement strand
CTGCTGTTCGGGATCGAGCATGATGAGTAATTGCCGAATGATCGGAAGACCCATGTACGGCACACTGGCATCACTTGAACTAAACTTCACTGTCGGATTGCGCAACGCGAGGGGACCGATCCGGATCTCGCTGGCCAGCCGGGCTTCGTAAACGTCGTGCTGCCCAGTCACCGTCGTTCCTTTCCCGGCGGACTGAAGCGGGCGGCGCAAGGGCAGTTTGCGTGCCAGGCGCGTGTCCAAAACGAGCGGGCTGTTACTGCCCGTATCCAGCACGGCGGGGAGGCTTAGGCCAGGAAGATGCAACATGACCGTGGGCAGCCCGCTCGGCGTGTATGGCGTGCCATTGGAGCAGGGGTTTCCTGCCCCCCTGCTTCGCACGATCAGTCGTCCGTGCCGCAAATCGAGCAGCACTTGCCGCCCCGCGAAACTGTTAGGGACGAATATGCCGACGACGTCCCGTTCCTTGTATGGAAAGACGGTAGCGGTTTTAGCCGTTAGCGGGACCTCGCCAAGCGTGGCAACGGGTACCTTGGCCTGTTTGGCCTCAAAGGTATTTCCGGTCCCGTCCCCGACGTGCACGTGCACCGTCGGATCAAACTCCAACTTCAGCGCTGCTGCATAGTCGCTGTCGATGGTATTACTGGTGGCGCCGGTATCGAACACTACTGGAGCAGGTGGGTGATCGCCGATCCGAAGCGCCGCTATGGCCCGAAGGTCTGTCAAGTAAATTGGCACCACGCTGATTGCGGGCCGAGCATTGCTCGGCGGTGACGAGGGCTGCCCAAATGCTGTGACGGAGATGAGCGAAGCCGTTATGGCCAAGATCGCGAGCTTAGCTTGTTTCATATGGTGTGTTTAATACCTATTCACGGAGCTGCGCAAGGGCAATGGCAGAGTGCTAACCGAACTTGAAGGCGCGGTGCTGACGGAAATTGGTCATCGCGGGAATACTACGGCCTTCAAGGTACGCCGGGCCTTCGAATTGTCCGGCTCCGCAAATTGGCGCGGGAGCGCCGGCGCCGTCTATGCTGCGGTCAAACGCCTAATCGCCCGAGACTTGTTGGAAGCCCAGCCCATCGCCGGACGGCGTGGTGGCAATCGCTTGAAACTCACCGCTCCAGGCAAGCGGGCGCTCCGCTCCTGGATGCTCGATTTTGAACAGGCCTCGGACTCCGGCTTCGACCCTTTTCGGCTGAGAGCCGGCCTATGGCTTAAACTGCCGAAGAACCAGCTCGCGCATCATCTCGATTTTCTGGAGCAGGCGGTCACCGGCGAGATCGCGAGATTGCGGACCTACGCCGAGGGTCAGGACGAGATCGAGCGCGCCGAGCTGGATTTGGCATTTCGCCTGCAGGAACTCAGGCTGCGCTGGATCAGCGAGCAAAAGGAGGCCTTATGACTCGACGTCTCTTTCGCTCGGATCGCCCCCTCCATCGTTTACGCTGAGTCTGCATCGCTTTCTCGTCACTGCGAGAATTGGTGAAGATTCGCGCGCAATTTGATGCTCCGCAGCGGCTCTGCTAGCCGCCTCGGCCATGGTTCCCCGCTATTCGCGCCCGGAAATGACCGCGATCTGGTCGCCCGAGAACCGTTACCGGATTTGGTGGGACATCGAGGTGTTCGCGGCCGACGCGATGGGCAGGATCGGGATGGTCCCGGCCGAGGATGCGGCCACCATCCGCGCGGCTTACGACCGCGACGTGCTCGGCGAGATCGACATCGCTGCCATCGACGCGATCGAGGCGGTGACCAAGCATGACGTGATCGCCTTTCTGACCTGGGCGGGCGAGAAGCTCGGGCCCGAGCGGCGCTGGCTTCACCAGGGAATGACCAGCTCCGACGTGCTCGATACGGCGCTCGCGGTGCAGCTCAAACAGGCGGCCGACCTGCTGATCGCGGACATCGACCAGCTGCTCGCGGTGCTGAAGCGCCGTGCGTTCGAGCATAAGCTCACGCCGACCATCGGCCGGAGCCACGGAATCCATGCGGAGCCGGTGACTTTCGGGCTGAAGCTGGCGCAGGCTTATGCCGAGTTCTCGCGCAACCGGGAGCGGCTGATCGCTGCTCGCGATGGCGTTGCCACCTGCGCGATCTCGGGCGCCGTCGGCACTTTCGCCAACGTCGACCCGCGCGTGGAGGAGCATGTCGCTTCCGAGCTCGGCCTTGGCGTCGAGCCGGTCTCGACACAGGTCATCCCGCGCGACCGCCACGCGATGTTCTTCGCGACGCTCGGCGTGATCGCCTCGTCGATCGAGCGGCTGGCGACCGAGATCCGCCACCTTCAGCGCACCGAGGTGCTCGAGGCCGAGGAATATTTCTCGCCGGGGCAGAAGGGCAGCTCGGCAATGCCGCACAAGCGCAACCCGGTGCTGAGCGAGAACCTCACCGGCCTCGGGCGAATGGTGCGCGGCTATGTCACTCCGGCGCTCGAGAATGTCGCCCTGTGGCACGAACGCGACATTTCGCACTCGTCGGTCGAACGATTCATCGGCCCCGACGCCACGATCACGCTCGACTTCGCGCTCGCGCGGCTGACCGGCGTCATCGACAAGCTCGTCGTCTATCCCGGGCGGATGCAGAAGAATCTCGACCGCATGGGCGGGCTGGTCCACTCGCAGCGCGTGATGCTGGCGCTGACCCAGGAGGGGCTCAGCCGCGAAGAAGCCTATGCGCTGGTTCAGCGCAACGCGATGAAGGTGTGGGAATCGGACGGTCAGCTGTCGCTGCTCGACTTGCTCAAGAGCGACCGTGACGTGACCGGGCGCTTATCGAACGATGATCTCGATGCTTTGTTCGATCTCGGCTATCATCTGAAGCACGTCGAGACGATTTTCCGGCGGGTGTTCGGCGACGCTTAAGCGTCTAAGCTTGCGCGTTTTTTCACGTGCGCGTGGCGAATTCTTGGGTATGAAGGTGCGGGGCGGAAAAGCATAAATGGACGACGTGCAGGAACTGCAGAGCGAATTCGTGCCCGAGCGAACGGACACCGTAGTGGAGGTGCAGCCCCCCGCCTACCTCCTCGAGCTGTCGCTCGACTGGATCGTGCTTCGCGCGTCGGAGAACATCCATCGCCTGCTGCACGAATCGCATGTTACGCTGATCGAGGAGCCGCTCGGGCGGTTCGTCCATGCGCAGGCGCTGCATGATCTCAGGAACCTATTTTCTCGCCTTAGTGGAACGACGGGGATCGCTCGGGCTTACGGAATCCGCTTGACCGACAATCCGATGCTTGTCGACGTTGCATTCCAGCTCAGCGACGGTCGCGTGCTGTTCGAAGCGGTTCCGTCGACCGGCTCGTTTGGCGAATGTTTCGGAAGCGTCGGTGGCTTGGTGTCGGGACTTGGGACCGCGCGTGGGCAGGCGCTGCTCGACAATGCGGCGCGGCGGATGCGCGCGCTCACCGGCTACGACCGGGTGACGCTCATCTGCGGAGACCAGCGCGCGGAAAGCAGCCGGGGCGCTTTTCAGAGCAGCACGAGGGCTGACGACGATCTGCCTGCGATCGTTGCCGACACGAATGCGGGAGGAGTCGCACTCTTCCCACGAGATTCGGAGGAAAGTTCCGTACATGATGCGCTGATGCGCTCCTGCGACTCGGATGCAGGCGACAGAATGCGCAATCAGGGCATCCGCGCCTGTATCCGAATTCCCTTCGCCGTCGATGGGATTTCCGGCGAATTCCGCTGCGACAGCCGAACGCCTCGCGAACCCTGTTTCGAGCTCCACGCCGCCGCCGAGCTGTTCGCACAGCTTTTCGCCATGCGGCTGGAGATCGATCGCCTCCGGCCTTGAAATCGCTTGCAACGTCGGTAAGCCATCGCTAACGGTAAGCGGTGACTAACTCGAATCGCATCTTTTCAGCACTTCACGACCCGACTCGGCGAACGGTGCTCGAACGCCTCCGAAACGGCCCGCGTTCGGTTGGCGAGATAGCCGATGGACTTCCGGTCACCCGCCCCGCCGTGTCGCAGCACCTCAAGGTGCTCAAGGAAGCGGGACTGGTGGAGAACCGTTCCGAAGGCACGCGCCGAATCTACGAGATCGACCCTAAGGGCCTCGGGGCAATGCGCGCCTGGCTCGACCAGTTCTGGGACTCGGCGCTGACCGCCTTTGCGGAAGAAGCCGCACGCGTTTCGAACGAGGAGAAAAAGTGAACGCACAGATCCGACCGGCGCCGGTGCGCAAGAGCATCCTCGTCAATGCGCCGCAGGACCGCGCATTCCAAGTGTTCACAACTGGAATCGGCCGCTGGTGGCCCAAGTCGCACAAGATCGGGCGTGCGGACCTCGACCGGCCGGTCATCGAGCCGAAAGAGGGCGGCCGCTGGTACGAGCTCGATGTCGATGGCTCGCAGTGCGAGATCGGTCGAGTGGCAGTCTGGGACCCGCCCGCGCGGCTCGTGCTGATTTGGCAGCTGACGCCCGAATTTGCCTACGATCCTCACCTCATTACAGAGGTCGAGCTACTGTTCACGCCCCAAGGTGGCGGCACCCGCGTCGAGCTCGAACACCGGCACCTCGAGCGCATGGGCGAGAAGGCCGATGCGATGCGCGAGACCGTCAGCGGGCCCGGCGGCTGGCCTGCCCTTCTCCAACTCTTTGCGAACGAAGCTCAAACCTGAAGGAGATGTCACATGTCTGGAATTGCCGTCTACGGAATCCCCGGAAGCCCGTTCCTGCGCAGTGTGGAGATCGGCCTTCACGAGAAGGGCCTCGAATATCACCTGCACGCGCTCGCCCCCGGCGAGCACAAGCAGCCGGAACATATTGCTCGCCACCCGTTCGGACGCATCCCTGCATTCGAGCATGACGGATTCGCGATCTACGAGACGCAGGCGATCCTGCGGTACCTCGACGACGTCTTTCCCAGCCCGCAGCTGACGCCCGGCACGCCGAAGATGAGGGCGCGGATGAACCAGGTGATCGGGATCATCGAGTGGTATTTTTTCCCGAAGGCCGCGGCGCCGATCGCCTTCAACCGGATCATCGGACCGAGGCTGCTCGGCTTGCCCGGCGACGAGGCAGCGATTGCCGAGGCCATGCCGATGGCGCGGACCTGTTTCGCCGAACTCGATCGACTGCTCGGCGGCAACCCCTATTTCGGCGGCGACAGCGTCAGCATTGCCGACATCATGCTCGCAGCGCAGCTCGACCTGTTCGGCGAATGCGCGGAGGGACGAGAGCTGATTGGCGGCACGACGAACCTGAAGTCCTGGCTCGACCGGATGCTGTCCCGCCCCAGCTTCGTCGCGACGCAGCCGCCGGAAATGCTGAGAGAGGCGGCCTAGCCGCCGAACCTGCCGCGGACGCGGGTGAAGAAGCTTTTCACCGCCGGGCATTCGTCGCCGGTCTCGGTCTCGCGGAATTCCTCGAGCAGCTTCTTCTGCTTGGCCGACATCCGGGTCGGAGTCTCGACGAGGATTCGGGCGACCAGATCGCCGCGGCCGCGGCCGTTGATGACGCTCATGCCCGAACCGCGGTGGCGCAGCTGCTCGCCGGATTGGACACCGGCGGGAATCTTGAGCTCAACCTTATGTCCGTCGATCCCGGGCAGGCTGATCGAGCCGCCGAGCGCAGCCGTGGTGAAGCTGACAGGGCAGTCGGCGATGAGCGTCGTGCCCTCGCGCGCATAGATCGGATGGCGCTTCAAATGGACGAACAGGTAAAGATCGCCGTTAGCCGCGCTGCGCACTCCGGCCTCGCCTTCGCCGGCGACGCGGATGCGCGTGCCTTCGTCGACTCCGGCGGGGATTTTCACCGATAGCTTGCGCTGCGTAAGTGCGCGGCCCTCGCCGTGGCAATTGCCGCAGGGATTGGTGATGACTTCGCCCGAGCCGCGGCAATTGGGGCAGCCGCGCTCGACCATGAAGAAGCCCTGCTGGGTACGAATTTTGCCCATGCCGCCGCAGGTCTGGCAATGGCTGGTGCAGCGATCCAGCCCGGTGCAGCCGCGCCCGTCGCACACGTCGCAGCTCGCAAGCGCTTCGATCGTGATCGTCTTCTCGACGCCGGTGAAGGCTTCCTCAAGGCTGAGCTCGACATCGTAGCGAAGGTCCGCGCCGCGCGCCGCATTCTGGCGTGCCCCGCGCTGGTCCATGAACTCGCCGAAGATGGTCGAGAAAATGTCGGAAAAGCCGTTGAATCCCGCTTCCGCGAAGGGATCGCCGCCGCCGTTCTGGAAGGCGGCATGTCCGAAGCGGTCGTAAGCGGCGCGTTTCTGCGGGTCCTTGAGCACGTCATAGGCCTGGGCGACGGCCTTGAAGCGCGCCTCGCTCTCCTTGCAGCCGTTCTTCCGGTCGGGATGATGCTCCTTGGCGAGCCGGCGGTAGGCGGACTTGATCGCGGCGTCGTCCGCTCCGCGCGGAACGCCCAGCAGTTCATAATAGTCCTGCTCGACCATTTACGCTGACACTCCCCCCAACCCCGTTCGGCCCCGGACCTGATCCGGGACTGTCGAAGCCCTGTCCTTCTGTTCGAAAGTGGAGGGCTGCCCTTCGACAAGCTCAGGGCGAACGGTCATGGATTATCCCTTGTTCTCTTCGTCGACTTCGGAGAATTCGGCATCAACGACCTCTTCCTGGGTCTCGGTCGGCTGCTCCGATGGGCCGGAGGTGCCGGCATCGGGGCCGGCCGCCGCCTCGGTTTCAGCCTGCTGCGCCTTGTACATCGCTTCGCCGAGCTTCATCGCCGCCTGAGTCAGTGCCGCCGTCTTCTGCTGCATCTCGTCGGAATCGCCGCTCTCGACCGCCGTCTTCGCCTCGGCGAGCGCCTTCTCGATCTCCGACTTCACGTCGCCCGAGACTTTGTCGCCATGCTCTGCGAGCTGTTTCTCGGTCGAGTGGATGAGGCTCTCGGCATTGTTCTTCGCCTCGGCCGCACCGCGCCGCTTCTTGTCCTCATCGGCGAACTGCTCGGCTTCGCGCACCATCTTCTCGATGTCGCTGTCGTTGAGGCCGCCCGACGCCTGGATTCGGATCTGCTGCTCCTTGCCGGTGCCCTTGTCCTTCGCCGACACGTTGACGATGCCGTTGGCGTCGATGTCGAATGTCACCTCGATCTGCGGCACGCCGCGTGGCGCGGGAGGGATTCCGACCAGGTCGAACTGACCCAGGACCTTGTTGTCGGCCGCCATCTCGCGCTCGCCCTGGAAGACTCGGATCGTGACCGCATTCTGATTATCCTCGGCGGTCGAGAAGACCTGGCTCTTCTTGGTCGGAATCGTCGTGTTGCGATCGATCATCCGAGTGAACACGCCGCCCAAGGTCTCGATTCCGAGCGACAGCGGAGTCACGTCGAGCAGGAGCACGTCCTTAACGTCGCCCTGAAGGACGCCCGCCTGGATCGCCGCGCCCATCGCGACGACTTCGTCCGGGTTGACGCCGGTATGCGGATCCTTGCCGAAGAACTCCTTCACCCGCTCCCGGACGCGGGGCATGCGGGTCATGCCGCCGACAAGCACCACGTCGGCAATGTCCTTGGCGTCGATGCCGGCGTCCTTCAACGCCTTCTTGCACGGCTCGATCGTCCGCTCGATCAAATCGTCGACCAGCTTTTCCAGGTCGGCGCGGGTCAGCGTCTCCACCAGGTGGAGCGGGGTCGTGGTCCCGCCTTCCATGCGCGCGGTGATGAAGGGCTGGTTGATCTCGGTCGTCGCGGCCGAGGAGAGCTCGATCTTCGCCTTCTCGGCGGCCTCCTTCAGCCGCTGGAGCGCGAGCCGGTCGCTGCGAAGGTCGATGTTCTCCTTCGCCTTGAACTTGTCGGCGAGCCAGTTGACGATTCGAGCGTCGAAATCCTCGCCGCCGAGGAAGGTGTCGCCGTTGGTCGACTTCACCTCGAACACGCCGTCGCCGATCTCGAGCGTCGAGACGTCGAACGTGCCGCCGCCAAGGTCGTAGACCGCGATCGTCTTGCCGTCCTCTTTCTCAAGCCCGTAGGCGAGCGCGGCCGCGGTCGGCTCGTTGATGATGCGGAGGACTTCGAGGCCGGCGATCTGGCCGGCGTCCTTAGTCGCCTGGCGCTGCGCGTCGTTGAAGTAAGCGGGAACGGTGATCACCGCCTGGGTGACAGTCTCGCCAAGATACGCCTCGGCGGTTTCCTTCATTTTCTGAAGGATGAAGGCGGAAATCTGCGACGGTGAATAATCCTTGCCGCCGGCCTGGACCCAAGCATCGCCGTTCGTGCCCTTGACGATCTTGTAGGGCACCAGCTCGGTGTCCTTCTTGGTGATGGGATCGTCGAAGCGGCGGCCGATCAGGCGCTTCACTGCGAAAATCGTATTGTCCGGATTGGTGACCGCCTGGCGCTTCGCCGGCTGGCCGATCAAACGCTCGCCCTCCTTGGTGAAAGCGACGACGGAAGGCGTGGTGCGGGCGCCTTCGCTGTTCTCGATGACCTTCGGCTTGCCCCCCTCCATGACGGCGACGCAGCTATTGGTCGTGCCCAAGTCGATGCCGATGACCTTGGCCATGATTCTCTATCCCTCTCTACCAGCCCCTCTCGGCCCCTGATGCGGCAGCCGAACAGTTGAATTCGTTGGGGATATAGGTGGCGAGTTCGGGTGAACAAGGTTCGGCCGACCTCGCCATCCCGGACTTGATCCGGGATCCACCTTTCTCCGATGCGGAAAGAAGACGGATTCCCGCGTTCGCGGGAATGACGAATCAGGGCATCGCCATGCCGCCGTTGACATGCAGCGTCTGGCCGGTGACGTAGCTGGCCTCGCGGCTGGCGAGATAGATGCAGGCCGCGCCGATGTCCTCGCCGCGGCCCATCGCGCCCAATGGAATGCGGGAAAGAATGCCCTCACGCTGCTGCTCGTTGAGCGCATCCGTCATCGCCGAGGTCATGAAACCGGGAGCGATCGCGTTGACCGTAATGCCTCGGCTGGCAAGCTCCTGCGCGACCGCCTTGGTCATTCCGATCAGCGCCGCTTTCGAGGCAACATAATTCGCCTGACCCGGATTGCCCGTCACCCCAACGACCGACGTAATCGAGATGATCCGCCCGAAGCGCGCGCGCATCATCGGCTTGGCCGCCGCGCGCATCAGGCGGAATGCGGCTTCCAGATTGATCCGGATCACGTCTTCGAACTCCTCATCCTTCATCCGCATGAGGAGGTTGTCGCGGGTGACTCCGGCATTGTTGACGAGAATGTCGAGCTTTCCGCCGAGCGCCTCGACTGCCTGCGGGACGAGCTGGTCGACCGCGGCTCCATCCGAGAGGTTGCATGGCAGCGCCACATGATCACCCCCCAGCTCTGCCCGAAAACGCTCCAGCTTCTCGACGTTGCTCCCCGACACCGCGAGCCGCGCCCCCTGCCCCGCCAGCGCCTTTGCGATTGCGCTCCCAAGGCCGCCCGAAGCGCCAGTCACAAGCGCGGTCATTCCACTCAGATCAAACATCCTGCGGTCCTTCGATTCGGTTCACGCGGAGACGCGGAGACGCGGAGGGGACGTGATCGTTGACCACGCGTCGAAGCCCTTCCTTGAGCGTCGCTCCCGCAAAATTGATTAGCAGGCCAACGGGCTGCTTGGTCAATTTCAGATACGTCTGTAGCTGTTTCATGTGAGCTTTGCTGAGCGCTTCGACTGACTTGATCTCTACCACCAAGCGGCCGTCGACCAGCAGGTCAATTCGGAACGCGGCCTCGAAACGCCGGCCTTCGAACTCGATGTCGATCGGCTTCTGCCGATCGACCAAATATCCCATCTCCACGAGTTTGCCCGCAAGCACAGTCTCGTAGACGCTCTCGAGCAACCCTGGACCAAGCTCGCGATGTATGCGCAAGGCGAGGCCGACCACGTCTCCCGTTATCGCATCGATGTCCTTCACCCGCTCAGCTCCGCGGCTCCGCGTCTCCGCGTGAACAATCAGAATTCCTTCGCCAGCGTTTCCACGTCCTCGATGGTCACGACACTCGTCACCTTCGCATCGGGAACGATCCGCTTGACCATCGCGCCAAGCACCTTGCCACCGATCTCGACAAACTCATGGGCGCCGGCATCAAACATATTGGCGACGCTCTCACGCCAGCGGACCATGCCGGTAACCTGCTCGACAAGCTGGTTGCGAATCGTGTCGGGATCGCTTTCGGGCTGGGCCGTGACGTTCGCGAACACCGGCACTGCAGGCTGCTCGACAACGACATGGGAGAGCGCGTCGCGCATCGCTTCGGCCGCGGGCTGCATCAGCGGGCAGTGAAATGGGGCGGAGACGGGCAGCGGGACCGCCCGCTTGGCGCCCATGTCCTTCACGATGGCGATGGCTCGGTCGATGGCGCTCTTCTGGCCCGAAATCACCACCTGCGAGGGATCATTGTCGTTCGCAACGGTGCAGACCTCGCCTTCGGCCGCCGTTTCCGCGATCTTCTGCGCGAGCGCAAGGTCGGCGCCGAGCAGCGCCGCCATCGCGCCTTCACCCACCGGCACCGCCTGCTGCATGGCCTGGCCGCGAAGCTTCAGCAGCTTCGCCGTTGTTGCAAGGTCGAACGAACCAGCGGCGCAGAGTGCAGAATATTCGCCGAGGCTGTGACCGGCGACGAAGCTCGCCACACCGCCGACCCGAACGCCCATCGTCCGCAGTACGGCAATCGAATGCGCCATGATCGCGGGCTGCGCATTCTCTGTGAGCTTAAGTTCATCATCGGGCCCCTCGCGCATCAGCCGGAACAGGTTCTGGCCAAGCGCCTCGTCGACTTCGTCGAACACGTCCTTCGCGGCGCGGCTAGCCGCCGCAAGCACCGCGCCCATGCCTACCGCCTGGCTCCCCTGCCCCGGGAAAATGAAAGCGCGCATCGGCTCCCCTGTTCGGCTATCAACTCGAGCGGGCGGTTAGGCCGAGGCGCCACGATTGCCAAGGCGGGGAGTTTTTCATGGCAGCCAAGAAGCGTGCAGCGACCGCCGGAGTCATCGACCCGCCGATCAACGTCGATCCTGCGCCGAGTGAACGTCAGCTCGGCCTGACGATGGCCACGGCGCTGATCGTCGGCAACATGATTGGCGCCGGAATTTTTCTCCTTCCCGCATTGCTCGCGCCCTTCGGCCAGAATGCGATCTATGCCTGGGGCCTCACGATCGGCGGCGCTTTGTTCCTCGCCGGTACCTTTGCCATCCTTTCGTCCCACATCGAAGGCGGTCCGTTCGTCTACGTCGAGGAAGCGTTCGGCCCCGAAGTCGCTTTCGTGGTCATGTGGAGCTACCTGATCTCGGTGTGGACGGCGCTCGCGATCCTGCCGATCGCCGCGGTGAGCAACCTCAGCCACATCGCGCCGGTGCTCGGCGCGCCGATCGTCGCTCCCGTCGTCTCGGTGTTGCTGCTGTGGCTGATGTGGCTCGTGAACGCGTCCGGTGCTCGCAGCGCGGGCATCTTGCAGGTCGTAACGACGGTCCTAAAGGCGCTCCCGCTGGTCGTGATCCTGGTCATTGCCGCCATCTATCTGGGGCGCGGAACGCCGGCGGCCGAACAGGCCAAAGTCATAGTGTCGGGAGGTCCGATCGCCGGGGCGGCCGCTCTCTGCCTGTTCTCCATGCTCGGCGTCGAATGCGCGTCGATCTCGGCCGACAAGGTCAAGAATCCGCGCCGGAACGTTCCGCTCGCCTCGATCCTGGGGCCGGCGATTACGGGCGCGATCTATGTCGGCGTGACCTGGGGAGTGTTCTACCTGCTGCCGAGTGATCAGGCGGCAAAGTCGCCGTCGCCCTTCGCCGACGCGGCGCAGCCCTTCCTGGGCGCAACCGCGGGCTCGGCGATCGCCGCATTCGCCGCCATCAGCGCGCTGGGCTGCCTCAACGGATGGACGCTTTGCGCGGGTGAGATACCGCTGAAGCTTGCCCGCGACGGTGCTCTCCCTAGCTGGTTCGGCAAGACTACCGGCCTCGGGACGCCGGTTCGAGCGCAGGTCGTCGGTTGCGCGGTTGCGACGCTGTTGGTCGCTAGCAACTACAGCCGCTCGCTTGCCGGGCTTTTCGCCTTCATCACGCTGATTTCCGTGGTCTCGTCGCTCGTCCTTTACGTCGGCTGCTCGGCGGGCGCGCTGACGCTGCTCGCGCGCCAGCGGCTCAGCGGCGCGCTGCTCGCAATCTGCGCGACGGTCGGTCTGGTCTTCTCGCTCTGGGCGTTCTGGGGCGCCGGGCTTGAACCATCGCTCTGGGGTCTCGGCCTTGTCGCGACCGGCATTCCCGTCTGGCTAGTCGTGAGACGGAGCCGACGCGTCAGCCGCGGCACCAACCCGGCGCCGGCGGAGAGCTGAGCCGCGCCTCGGGAATGAGCTTGCGCAGCTTCGTCGCAAAGCTCCTCAGACACACTTCGCTCGTCCCAAGCGGCCCCGCCTCATAGGTCGGGGATTGCATGCCGAGTTGGACCCGGGTGATCAGCTCGGTGTCTTCGGCGTTGACGCGGCGGTTGATCCGCCAGTTGAGGTAGCGCGCGGCTCTCATTTCGCGCCGACCGTCAGGAAGCGCATAGCTGATCTCGCGGATCACCGTCTCGGTGGCGCTCACCGGCAGGAACTGCATGAAATCGACCTGATCGGGATAGATGTCGAACGCTACGTTCGGAAACAGCTTGTAATAAAGCCATTTGCGCTGATGGCTCGGCGGCAGGTGGTCGACCTTCGGCAAATAACGCTGGTAGGCGCGCTCCGACGGGTTGGCCGACTCCTTCTCGACGAGATCGCCTTCCATCCGATCGACATGATCCTTGGCTTCGATCCGGTAATTGCGCCCGAACAGCCGCGTCAGGCCGGGATGGCCGACCGCGATGTGGAGGTGGTCAGAATAATTGTCGGCGATCGCTTTCCAGTTGAGCGAACGCGCTCGAAGCGTGACTCGGCCCAGCACCCGCAGGTCCTCGAACCGGTACGGCCCCACCTCGCTCGCATAGGGAGCCATCATCTCGGCGACCGACAGGACTCCGGGCTCGAGCGTGACGAACAGGAAGCCGTGCCAATTCTCCAGCGAAACGGGATGCAGCCCCACTTCCGTCCGTAGACCGGGATATTCGTGCCGGTGCGGAACGCCGATCAGCCGCCCGTTCCTCGCATAGCTCCACGCGTGATACGGGCAGGTCAACACCTTGGCGCAGCCGCCGGTACCGTCGACCAGCCGGGAGCCGCGATGGCGGCAGACGTTGGAGAAAGCGCGCACCTCGCCATCGTCGCCGCGGATGACGATCACGCTCTCGCCGAGATATTCGAGCGTGCGCCACTCGCCCGGCTCGCGAATCTCACTTTCGTGGCAGACAATCTGAGGCGCGGCGCGCAAAAACGCTCTCTTCTCCGCCTCGAAGAATTCCGAATCGAAATAGAGCCAACCGGGCAGGCTCAGATCGTCAAGCGCGTCGGGCGCCGACTGAACGGGTTTCAACAGGGTCGCCATGCGCCCGATGTGCCACGGCACGGCCCCGAACTGCAATCCGGGACCGCGTCAGACGGGCTTAGTAGTAGCCGCGGTGCGGCGGGAACTGCGCGTTGATGATGGTTCCGGTCGGAAGCTGGCATTCGCCGACACCGCCGCCTGCCATGCCGGAGCTCGGGCTCATCAACGTGAAGTGGCAGCGCATGAAGCCGCCTGGCCCGGCAAGGTTCGCGAGCACCTGCCCGCTATAATGGGTGATGGTCGCGTCATCCGGACCCCACGGTCCCCAGCCGTCCCAGCCCCAGCCGAACGGGCGGCCAAAGCGACGGAAACCGAAGCCGCCGCCGAAGCCCCAGCCGTTCCACAACGGCCCATAGTCGGTTACCTGGCTTTCCTGGGTAATCTGGAACATCGGGCCCTGAAACACCTGGCCATCGCTCAGCTGAGCGATCATCGTTCCGCGGGTCCCTCCGTTTTCTGTCCAGTTGAAGGTCGCGCCGAGGTTCGACCCGACGACCTGACCCGTTCCGACTCCCGTGGTGGTGCAGCCAGCGGCCGCAAGTGCGATTAATGAGGCCCCCGCTAGCCTGATCGAGAAAGCCTTCATCGTCGTTACTCCTTTACTCCTACGATCTTAAACGGCGAATGACCGTATCTGCTCCCGATACTGAACGACTCATTGCGTTTGTGTGATCCGTCTACGCCGAAGTTCATGGCTCCGCTTGTCTTTTTGGGCCTGTTCGGTCATAGGGGCCGCCGCTGGCGCGTGGGGCGATGCTTCCGCGCTGGTTTGCTTTGAAAGACAGCCGGAGGGGCTCGCCATTGGGGCGAGTCAGCGATCGGCCAAAAGAAGAGAAGTCAAAAACATGCCCCTCTACGAGCATGTTTTCCTCGCGCGCCAGGATCTCGCTCAGGCCCAGGTCGATGCGCTCGCGGAAAACGCCACCAAAATCGTCGAAGACAATGGCGGGAAGGTCGTGAAGACCGAGACCTGGGGCCTGCGCTCCCTCGCCTATCGAATCGCCAAGAACCGCAAGGCGCATTATGTGATGCTCGACCTCGACGCGCCCGCTCCGGCCGTCGCCGAGCTCGAGCGCCAGTCGAACATCAATGAGGACGTGATCCGCTTCCTCACCATCAAGGTCGACGAGCATGAAAAAGGCCTGTCGGCGATGATGCGCCGCGGCGACAAGGAGCGTTCGCGCTCCGACCGCGGCGACCGCGACGACCGCGCCGGCTTCCGCGCACCCCGTGAAGAGGAGGTCGAATAATGGCCCGCGCATTCTTCCGCCGCCGCAAGTCCTGCCCCTTCTCGGGTAAGGACGCGCCCCGGATCGATTACAAGGACGTTCGCCTCCTTCAGGGGTTCGTCTCGGAGCGCGGCAAGATCGTGCCGTCCCGGA
>DASUIB010000223.1:0-2112 GCA_036273235.1 Sphingomicrobium sp. | reverse complement strand
ATTCGAGCGCATGATCTCGATTGACCGGCGCGATGATCATTGTGGTTCCGTCACTGTCGGGGATGCCGCGCAGGACCAAAGGAACGGGCTGGTGCTGCTCGACGACTCTCGTCGTCTTTTCGTTGCTATTGCTCTTCCAGCTGATCCACACGCCGAGCGCGGAGACGATCAACGCGGCGAGGGCGATCAGCTCGCCCAGGGTGACCCAGCGCCGGCGGCGTTCCGATTCGCTCTCGCTCATCGCCCTCCAGCCTCGAGCAATCGCCGCGGCGCCGCAAGCTCCCAGCTGGCGGCGATGCGGTCGGCGACATGGTCCCAGTCGACGCCGTCGCCGGCGACATTGATCGACACCCAGCTCGGCAGGTAGGCGGGCTTCGAATAGGTTTCCGGATCGGCTTCGAGCAGCATCGCCTGCTCGTCGACGCTGCTGACCCGGACGCAAACAACGGTCTTCCCATCGCCATGATGATTGTTTCGGAACTGGGCGAACTGCTTGCCCGCTACGAAGAAGGTCGGCTGGCCGTGCGACAGCCGTTCCTCGGTCTCAGGGAGCTCCAGCGCGGCTTCGCGAATTTTGGTGAGCGCGTCGGTCATTTCAGCACGAACCGGTTGAGGACCTGCGGGTATAGAAGATGCTCGGCGGCGAGCACGCGCTGTTCGAGCGTCGCCGGCGTGTCGTCCGGGTCGATCGGCACTTCGGCCTGGCCGAGCACTTCGCCTGCATCGAGCTCCTCGGTGACGACATGGACCGAGCAGCCGCTGAACTTGTCCCCGGCCTCGATCGCCCGGGCATGCGTGTCCAGCCCGCGATACTTCGGCAGAAGGGAAGGGTGGATGTTGACGATCCGCCCCGCCCAATGTTCGACGAACCACGGCGATAGAATCCGCATGAACCCCGCGAGCGCGATCGTGCCGGCCTGATGATCCTCCAGGGCAGCCGAGAGCGTCCGGTCGTAAGTTTCTTTTTCTGTGCCCTTGCTATCCAGCGACCAGGTGGCGAGACCGCGTTCGCGCGCCCACTCGACTCCCGGAGCTTGCAGCTTGTTCGAGGCCACCAGCGCCACCTCGTAGTTCCGCGATTGCTCGACCAGCGCGCGCATGTTGCTTCCGCGTCCGGAGATCAGGATTGCCACTCGCTTCGGATCACGCATCGTGGGTCGCGGACCAATCCTTCGGCGAATTCCACGTGCCGGCTTGACCATGAACCGTGCAGCCGCGCTCGCCGGCTTCGATGCGGCCGATTTCGAAGGCCGATTCGCCCGCACCCTCCAGTGCCCTGATCACCGAGTCGGCCGCCTCGGGCGCGACGATGACCGCCATGCCGACGCCGCAGTTGAAGGTCCGCGCCATCTCTTCGGGAGCAATGTGGCCGCCCTCCTCCAGGAGCGCGAAGATGGGGGGTAGCTTCCACCGAGCGGCACTTACGATCGCGTGACAGCCATCGGGGAGAACTCGCGGAATATTCTCGAGAAGTCCGCCGCCCGTGATGTGCGCCAGCCCTTTGATCTGCTGCTCCTGCACGAGCGGCAGTAGAGCACGAACATAGATTTTCGTGGGTTCCAGCAGGGCATTGGCAAGGGTTCGTCCGCCCTCGCCGGGAAGCGGCTCTTCGAGGTCCCACCCCCGATCCGCAACGATCCGCCGCACGAGCGAGAAGCCGTTGCTGTGGACGCCGGAGCTGGCGAGACCCAGGATTACATCTCCCGGTTCGATCCTCGAACCAGTCAGCACCTTGTCGCGCTCGACCGCGCCGACGCAGAAACCGGCAAGATCATAGTCACCCGCCGCATACATGCCGGGCATTTCCGCCGTCTCGCCGCCGATCAGCGCGCAGCCCGCTTGGCGGCATCCTTCGGCGATCGAAGCGACCACCGCCGCCGCCACTTCGCTGTCGAGCACCCCCGTCGCGTAATAATCGAGGAAGAAGAGCGGCTCGGCGCCCTGCACGATCAAATCGTTGGCGCACATCGCTACGAGGTCGATTCCGACTCCGTCATGCCGCCCGGTTTCGATCGCGAGCTTGAGCTTCGTCCCGACTCCGTCGTTCGCGGCGACGAGCAGCGGATCGGAATAGCCCGCTGCCTTCAAGTCGAAGAAGCCGCCGAACCCGCC
>DASUIB010000222.1:0-2306 GCA_036273235.1 Sphingomicrobium sp. | reverse complement strand
CCGCGGCCTCGCCGAGCTGATCCGCGCGCTCGCGAAGATCGATGGCTTGGAGCGGATCCGCTACACGACCAGCCACCCCGCCGACATGACCGACGCCCTCATCGCCGCCCACGGCGACGTCGAAAAATTGATGCCCTTTCTGCACCTGCCCGTGCAGTCCGGCAGCAACCGAGTCCTCAAGGCGATGAACCGCAGTCACACCACTGAGACATATCTCGCTACGATCGAGAAGATGCGCGCCGGCCGGCCGGACATCGCGCTTTCGGGCGACTTCATCGTCGGCTTTCCCGGGGAGAGGGAAGAGGATTTCGAAGCCACGCTGCAGATCATCGACGCGGTGCGTTACGCCTCGGCTTATTCGTTCAAGTACAGCGCGCGCCCCGGCACTCCGGCCGCGACCATGGAGAAGCAGGTTCCGCGCGAGATCATGGACGACCGGCTGCAGCGCCTCCAAGCCCGGATCAACGCGCACCAGCTCGCGTTCAACCGGTCGAAAGTCGGTGTGGAGACGCAGGTGCTGATCGAGCGCAACGGCAGGCACGAGGGGCAGATGATCGGCCGCTCGCCGTGGTTGCAGTCCGTGCACGTCGATACCGGAGCTCTTCCGGGAGAGATCATCAACGTGACGCTGGTTGCCGCGGGCCCGAACAGCATGACCGGCGCCGTTCGCCGGAAAGCCGCCGCTTAATGGCGCGTCGCGACCTCGCCGCAGTCCCCGACCCCGCGCGGCTCGAGATAGAGTTCGAGCAGCCCTACCTGCTCGGCCCGCTGTTCGGCGATTACGACCGGCACCTGATCACGATCGAGCAAAGGCTCGGAGTCCATATCGCCGCGCGCGGCAACCGCGTGCAGATCGAGGGCGATCCCGATGCGGCGGCACGCGCGCGCGACGTGCTGATCGGCCTCTACAACCGGCTCGACAGCGGCCACGACGTCGATTCCGAGGGCGTCGAGGCGGTGCTCGGAATGGCCGCGCAGCCGCATCTCGACGGGATCATCCAGGAGGAAGTCACCTCGGCGCCCCGGGTGATGATCCGGACGCGCAAGAAGACCATCGTTCCGCGCTCGGCGATGCAGGCGCCGTACATGGAGGCGCTGGCGCGCGACGACATGATCTTCGGCCTTGGACCGGCGGGCACGGGCAAGACCTATCTCGCCGTCGCCCAGGCGGTCTCGCAGCTGATCAGCGGAAGCGTCGACCGGCTGATCCTTTCGCGTCCGGCGGTCGAGGCCGGCGAACGCTTGGGCTTCCTTCCCGGCGACATGAAGGAGAAGGTCGATCCCTATCTCCGCCCGCTCTACGACGCACTCTACGACATGCTCCCGACCGAGCAGGTCGAGCGGCGCATCGCCTCGGGCGAGATCGAGATCGCACCGCTGGCCTTCATGCGCGGCCGGACGCTCAACGACGCCTTCATCATCCTCGACGAGGCGCAGAACACCACGCCCTTGCAGATGAAGATGTTCCTGACTCGCTTCGGCATGCGCAGCCGGATGGTGATTTGCGGCGACCCTCACCAGGTCGACCTCCCCGATCCGGGCAAGTCGGGCCTTGCCGACGCCGTCAATCGCCTGAGCGGGATCAAGAGCATCGCGGTGGTGCGCTTCACCGCCGCCGACATCGTCCGCCACCCGCTGGTCGGGCGCATCGTCAACGCCTATGAGGGTCCGGGGACCTGATGCTGGAGATCGCGCTCGACAGCGATGAAGAATGGGACAGTAGCCGCTCGTGGCTGCCACTCGTCAGGCGCGCCGCCGAAGCAGCGGTCGCTGAAAGCGCTTATCCTGATCTCGCCCAAGCCGAGCGACCGGTCGAAATTTCGGTCACGCTGACCGGCGACGAACAGGTCCGTGCGCTGAATGCGAAGTGGCGCGCGAAAGACAAACCTACCAACGTGCTCTCCTTTCCCATGGCCGACGAGCGCGATTTGAGCAGGGCAAATGTTGCTACATCGGAACTGTTGCTCGGCGATATCGTCGTTGCACGCGGCGTGTGTGAAGCCGAAGCGGCCGCAAAGGGCGTGAGCATCGAAGACCATGCGACGCACCTGTTGGTCCATGGGACGCTACACCTGCTCGGCTACGACCACCACGACGATCGCGACGCCGGCGACATGGAGGCCCGGGAGATCCGGGCCTTGAACCGGCTCGGCATTTCAAACCCCTATGAGGTGCCCGCCTGATGGCGACTCGCGGGGACGACAGCGGTTCGCGATTGTGGCGCGGCATGCGTCACCTGATCTTCGGCGAGGATTCGGAACCGACGCTTCGCGAGGAGATCGAGGAAGCGATCGACGAGGCCGAGG
>DASUIB010000221.1:0-2319 GCA_036273235.1 Sphingomicrobium sp. | reverse complement strand
CACGTTGTCGGTCAAGTCGGCCCAGGTGCCCGCGACACCTTCCACCTGCGCCTGGCCGCCGAGCTTGCCTTCCGAACCCACATCGCGCGCAACGCGGGTCACGTCGGACGCGAACGAGTTCAGCTGATCGACCATCGTGTTGATGGTGTTTTTGAGCTCGAGAATTTCCCCACGAACGTCGACGGTGATTTTCTTCGACAAATCGCCACGCGCGACGGCGGTCGTCACCTCGGCGATGTTGCGGACCTGACCCGTGAGGTTCGCCGCCATCAGGTTCACGTTGTTGGTCAGGTCGGCCCAGGTTCCGGCGACTCCCGGCACCTGCGCCTGGCCGCCGAGCTTTCCTTCGGTACCCACTTCGCGCGCCACACGTGTGACCTCGCTCGCGAAGCCGTTGAGCTGATCGACCATCGTGTTGATGGTGTTCTTGAGCTCGAGGATCTCGCCCTTCACGTCGACGGTAATCTTCTTCGACAGATCGCCCTTGGCGACCGCCGTGGTCACCTCGGCGATGTTGCGGACTTGGCCGGTCAAATTGTCGGCCATCAAATTGACGTTGTCGGTCAAGTCCTTCCACGTGCCGGCGACGCCTTCCACGCGCGCCTGGCCGCCGAGCTTGCCTTCGGTCCCGACTTCGCGGGCGACGCGGGTGACCTCGCCGGCGAAGGCGTTCAGCTGGTCGACCATCGTATTGATGGTGTTCTTCAATTCGAGGATTTCGCCCTTCACCTCGACGGTGATCTTCTTGGAAAGGTCGCCGCGGGCGACCGCCGTGGTCACTTCGGCGATGTTGCGCACCTGACCCGTGAGGTTGGTCGCCATCGC
The DNA here is from genome assembly GCA_036273235.1 of Sphingomicrobium sp. Classification (GTDB taxonomy): domain Bacteria; phylum Pseudomonadota; class Alphaproteobacteria; order Sphingomonadales; family Sphingomonadaceae; genus Sphingomicrobium. The sequence continues at coordinate 1,494 of DASUIB010000221.1, read as the reverse complement.
GTTCACATTGTCGGTCAAGTCCTTCCAGGTGCCGGCAACGCCCTTCACCTTGGCCTGTCCGCCGAGCTTGCCCTCGGTGCCCACCTCGCGAGCCACGCGCGTCACCTCGGACGCGAACGACGCGAGCTGCTCGACCATGGTGTTCACGACCTTGCCGATGCGCAGGAACTCGCCGCGCAGCGGCCGGCCGTCGATCTCGACCGACATGGACTGGGAGAGGTCGCCCTTGGCGACGGCACCGATGACTCGAGAGACCTCGGCGGTCGGCTGGACCATATCGTCGATCAGCTCGTTGACCGAGCGGATGGCGCTGTCCCAGCCGCCCCGCGCATTCTTGACCCGCCCGCGCTGGCTGATCTTGCCCTCCTTACCGACGACCTTGGAGAGCCGTTCGAACTCCTGGGTCATCTCCTCATTCAGGGAAACGACTTCGTTGAAGAGGGTGGCGATCTCGCCGTCCAGTCCGTCGACCTCTTCGGGAAGACGCACGGAGAAGTCGCCGCGGCGCAGCGCGCGAAGGGCGCTGACGAGCTGGCGGCGATCGATAAAGTCCCGCGGGGCTTGAATGTTCACTGTCTACTCCGGTGGCTACTCTCCCCCCGCCCGAGGTTGAACAAAGGCGGCCCCCCGGCCGCCAAACGCCTATGTTTAATCGAAGAAAACCGTTTACGCTTTATAAAAATGCGATTTACCCACAGTATCGAGCCCTGCCTTTCGGCAACCTGTCTGGCGACGGGCGCTGAGTGTTAGGGGTGGTGCCGCTTGCGTGACTCGAACACGCGACCCCATCATTACGAATGATGTGCTCTACCAGCTGAGCTAAAGCGGCTTTGCTCTTGGGAGGTGCGGCCCCTAACAGCGCCTCGCGGGCTGGGCAAGCATCCGTGCAAGCCGATGCGCAACGAATATGCTTAACGCTTTCGTAACCGGGCTCGGCCATTTTCGCCCAAATCTCGACGGAAGTGGGCCCCGCGCATATGGACAGTTACCGCGAACATCCGAGCAATTTCGACGCATCTTCGTCGACCGAGACGACGGCGTCGCACGATGTCGCCGCTGCGATCGGAACCGACGAGCGACGCATGCATGTGCGCGCCTATAATCACTGGGTCTCACTTCTCGACGGCCGCGATTTCCCCTCGATCGAGGATCTCGAGCCGGGCGACGTCACGGATTTCGCGGACCATAGCGTCCTGCTCGACTTCACCTGTGGCCGCGACAATCCGGCCGTCCCCTATATCGGGGCCGCCATCCGTGAGGAATGCGGCCTAAGCGAGGATACGCGCACGATCAGCGACGTTCCGAGCCGCTCGCTGCTCTCGCGCCTCACCGACCATTATATGCAGATCATCGCCAATCGCGCGCCGATCGGCTTCGAGGCCGAGTTCGTCAGCCAGCGCGGCCACAACACCCTCTATCGCGGCATCTTGATGCCGCTCTCCTCGGACGGCGAGACGATCGACTTCATCTACGGGGTGATCAACTGGAAGGAGA
>DASUIB010000220.1:0-8275 GCA_036273235.1 Sphingomicrobium sp. | reverse complement strand
CACCGTGCAAATGAAAAACATGCTTGGCGATATCCAGTCCGATCGTGGTAATCTGCTCCATGGACGTCTCCCTCAGGTGAAGTAACGACACCTCACCTTGGCATCATGCTGTCGGGGGGCGTCCACCCCATCACCCAAAGCTGACATTGGCGCGCCCGCTTTAGGCAAGCTCCACCCACGTCGGCGCATGGTTCGACGCTTTCTCCCGCCCCTCGCCCATTTGTCGACGCCGGTGCTTTTCAGCCGGTCCGCCTCCGGCGAGCGGAGCAGATGGTCGAGCAGGTCTACACTCTGCCGCGTGAATTGCTGTAGGCTCGCACGATGGCGGGGAAAATCTACTTAACTGACGAGGAATACCGGACCGCGGTTCTACGCGGCAATGAAACGCGGAAGACGTTTTCCGGGATATTCACACAACTCGGGACCGCGCTCATCGGGGGCGCTGTGGTCCAATGGTATTCCGAGGGCGATCTGAAACCGCTCGTCGCCGGATGGTTTTTATTAGCAGCTTTGCTTATATTGCTTGGCGTGGGCTTCCTTCGAGGCCTGCAGTCGGAGAGTTAGATGAGCCTGCTAGCGCCAATCATCGCCGGGGTTTTCGCCCTCGTGGCCGGACTCGCGGTGTTGATCTGGATGAACCGGAATCAGCCTGTATTGAAAGCGTCCACGAGCGCGCCGGAACCTGAGGAACAGCCTTCGTTAGCTAACATCTGGGCTGGCAAGGCTCCGGTGGATGCTTTGAAAACGCCAGGCTACGGGAACATCGTCGTTCACCACGAATAGCGGATTGCATCAGACCGCCAGCTCCACCCAGGTCGGCGCGTGGTCCGACGCCTTCTCCTCGCCCCGCGCCCATTTTGTCGACGCCCGCCCCCTGCAGCCGGTCGGCCGCCCCGGGGCGAGCAGAGCAGATGGTCGAGCCTGAACCCCAGATCGCGCTGCCAGCAGCCGGCGGTGTAATCCCAGAAGGTGTAGAGCTTCTCCTCATTGGGGTGAAGCGCGCGCAGGGCATCGGTCCAGTCCTGGTGGACGATCCCGCCGCTAAACCTTCAATGGCCGATGGAAAGTTGCCTGCCCGAAGCCGCCGAGCTCCTGAAGCCGAGCTGCTCCTGGACAGAGGCCAGATACGTGCGGCCCACGGGAATGACCGCGCCCGAGGCCAGAATAAGCTCGAGGAGGCCGCGGCTGCGGCGGCGCAGCTCAGCGACCTCCGCCAGATTCACGACGAAGGAGCGGTGCACGCGCACGAACCGAGCCGAGTCGAGCTCGTCGTGCAGCGCCTCCAGCCGATGATGAATGAGGTAGCGGCCCGAACGCGCATGGATCCGGACATAATCATGCTCGGCCTCAAAATAGTCGACCGCCCCCAGCGGCAGCCGCATCTTGCCGTTCCGGATCGGAACCCAAAGCCCGTCGACCGCCGACGATTCGAGCTTGCGCTCCAGCCGGCTCCTCTCGATCCGTGCTTCGACCGCTTCGGCTTCGGCGCGCGTCCGCTGAATTGTCTCGACGAGGGCGTGCCGGTACCCGATCACGAGGCACAGACACACCCACGCGGCAAACAGTCCGGCTACCGCGGCGGCGTTCAGCGCGAGTTCCCGCAGAATCGGCATTGTCGCTGCCGCACCGGAATGGGCGCCGACCGGCGCGTGTATGATCGCGAAGGCGAACAGCGACCAGGCCGTGCTGCCGGCGATGAGGCTCAGCAGCCCGGTCCCGGAACGATGAAGCAGCGAGCGTGAGGGACCCCAGTCAACTGTTCGCGCAATCATCGAAAAGAGAAGAATTCCGACGACCGCGATGGCCAGCCGTCGCACCGCAGACTCCAGCGGATGCGGGTATTGCCCGCTCAGGCTGAACCCGGTCAGGACGAGGAACTGGGCCGACCAAAGCGCCACCGCGCAGACGATCGCGAACGTGCTGGCGGAAACGCGTTGTGATCGATCATCGGCTTTCACCTGCCGAGACTTACACGATGTTTGCGGCGGAACAGAGCCTTCGTTAACCCGAACGCGCTGAGCTTTCGGAACTCCGAAACGGATTCGCAATCAACGCCAGCAGCCCGTCCTTCAAAATGAATTGGTGAACGAGCGCCGCGACGATGTGACCCAGAATCAACACCGTGAGCAGCTCGGCGAATATCGTATGGGCGATGAAGGTCGGGTAGATCGTGAACCTTTGCGGAAGATGGCCTCCGCTTCCGAAGACGATCCCCGGCAATCGAGCGATCACCGCGGTGGCGATGCCGGTCGCAAGCAGCAGCGCGACGACCGCATAGATGACGCGGTGTCCGATGGTTGCGAACCGTCTGCGGGCGGGCAATCCGGTCGCGGGAAACCTCATTGTCGACCGCGCGACCAACAGCATCAATATTGCCGCTCCGCCGATCATATGCAGGCCCAGGATTGTGACCTTGGCAGGATCTGTACTGGACATTGGCCGAAGGTAGAAAAATCCAATGACCAGCATCGCGATGATCAGGACGGCGAAGACCGAATGGAAAATCGCACGTGCGTTGTGCGAGCGAATATCTCTCATCCGGTTCTTCCCCCGATGCCGCCCGGCGGGGTTCAGCGTGGGCGCCCGCTCGAATTCGCAGCCGCGGCTTGATCGTGGGAGGGATTTTCGCCGAATGGCGGCCTTTCGTCGCTCGGCATTGAGCCCTTCGCGCAGGCTTGCTCGCGACGCTTGGCTTCAGCTTGGCTGGTCCAGCTCCACCCACGTCGGCGCATGGTCGCTCGCCTTCTCCTCGCCCCTCGCCCATTTGTCGACGCCCGCGCCCTGCAGCCGGTCCGCCGCCTCGGGCGAGCAGAGCAAATGATCCAGCCTGAACCCCAGATCGCGCTGCCAGCAGCCGGCGGTGTAATCCCAGAAGGTGTAGAGCTTGTCCTCATTGGGGTGCAGCGCGCGCAGCGCGTCGGTCCAGCCCTGGTGGAGGATGCGGCGCCACGCCTGCCGGGTTTCGGGCTGCATCACCGCGTCGTTGGCGGTCGCTCGCGCGGAGAAGACGTCGCGGTCCTCGGGCACGACGTTCCAGTCGCCGCACAGCACCACCGGCCGCTCGTCCTTCAGCAGCTCGGCGGCATGCGCTTCCAGCCGCTCCATCCAGCGGATCTTGTAATCGAACTTCTCGGTGCCGACCGGATTGCCGTTAGGCAGATAGAGCGAGCCGACGATCAAGTCGCCGATCTCGGCCTCGATATAGCGGCTGTGCGTGTCGTCAGGGTCGCCGGGCAGGCCGACGCGCCTCAGCTCGGGCGCGTCGCCTTTCGCCAGGATCGCGACTCCGTTGAAGCCCTTCTGCCCATGCCAGACGGCGCCGTAGCCCGCCGCCTCGATGTCGGCGATCGGAAGCGATTCGTCGGCGCATTTCAGCTCCTGCAAGGCGACGATGTCGGGCTGCTCGCGTGCCAGCCATTCGACGAGGCGCGGAAGGCGGGCGCGGATGCCGTTGAGGTTGTAAGTGGCGAGCTTCATGACGCTCGCCCTAGCCGCTGCGGACTAGACGGAAAAGCTGCTGCCGCAGCCGCAGCCCGACTGCGCGTTGGGGTTGGTGACCTTGAAGGCGGCGCCGTTCAGATCCTCGACGAAATCGACCGCCGAGCCGCGCACGAGGTCGAGGCTGATGGGGTCGACGACGAGCTTCACGCCGTCGGTCTCGGCGACGGTGTCGTCGCTCTCGGGAGCGCCGGCGAGCTCGAACTTGTAGGTGAAGCCGGCGCAGCCGCCGCCGTCGACGGCGAGGCGAAGCACGGCGGGCCTGGACTGGCGCTCGGCGATCCAGGCGACGCGCTTCGCCGCGCTTTCGGTCAGGCTGATGTCGCTCACTTCAAGCGAGATAGGAAGCGAGGCGGGTCGCGACTAGTGCTGGCCGCCGGGGCCGCCGACTCCGACCGCATCCATCGACGGCGCGCCCGACCGCTTCTGCATCGCGAGCACGTAATCGGTCGACTTCATGAACGGGATCGGGTTCACCGGGCGTCCGTCGATCCGCACTTCGTAATGGACGTGGTTCCCCGTAGACCGCCCCGTCGATCCCATGCGGCCGATCTGCTGGCCGCGGGTCACGTGGTCGCCTTGGTGGACGAGGACCGCCGACATATGGCCGTAGCGGGTGGTGATCCCGCGGCCGTGATCGATCTCGACCATGTTGCCGTAGCCGCCCGAGTTCCAGCCGGCGCGAAGCACGGTGCCGTCAGCGGTCGCATAGATCGGCGTCCCATAGGCGCCGGCAAGATCGATGCCAGGGTGCATCGCCGCGCCCCTGTGGAACGGGTCGTCCCGAACGCCGAAGCCGCTGGTGAAGGTCACCTCCGCCTGCACCGGCTTGTCCGAGGGAATCGCGATCACGTCATTCTGAAGCTCGTCGAGCTTCTTCCAGCTGTTGAACAAAGCCTTGAAGGTGGGATTTCCGACGCTCTCGAACGGGCCGCCGACGCCGGCCGCCTGCCCGGCCGCAGCCGGCTTGATCCCGAGCTTCTGAAGCTCGGCGGCAGTGACTTGATAGCGGACATCGAGCGCCCGGGCGACGAGCGCCGCCTGCTGCAGCTGCTGTGCTTCGACCTGGGCGAACGGTCCATCCTTGGCAAGACGGCCGGTGGTCGCCGCCGCCTGCACCATCGCCGGATCGATCTTCCCGCCGGTCAGCGCCGCTTCGATCAGCGCCTGGCGCTGCTCGAGCAGACGCGCGCGCGCTTCGGTCGCGGCGGTGACGCTCATGTAGGGGCGAGTGATCAGGCGCGCGGTGGCAAAGGCTGCCCAGGCAACGAGGCCGAGCAGAACGACGAAAAGAACCGCCTGGAAGGGAGCGGAAATGCGGAAACGGCGAAGCTTCTTGCCATCGTGGATGAAGAGGTCGCGATCGCGGAACAGTGCCGTCGTGCCGGCCAATACTTGCGTCATTGCGTCCCCGCTCCAAAGCTCCAGGCGCGCGCCGAAACGCGCCGCGCCCATTCCCATTAACTCATAGGAGCTCCCCAGCCCCCAGCCGGACACGCGCTGCCCACTGCGCATCGGCGGAGACGACCCTGCTTCCGGATGGTTAACAAATTCAACCTTGGTTCCCTCGGCGCGGGATGAGTCGTCGGCTCAGCACGATGAATCGTTCATCTCTGCTCCTGAACAGTCGGATTCGAGCAAATTCAGGCTGTTGTGCGGTGCAGCATAGAGGCGGAATCGAATCGGAGGCGAATCTTTCACCCGCGCGGTTGCCATGCGGAGAGCAGCCGCTAGACCTGTTTCCGGGCCACGCCGTCCCAACGCGGCGCGAGCTCTCTGCAAGGAGAGTGACATTGAGTGACATGATTGCCGCCGGCGCCGAGGTGCGCCCGGCGAAGCCCCATATAAAACCGGACCGTCCCAACTTCTCGTCGGGCCCGTGCGCCAAGCCGCCCGGCTGGAACGCGGGCAAGCTCGATACGTCGGCGCTCGGCCGATCGCATCGCGGCAGCGTCGGAAAGTCCAAGCTCGCCGAAGCGATCGAGCGGACGCATGCGCTGCTCCGGCTGCCCGTCGACTACCGGCTCGGGATCGTTCCCGCGTCGGACACGGGCGCGATGGAGATGGCGATCTGGTCGCTGCTCGGCACGCGGCCGGTCACCATGCTCGCGTGGGAAAGCTTCGGCGCAGGCTGGGTCGCCGACGTCGCCAAGCAATTGAAGCTCGATGCCGATATCCGAACAGCCGAATATGGTGAGATTGCCGATCTTGGCGGAATCGATTCGGCGAACGACGTGGTGTTTACCTGGAATGGCACCACCAGCGGCGTCCGCGTACCGAACGTCGACTGGATGGCCGAAGACCGAGCCGGCCTCACGATCTGCGACGCGACCTCGGCGGCTTTTGCGCAGGCGATCGATTGGCGCAAGATCGACGTCGGCACGTTCAGCTGGCAGAAGGCGCTTGGCGGCGAGGCCGCGCACGGAATGCTCGTGCTCAGCCCGCGCGCGGTCGAACGGCTCGAGCGCGAGCCGGCACCGCGCCCGCTGCCCAAGATCTTCAGACTGACGAAAAACGGCAAGCTGATCGACGGCATCTTCAAGGGCGAGACGATCAACACGCCGTCGATGCTCGCGGTCGAGGACTGGCTCTTCTGCCTCGATTGGGCAGAGAGCGCCGGCGGCCTCGACGCGCTGATCGCGCGCGCGAATGCGAACGCTGCAGCGCTCGACCGCTGGGTTCGGTCAGCCGACTGGATCGAGCATCTCGCGGCCGATCCGTCGATCCGGTCCAACACCTCGGTCTGCCTGCAGTTCTCCGACCGCTCCGACGAGGGGGTCAATCGCGCGCGTCAGAAAGCGGTCGGCCAGCTGCTTGAGCGCGAAGGCGCGGCCTACGACATCACAGCCTATCGCGACGCGCCGCCCGGCCTTCGCATCTGGTGCGGCGCGACGGTCGAGACGAGCGATATCGAGGCGCTCGGTCCCTGGCTCGACTGGGCGTGGGCTGAGGCAAGCTCCCAAGCCCGTTTTGGCTGAGCTCGTCGAAGCCCCGCCCTTCCTTCCTTTCCAACGCACAAAGCAGCCCTTCGACAAGCTCAGGGGCGAACGGATGTGAAAGCATGTCAGAACAAGTCAAAGTCCTCATCGCCGACAAGATGGACCGTAAAGCCGCCGCGATCTTCCGAGAGCGGGGGATCGAGACCGACGAGAAGCCGGGCCTCTCGCCCGACGAGCTCAAGCAGATCATCGCCAATTACGACGGCGTCGCAGTGCGGAGTTCGACCCGGATCAACGCGGCGGCGATGGATGCGGCCTTGCCGAGGCTGAAGGTGATCGGCCGAGCGGGCATCGGCGTGGACACGATCGACGTGCCGGCCGCTTCAGCGCGCGGGATCGTGGTCATGAACACGCCATTCGGCAATTCGATCACGACCGCCGAGCATGCGATCGCGATGCTGTTCGCCCTCGCCCGCGAAATCCCGCAGGCGGATCAGTCGACGCAAGATGGCAAGTGGGAGAAGAACCGGTTCATGGGCGTCGAGCTTGCCGGCAAGACGCTGGGGCTGATCGGCTGCGGCAATATCGGCTCGATCGTCGCCGACCGCGCGCACGGACTCAAGATGAAGGTCATCGCCTACGATCCATTCCTGTCGCCCGAGCGCGCGGTCGAGCTTGGCGTCGAGAAGGTGGAACTCGACGAGCTACTCTCCAGAGCCGACTTCATCACCCTCCACACGCCGCTCACCGACCAGACCCGCGGCATCTTGAGCCGCGACGCGCTCGCCAGGACCAAGCCGGGCGTACGCATCGTCAATTGCGCGCGCGGGGGGCTGATCGATGAGGCCGCGCTGAAGGAAGGGCTCGAAGGCGGTCACATCGCCGGCGCCGCGCTCGACGTGTTCGCCGAGGAGCCGGCGAAGGAGAATCCGCTGTTCGGCACGCGCGGCCTTATTTGCACGCCGCACCTGGGTGCTTCGACCACCGAGGCGCAGGTCAATGTGGCCATACAGGTCGCCGAGCAGATGGCGGACTTCCTGCTGCTCGGCGGAATCACCAACGCCGTGAACGTGCCATCGCTCTCGGCCGAGGAAGCGCCGCGCCTCCGCCCCTATATGGCGCTCGCCGAGAAGCTCGGCCGCCTCATCGGCCAGATCGCGGGGGCCGAGATTCGCTCGATCGACGTCGAGGTGGAAGGGGCCGCGGCCGAGCTCAACATCAAGCCGATCACCGGCGCGGTGCTCGCGGGCGTGATGCGCACCTGGTCCGACACGGTGAACATGGTCAACGCGCCCTATCTCGCCAAGGAGCGCGGGATCGCGGTGCGCGAAATCCGCAACGAAGGCGAAGGCGATTATCACACGCTGGTTGCAGTGACGGTCGGCACCGAGCAGGGCGAAAAGCGCGTTGAAGGGACTCTGTTCGGCAATCGGGCGCCGCGCCTGGTGGAGATTTTTGGTATTCCTGTGGAGGCGGAGCTGGCCGGCCAGATGATCTACATCGTCAACACCGATGCCCCCGGGTTCATCGGCGCGCTCGGCACCAAGCTCGGCGAAAACGGTCTCAACATCGCGACGTTCAACCTCGGCCGCCGAGAGCAAGCCGGCGAAGCGGTCGCTTTGGTCGCCGTCGACGATCCGATCACGCCCGACGTCGCGAGGCAGCTGCGTGAACTTCCGGGCGTGCGCGAGGTCGTTTCGCTGAGCTTCTGACGAAAAAGGGCGCCCCGGACGGAGCGCCCTTGGTCCGGCCGCCTGCGTGCGAACGGCCGGAATGAATTAACTATCAGTGGCTGTTGGTCGTGGCGTTACCCGCGTTGCGGATTTCGTTGGCCTTTT
>DASUIB010000219.1:0-32296 GCA_036273235.1 Sphingomicrobium sp. | reverse complement strand
CAATTCCTGCCGCGGATCGGCTCCCACGAGCCGGCGAGCCTGTTCACCCCTGCGATCGTCAGCGACCGGAGCGACGGCAAGATCGCGCATCTCGACGGCCTCAATCTCAGCCGCGCCTGGTGCTGGCGCGCCATCGCGCCGCTGCTGCCACCCCAAGAGCGGTCGATCGCGCAGAATATTGTCGACGAACACCTATCCGCCGCGCTTCCCCACATCGCGGGCGACTATATGGGCGAGCATTGGCTCGCGAGCTTCGCGCTCCTCGCATTGCTCTGTGCATGAGCGGCGGCGGGCGCTAAGATATTGCAATGACTGAGATCGACGCCCTCAACCGCGACTTCGTCAAATATGACCAGGTCGAGAAGAGCCACACCTATCGTCTGGCCGAAAATGCGGCCGACCAGTTCGACGAGGATTATGAGATTGCGACTCTCGATTTCGGGCCGTTCCTTCGCGGCGATGCAGCCGACAAGGAGCGTTTCGCGCAAGCCTTTGCCGCGGCGCTCGAGGAAATCGGCTTCGCGGTGCTGGTCGGGCATGGTGTCGACACTGCGCTCTACGACGAAATGCACGATGCGGCACTCGACGTGTTCACTTCGACTTCGCTCGCCGACAAGATGCGGTTCCGCGCGGAACGCCATGGCTCGGTCAACCAGGGCTATTTCCCGATCGAGGAGACCAGCGAAATCCACCCGGACCTGGTCGAGGGGTGGGTCTTCTGCCGTCGCGCGTTCGACATTCCCCAGCAGCGGAGCGAACCGTTCCGCGCCGAAAATTACTGGCCGCGCGAGGAATATGAACCGCGGTTCCGTCGCCTCGTCCTCGCCCATGAGCAGCTGTTCAAGCCGCTCGCTCAGGCGATGCTTCAGGGCCTGGGTTGCGATCCGCATCTGCTCGACCGGAAGCTGACGCAGACGAACTTCGGGCTTCGGCTCAATTATTATCCGCCGATGACCGAGGAGCAGGACGGCTCGGGGGCCGGGCGGCTGCTCGGCCATGAAGACGTCGACCTGTTCACGATCCTTCCGGCGAGCCGCGTCGATGGGCTCCAGGTCTGGCATCACCGAAGCGGCAAATGGGTGCGGATGAAGGCGCCGTACGGCTCGATCATCATCAACACGGGCGATTACATGCAGCGGCTGTCCAACGACCGGCTGCCCTCGACCACGCACCGGGTCGGCAAGCCGAGCGACGGCTCGCATCTCGCAAGCGCGCGCGTGTCGTTTCCCATGGCGGTTTACGTGTGGGAAGACGAGGTGCTGGAGGTGCTGCCCGGTCTCGGCACGCCCAAGTATGAGCCGGTCAAGGCGATCACCTTCCACACCCGCAGCACGAGCAAATTCTACGGTGACGGCTACGCGGTCGAGGACGCCTGATCAGGCGGGCAGGCACTCGAGGCCGAGCACCGCGTTCGGCTGACCCGTGTCGCCGGGCAATCGCTGGCAGATCGGCGTTCCCTCGAGCAGCGCATCCCCGCCGATCGCCGAATAGGTGTCGACAATGTTCTGCGCGGCCGTGAGCTTGGTGTTCACCAGCGTCTGCTGGGCCGCATAATAAGAGCGCTGCGCGTCGAGGACGGTGAGGAACGGGTCGATACCGGCGTTGTAGCGCGCTTCGGTCAGCAGATAGGCGTCGGCTGTCTCCGCTTGTTGCCGCTGCCGCGCCGCGATCTCGTCATTGATCGTGCCGCGGCGGGCAAGCGCGTCGGACACTTCGCGGAAGGCGGTCTGGATCGTGCCCTGGTAGGTTGCAGCGGCCGCGCGTTGCTGCGCTTCGGTGAGGCGAACGTTCGCGTGGCCCGCACCGGCCTGGAAGATGGTGTAGCTCGCGTTGGCGCCGGCGCTCCAGCCGAACGCGCCGCCGGTGAACAGCTTGAGCAGCGCCGAGCTGGCGAAGCCGAGCAGTCCCGTCAGCGTGATCCGCGGAAACAGCGCGGCGCGCGCTGCGCCGATGTTGGCGTTCGCCGCCCGCAGGTCATATTCCGCCTGAACCACGTCGGGCCGGCGCAGGAGGATGTAGGAATCGAGCCCGGTGGGCATTGGGGCTACGGTGCCGAACGCCTCGTCGATCGAGCTTGGCAGGAGGCTCGCATCGACCGGTCCGCCGACCAGCAACCGGAGTGCGTTGACATCCTGGGCGACCGCCGTCCGCTGCCGCTCGAGGTCGGCTTCGGCGGTGTCGAGGATCTGCTCGGCCTGGTCGAGGTCGGTGCGCGGCGCAACTCCGCCTTCCAGCCGAAGCCGAGTCAACCGAACGCTTTTTTGAGCGCTGGCCGCGGTCTCTTCATCGATCCGCAACAGGCTCGAATCCGCCGCATGGTTGAGCCAGTCGGTGGCGACGTTCGCCACCAGCGTCAGGCGAGTCGCGCGCGCGCCGGCCTCGGTCGAGAAATAGCGGTTGAGCTGCACGTCGGTGAGCGAGCGAAGCCGGCCGAACAGGTCGATTTCATAGCTCGGCACGCTGACGCCCGCCTGAAACTGCGCTGAGAGGTTCGATCCCGACCCGCCGCTGTTCCCGCCACCGTTTCCATTTCCGTTTCCATTCGATCCCGAACCGGAGCTGCCGCCGCCCCGATTGCCGCTCAGCGTTGCGCCGGCGTTCGCGTCGACGGTTGGAAACTGCTGCGCTCGCTGGATTCGATATTGCTCGCGGGCTGCGGCGATATTGGCCGCCGCCGTCATCAGGTTGCGATTGTTGTTGAGTGCTTCTGCGATCAGAGTCTGCAATCGCGGATCGGTAAACACCTGCTTGTAAGTCAGCGCGGGAAGCCCCGCTTCAGCCGCGACCAGATAGGGATCGCCGACCGGCCAAGACGCGGGGACCGCCGGGTCGGGCCGCACATAGTTCGGCTCCATCGAGGTGCAGCCGGTTGCGAGTAGCGCCGCTGCCGCGATCGCGCGCTTCACGCTCGCGCCTCCCTGCGCCGGCGGAAGCGCTCGCGGATGATAGCGAAGCCGTCGCGGGCGCCGCGACGGACGAGGACGTAGAAGAGCGGGATATAGAAGAGGGCGAGGATCGTGGCTGTGAGCATCCCGCCGATCACGGCGGTTCCGATCGCGATTCGGCCGTTGGCGCCGGGGCCGGTGGCGATCGCGAGCGGGAACACACCGAAGATGAAGGCGAAACTGGTCATCAGGATCGGCCGGAGGCGGATTCGCGCCGCCTCGATCGCCGCGTCGATGACCCTTTTGCCCTCCCTTTCCGCGCGCTCGGCGAATTCGTTCATCAGGATCGCGTTTTTCGAGGTCAGGCCCATCGTGGTGAGCAGACCGATCTGAAGGAACACGTCGTTCTCGAGCCCGCGCAAGGTCACGAACAGGATCGCGCCGACGAGGCCAAGCGGAACGACCAACAATACCGCGAGCGGGATCGACCAGCTTTCGTAAAGCGCAGCGAGGCAGAGGAAGATGACGATCAACGAGACGGTGTAGAGCAGCGGCGCCTGACCCGTGGCCAGCCGCTCCTGGTAGGACGCACCGGACCAGGCGACGCCAACGCCGGGAATTTCCGACGCGAGCTTCGAGATTTCGTCCATCGCCTGGCCGGAACTCTTGCCGGGTGCGGGCTGACCGTCGATTTCGAACGCGGGATATCCCTCGAAACGATCGACGGTCACCGGCGCAACCGTCCAGCCGGTCGTCGCAAAGGACGAGAACGGCACCATCTGTCCCTGATTGTTGCGGACGTACCAGCCGCCGAGGTCGGAGGGCTCCGAGCGGTACGGCGCATCGCCCTGGACATAGACCTTCTTGACCCGCCCGCGATCGACGAAGTCGTTGACGTAACGGCCGCCCCAGGCGGTCGACAGCGTCGAATTCACATCCGCCGAGCTAAGGCCGAAGGAGGCGAGCCGCTGCTGATCGACATTGATCTTCAAGCTCGCGACGTCGGGCAATTCGGCAAGACGAACCTGTTCGAGCAATGGATCGGACGTTGCCGCCGCAAGAAGCCGGTCGCGGGCGGCGGCGAACTGGTCGCGGCTCAATCCGCTCGTGTCCTGAAGCTCCATGGTGAAGCCGGTCGACTGGCCGAGGCCGCGGATCGCGCCCGGGATCAGCGCGAACACCTGCGCGTCGCGAAGGCCGCGGAATGCGCCGGAAGCGCGTTCGACGATCGATGAAGCGCTGTTCCGCGACCCTTTCCTCTGATCGAAGGATGCAAGATTGACGTAGGCCTGGCCCGTATTCTGCCCGGACAGCCCACCACCACCACCGGTGACCGCGAAGAACACGGCGACGTTCTTCTTTTCGGGGCCGCGGAGGAAATATTTCTCCACCGCCTGCTCCACCTGTTGCGTCCTGCCGAAGGTCGCTCCCGGCGGAAGGCGGAACTGAACCGACGCATTCCCCTGGTCTTCGGACGGAATGAATCCAGTCGGGAGCGTCTGGAACAAGATCACCAGCAGGACGCAGACGGCGGCGTAGATCGCAAGAAACAGCCATTTGCGGTCGACGACCTTGCCGACATTGCCGACATACCAGCGGATCGTCCGATCGAACCCGCTGTTGAACTTCTGGCGGGCGGTCTCGATTCCGTGAGCCAGAGCCGGCGCTCGGCTGCCGAGCCAAGTCTCCTCGACACTCCCGTGCTTGCGTCGAAGAACAGCTGCGGCAAGCGACGGGCTGAACGTGATCGCGAGCAGAACCGAGAGCGCCATCGCCGACACGATCGTCGCCGAAAACTGCCGATAGATGACCCCTGTTGAGCCGCCGAAAAAAATCATTGGCAGGAACACCGCCGAAAGCACCAGCGCGATTGCTACCAGCGCCATCTGGATCTGGCTCATCGAGACGATCGTCGCTTCCTTGACGGTGAGCTCGGGCTGCTCTTCGAGAATCCGCTCGACATTCTCGACAACGACGATCGCGTCGTCGACCAGCAGGCCGACGGCGAGAACGAGGCCGAACAAGGTCAGCGTGTTGATCGAAAAACCCAGAATGTAGAGCATTCCGAAGGTGCCGAGCAGCACGACCGGGATCGCAATTCCCGGGATGAGTGTTGCGCGCCAGCTCTGAAGGAAGACGAACATGACGAGGATGACGAGCACCATCGCCTCGGCCAAGGTCTTCACCACTTCGATGACCGAAAGCCGGATGAAGTCGGAGCTGTCGTTGGCGTAGGCGACGCGATAACCCGCCGGCAGCCGAGGCGCTGCCTGGGCCATGTAGGCCTTGACCAGCCTGGATGTGCTCAGCGCATTCGCGCCGGGGTCGAGGAAGATACCGATTCCGGCGCCCGGATGTCCGTTGATCCGGATGGTCGCGGAATAATTGTCGGCTCCAAGATCCACACGGGCGACGTCGGACAGCAGCACGCGCGCTGCCGACGGGTTCGACTTCAGAATGATGTTTCGGAACTGATCCGGCGTCTGAAGCCGCGATTGAGCCGTGACCGTCGCGTCCAGCTCCTGACCCTGAGGCTGCGGCATGCCGCCGATCTCGCCTGCCGCGACTTCGACATTCTGGTTCTGGATCGCGCTGACGACGTCGCTCGGCATCAGTTGGTAGCTCTGGAGCCTGCTGGGATCGAGCCAGATGCGCATTGCATATTGCGAGCCGAAGACGTTGACGTCGCCGACGCCCGGGATCCGGGAGAGATCGTCCTGAATGTTGGTTGCAAGCCAATCGGATACGTCGACATTCGTGGTCTTGTCGGTGGAATCGTAGACGCCGACGATCATCAGGAAATCGGGCGAGCCCTTGGTCACCGTTACGCCCTGCTGCTGGACCGCCTGGGGAAGGCGCGCGACGGCGGACTGGACCTTGTTCTGGACCTGGACCTGCGCGATGTCGGGGTCGACGCTCTTGTCGAATACGGCGCTGATCGACACCTGTCCGCGCGAGCTCGATGACGAGCTGAAGTAGAGCAGGCCATCGAGGCCGGTCAGCGACTGCTCGATCACCTGGGTCACGCTGGTTTCGAGCGTTTCGGCGGAGGCGCCGGGGTAGGTCGCGCGGACGTTGATCTGTGTCGGCGCGACGTCGGGATATTGGGCGACCGGAAGCGCGAAGATCGCGCCGATCCCGCCAAGCATGATGATGATCGCGAGAACCCAGGCGAAGATCGGCCGTTCGATGAAGATCCGCGACATCCGTCAGCCGCCGTGCCGCTGCCGAATCGCCTTCATCGCTCCGGGCGACGGCGCCTGGACCTTCTGCGGCGCGCTTGCCGGCACCGGCTTGATCTGGGCTCCGTCCTTCACGTTGGCGAGGCCCTGCGTGATCACCTTCTCGCCGGGAGCCAGGCCCTCGGTCACCACCCAATAGGGGCCCATCGTCCGCGAGGTAACGATGGCGCGCTGAACCGCGCGGTTGCCGGGACCGACCACGTACAGCGTGGCATTGCCCTGCGGGTCGCGCGAGACTGCCTGCTGCGGCACGAGGAACGCCGAGGTGTCGACCGCCTGCGCGAATTGCGCAGTCACGAACATTCCCGGCAAAAGGATCGATTGGGGGTTCGAGAAAATCGCGCGAAGGGTGACCGTCCCGGTGTTCTGATCGACGACGACCTGGCTGAACTCGACCTTGCCGGTAAATCCGTAGTCGCTTCCGTCCGGCAGCTTGAGCCGGACCGTTGCGGAAGTCGACACGACTCCGCCCTGGCTCAACGCTCGGCGCAGCGCGAGCAAGTCGGCCGCCGACTCCTGAATGTCGATATAGACCGGATCAAGCCGGGTGATGGTGGTGAGCGCGTCCGCCTGATTGGCTGTGACCAGAGCGCCCTCGGTCACATTCGACAAACCGACGCGCCCACTGATCGGCGCTGGAACGCGAGTGTAGCGCTGATTGATCTGCGCTGTGCGCAAGGCCGCGGCATTCTGGGCGACAGCTGCGTCGGCCTGGCGCGCCTGGGCAACAGCGTTGGTGTAATCCTGCTTGGCGATCGCCTGCTGCTGCACGAGCGGCCGATCGCGCGCCGCGAGCGTGCGCGCCGCCTCGGCCTGCGCGCGAGCGCTCTGCAGGTTTGCGGCTGCCTGAGCCGCCTGCGCGTTATAGATGCTCGGGTCGACCTGATAGAGCGTCTGTCCCTGGCGAACGAACGAGCCTTCCTGGAACAGACGCCGCAGGATGACGCCGTTCACCTGCGGACGGACATCCGAAATCTGGTAGGCGGCTACGCGTCCGGGCAGCTGCTGCTCGAGCGGAGCGCTCCCCTGCTGGATGACGACATAGCCAACGGTGACCGGGCCGTTATGACCGGCGCGTCCTCCGCGGCCGCCCGGGCCCTGCGGATCCTGGTGGCTGCCGCACGCCGCGAGCAGCAGCGCCAATCCAATCAAAGAAGGAGGCTTCACGATGTGGCGCCTTTTCCCCTGCTGCCGCGGAATGCAAGCGGGGAAGCGCTCTTGGGCTTCGAACATGACAATTGGCGGGCCGGTAGATGAACTATCGTTCGTAAAGGGATGAGTTCGACGAACCGGCGACTCCCGCCGACGAAACAAGCTCGTTGCACATCGAAATGTCTGTGGGGTGAACAGATGCGCCGCCTTTGCGCCGCTCGATTTCCCCCCTAGATTGGCCGGGCATGAAGCCGACCGTCGTCATTCATACCAACGACAAGCAGATGCTCGGGGCGCTGGTGTCGGCGCACAGCTTCCGCCGCAACAGCCGCTCGCCGGACTCGTTCGAGGTCCGGATCGTCAACGCAAGCGAGTTCCCGATGCTTCAGGAGCGCGGCCGTTCCCTGCTGCGAGGCGGCCATGTGCGCGAATGGGATCCCGACGACCTTCAGTCGTTCACGCCGGTTCGCTTCGCGATTCCCGAGCTTCTTGGCTACCGAGGCCTGGCCCTCGTCACCGATCCCGACGTGTTCGCCGTGGGTGATGTCGCCGGCCTCTTCAGCCGCGATTTGGAAGGCAAGGCGATCCGGTGCACGCCGCGTCCCGGTTATCACAGGATCACCGACCCGCTGGCGACCTCGGTCATGCTGCTCGACTGTGCGAAGCTGACTCACTGGCGCTTCGTCGACCAGCTGAAGAAGCTCTGGGCGCATGAGATCGATTATCTCGATTGGATCAATCTCCGGCTGGAAAGTCTCGATACGATCGGCCTGCTCGAGCCCGAGTGGAACGACTTCGACCACCTCACCCCTGAGACCAAGCTGGTCCACAACACCAAGCGGCGGACTCAGCCGTGGAAGACGGGGCTGCCGATCGACTTCACCTTCAAGGAGCGCGGGCTGCTCAATTTCGCGCTTCCGATCGTGCGCAGGCTCGCCCCCAATTACACGCGCCACCCGGACCCGCGGCAGGAGACCTATTTCTATGCGCTTCTCGCCGACGCGCTGGATAGCGGCGCGGTTACGCGCGAGCAGGTCCAGGAAGAGGTGCGACTCGGCCATGTGCGGCCCGATTCCGAAGCGCTCATCGAGCGCTGCCGCGGCCAGCTTTGGCCGGCCGAGCAGACCGCTTCAAAAGCGGCCTGATGCGTTCGGCGATCTTCGCGGTGTAATCGGGCGGGTCGCTCGCGCGCGGTTCATTCACGCTGCCGCCGAAGCCGTGCTCACGGAGCGAAGCCCAGAAGAAGCGCAGATCGCGCGGGTAGAGCCGCCGTCCGGGCCTGAGCCTGTCCGCAATCGCCATGGCGGCGCGCCCCAGCGGGCTCTTCGTTATGGGTACAATGCCGACCGGCTTGCGGGTCATCACCGCGTCGGCGATCATCGCGACGCTGTCGGCGGTGACGTAGATCTCGTCAGCGGCCTCGATCATCGCGCCATAGGAGGGATAGCCCGCGGCGGGCGCCATGAATGTCGGAACCTCGGCTTGGTTGAGCTCTTCGGCCATCGCGTCGAGCAGCCGCTGCGGCGTTCTCGGGCTTCCGATCGCCAGCACCGAGCCTCCCTTGCCGGCAGTTGTGTCGAGCAGATGCCGAGCCGCAGCGACCATTTGCGGCACGGGCAGCTCCCAATAGAGCGTCGGTCCTCCGATGACGAACAACCGGCGCGGATGCGAAAGGCGATCGAGAGCGGAAGGCGCACCCGGATCGGTGACGGTCTTGGTCAGCGGGCTCAGCGCGAACGGAATTCGCACCACGTTGGGCGCGTCGGGCACCGGATATTCGGGCGTTGGCACCACCAGGTCGAAGTGCGCCGGCGAGATCCTGGGATAGCCGAGATGGACGGCGCGCATCGTGCCGCCCGAGCGCTTCCGGAGCGCCCGCACGACGGGCACGCTGCGATGCCCTGTCGAAATGGTGAGATCCGGCGGGTCACCTTCCAGCTGCGCGCGCGCGTCCGCTGCCACGCTCTTGAGGGTCGCACCGAGCAGCGACGGCTGGAGCCGCCGCAACTGGTTATAGCGCAGCCACTTCTCTTCGAACGGTAGCCTCAGCGCCTCGGCGAGCGCCAGCACCTGATTGTTGTCGCCCCGATGCGGCCCGAGCAGCGCCCAGACGCGGATTGGCTGGCCCGTCTTGTCGTTCATGCGCACCGCCGCCATTAAGCGCCGAGGTCAGGAAAAACCATGTGCGGAATTGCGGGCTGGTACAGGCGCGGCGGCAAGCCGGTGCCGCAAGGCGCGCTCGTCGCCGCCTGCGACCGGCTGCGCCACCGCGGGCCCGACGATGCCGGCTATCTCACCGACAGCGACTTCGGCTTCGGCATGCGGCGCCTCAGCATCATCGATGTCGAGGGCGGGCACCAGCCGATCTTCAGCCCCGACGGACGCCATGCGATCGTCTTCAACGGCGAGATCTACAACCACCCGGAGCTGAGGCGCGAGCTGGAGGGCGGCTACGCCTTCCAGACGGACCATAGCGATACCGAGACCATCCTCGCGGCCTGGCTGCGCTGGGGCTACGACGCCTGGACGCGCCTCGAAGGCATGTATGCGGTGGCGATCTGGGACAAGCTCGAGAAGAGCCTTGTGCTTGCGCGCGATCCAATCGGCATCAAGCCGCTGTTCGTGACCGAGCAGAAGGGCGGACTCGCCTTCGCCTCCGAGATCACGGCGCTGCGAGCGTTGCCGGAGCACCGCTTCGAGATCGACGGCGACGGAGTCGACGATTTCTTTTGCTTCGGCCACACGCTTCCGCCGCGCACGATCTTCAAGCACGTTCGACCGGTCGAACCCGGCCACCTGCTCCGGATCGGGCCGAAAGGCGAGGCGGAGGTTCGGAGGTTCTGGGCCCCTCGAATCGAGCCAAGGACCGGCGTTTCCGAGCAGGAGTGGGTCGAGGAAACGCGGGCTCGGGTGCTCGACAGCGTCGGCAAGCACATGCTGTCCGATGTTCCGGTCGGCGCATTTCTCTCTGGCGGCGTCGACTCTTCCGCCGTCGCGGCAGCAATGGCGCGGTCATCCTCAGCCCCATTCAAAGCCTTTACGGTCGGCTTTCCCGGCTCGTCACGAGACGAAACCGCGGCGGCGGCACGGATCGCGCGGCACCTCGGCATGGAGCACATCGTCCTGCCGATGCAGCCGCAGACCGCTGCGGACGTCTTGCCCCAGGTCCAGGCCGCGTTCGATGAGCCGACCGCCGCCACGTCGGCGGTCCCGCTATGGTATTTGTCGCGAACCGCCGCTCAGCATGTGAAGGTCGTGCTCTGCGGCGAAGGCGGGGACGAGGTGTTCCTCGGCTACAATCGCCAGCGCTGGGCGCAGCGCATGGCGCGATGGAAGCCGCTGATCGAAGCGGTCGGGGCAGGTGGGCTCGTCGGCGCCTTGCCCGAGCTGCCGTGGCGCAAATGGAATTACGGCCGCCAGCTCGCCCGGCAGTTCGTCGAGAGCGCGCGGCTCGGCGACGGCTATGAGCGGTTTTTCGCCGCGGTGTCGATCGCCACGCCGTCGCTGCGCGAACGGATCTACACGCCCGACTTCTTCAGCGGTCACGAGGAGCGGGACAGTCTGGAGCAGCGCGCGCTGGATTATTTCCCCGTCGACGCCCGCCAGCCGCTCTCCGAGCTCCATCAATTCATGCTCGGGGACCTCACGGTCCATTTGCCGGCTTCGCTTTGCCAACGTCTCGACCGGTCGAGCATGGCCCATTCGCTCGAAGCGCGCGTACCGTTCCTGTCCCACCGGCTCGTCGAATGGGCGCTGACCATGCCTGCCGATCTCAAGCTCAGGGGCGGCACCGGCAAATATGTTCTTCGTCGTGCAGTCGAGCCGTGGCTCCCACAAGGCGCGCTCGGCAAACGCAAAATCGGTTTCCAGATGCCGTTCGCCGACTGGTTCGTTGGCGGCTTCAACGACTTCGCCCGCGAAGCGTGGCGCTCATCGGGAGCCGCCGAGCTCGGCTTCCTCGACGAGCGCGGAGTCGAGCAGCTGTTCGACGAGCACCGCAAGGGAGCGGCCGACCATGGGCGCATCCTCTACGCGATCGCGATGTTCAGCTGCTGGTGGGAGCAGCAGCGGCCTGTTGTTCCCCTTTACTCTCGTCGCCCCCGCGCAAGCGGGGGTCCCGCTGCGTCAAAGAACAAGCGGGATTCCCGCTTTCGCGGGAATGACGAAATCCTCGTACCATGACCCGGGCAATTTCCGTCATCCTGCCCGTCCACAATCGCGCCGACGTATTGCCGCGCGCGATCAGGAGCGTGCTCGAGCAGGAGCTGAAGGATTTCGAGCTGATCATCGTCGACGACGGGTCGAGCGACGAAAGTGCACGGGTAGCTGAGTCATTCGGTGACGATCGCATCCGGCTGATCCGGCTCGAACAGAACCGCGGCGGCAATGTCGCAAGGAACGAGGGCATTCGCGCGGCCACGTCACCGCTGATTGCCTTCCTCGACAGCGACGATCGCTACCTGCCGAAAAAGCTCTCTTACGTCGTCGCCGAGTTCGACCGCCGGCCCGAGCTCGACCTGCTCGTCGACAGCTTCGTCAAGGTGCAGCCGCCCGGCTCGCGCAAGCCTGAGGTCATCCGCCGCAACTCGGTCATTGATGACCGCGAGCTGTTCCGCACCGCTCTGTTCACGCGCCGGTTGTGGAAGGCGACTCCGGCGATCACCGTCAGGCGCGAGGCCGCCCTCAAGGCGCCTTTCGACGAGACGCTCCGCCGCCTCCAGGATTTCGATTTTCTCATCCGCGTTTCGGAGTTCGCCAATTGTGCCTCCACGGACGAGGTGCTGTGGGTGAAATATTGGGATGCCGCCGCCATCTCCGCGCAGGACAATATGATCGCGGCCAATGTCGAGCTGGTCCGCCGCCACCCCGAATATCTGCGCACCCGTGCTTACCGGCCCGGGCTTGCCTATGCGCTTCGCCTGTCGGCCTGGCGGCGTCTCAAGCGGGGCGACATGAAAGGCATTGGCCGGGATATCCGCAATCTCGCCGAGGCATTCGGCGCGCGCGAGGCGGCGCGGCTGAGCTGGGAAGCGCTCCGCCCGCGCCCCGTGCTACAGGGCTGAATAGCCGAACCGCGGATCGAGATTGTCGTGCACATAAGCGTCGACACGCGCCGCCGCCGCGGCATCGAGCTCGGCGCGATAGCTGCCGCTGGCGCCGCTGCGGACCTTGCCCGACTGGTCATCGCGTTTCCGTGCCGGTCGTAGCCGCGATGAGCTGAAATAGTCCTCGTGCTCAAGCCGCCGGAGGTTGGCCAGGCTACCAAACTCGACCGCGCCCGCGATGTCCTTTGTCCCCGTCTCGAGGCCAATCGCCTGCGCCAACTTCTTCAGCGACTTGTCGGGATCGGCGAGGAAATCCTCGTACCGCAGGATCGTGACGTGCAGGAGCGCCGCAAAGCGGTTGAGGAACGCGACGATAGAAGGAATGCCGCCTTCCTCGGCCCAGACGAAGCTGTCCAGCGGTTGTTCGGCAAGCCGTTGGCGCGCCTTGTCGCGGCTCCGGTGCTTCAGATGATGGTAGCGCGACACCGCGATGTCGCCCGGATGCCTGGCGAGCAGCACGACCTTCTTGCCGGCATAATCGGATGGATCGATGCGGATTTCGCCAAGGCTGCGCATCGCATCGCCGGCGTGGGTGAACAGGACGCGCGGGACGTCGGAGGCGGCGCGCCTCAGCGTCGAGAATTCGAGAAGGCCGCGTTCGTCGATTCCGAAGCGCCGCTGATACAGGCGTGCAAGCATCGCGCGAACGAACGTGCGTCCCGACTTCGGAAACGAGACGATGACTGCATCGGCCTCGCTCAGCCAGGCGGCGTCGCGCAGGTCGCGCTTCAGCCGGAGCGCCGACGATCCGGGCACGAGCCGAAGCAGCTGAGCCGCCGCTCGCCGCGCAAGATTGGTCAGGGAAGAGCCGCCGTCGCGCACTCGGCTGGATTAAGCGGAAAAGTGGTGGATGCACTAGGGCCCGAACCTGGGACCCGCTAACGGTCTGCTCTGCAAAGCCTCCGGCCAGTTTAACGGGCTAGGCAACCTGAACGTCATCGCGACACCATTCGTGCAATCCCGAGGTCCCGTGGGAACCTGGACCGCGGCGCTCAGATGTTGGGCTCGGCGGCCAGCTCAACCACTTCGACACGAGCACCGGGGTCCAGGGCGTCTGCATCGGGCGGACGGCGGATCAGCAGCTGTGAACGCGCGAGAGCGGCCTGGAGCCCGCTGTCCTGATCGGGCAGCTTCGCAACCCACAGCCGGCCCTCTTCGTCGTAGGACGCAACGCCCCGCAAATATTGCTCGCGACTGCCGTTGGGCGGGAGCGGAGTCTTTGCGTAGGCCGTGCGGAACCGCGTCGCCGGATCGCGCGCTCCGAGCTTGTTCATGAGCGGCAGCAGCAGAAGATGAGCGCACACGAAAGCGGAGGAAGGATTGCCCGGCAAGCCGAGGATCAATCCGGCCGGTGCGACCCGCGCGTGCCAGCAGGGCTTGCCCGGCTGTACGGCAATGCCTTCGAACGCAAACTGAGCGCCCAGTGCCCTGGCCGCGGGCCGCATGAGGTCGCGCGCGCCAACGGACGCGCCGCCGACGCAAACGAGCACGTCGCAGGTCTCCAAGGTGCCGTGCAGGGCGCTCGTAATGGTCTCAACGTCGTCGGGAAGAATGGGCTCGGCGTGGGGGACGCCGCCCCAGCAGCGGATCAGGGCGGCCAGCGCGTGACTGGCGCTGTCGATCGACTTTCCATCGCTTAGCATGGATCCCGGAGACACGAGTTCGTCGCCGGTCACGCAGATCGTCACCCGCGGCTGCCGCACTACCTCGGCGCTTGGGAGATTGGCGGCAGCGATCAGGCCGACTTGGCCAGGACCGATGCGGCTACCCGCGTCGAGCAGACGCTCGCCGGCGTTGAAGTCGGAGCCTGGTTGCCGCACGAAACATGCGCTTGCCGTAGGTCCCCTCAACTGCACCTGTTCGCTCGAGAAGGAGAGGATTTCCTGCGGAAGAACGCGCTTGCAGCCCTGCGGCACGACGCCGCCGGTGGCGATCCTGATCGCCTCTCCCGAACGGAGCGGAGCGGCTGTTCGCGAACCCGCCGGCGCGTCCCCAACCAACCTCCATTCGGTGCCGACAGCTGGATCGGGATCCGGAACCGCGATCCCGTCCATGGTTGCTCGAGGCTCCGCCGGCTGGGTGTGCGAGGCGATCACCGGGCTTGCGAGCGTACGCCCGAGCGCATCCGGCAGCGCGACGCGCTGGGAGCCGAGAACGGGAACGTCGGCGAGCAGCAACTCGCGTGCCTCGGCCAGACCGATCAGGGTCACTCGCGCCGCCAATCCCCCGAACGGCCACCCGATTTCGCGACCAACTCCACCTGTTCGATGACGAGGCCTCGATCGATCGCTTTGACCATGTCGTAGATGGTGAGACAGGCAATGCTGACGGCGGTCAGTGCTTCCATCTCGACCCCCGTCCGTGCGACGGTTTTCGCGATCGCCCGAATGTCGATCCCGGGCAGTGCGGGGTTGACGCTTGCCGTCACCCGGACGGCGCTCAGCGGCAGAGGGTGGCACAAGGGTATGAGCTCGCCCGTTCGCTTGGCAGCCATGACCCCGGCCAGCTCGGCGGTGCGCAGCACGTCGCCCTTGGCGGACTGGCCGGAGCCGATAGCCTGCAAGGTCGATGCTTGCATGCGCACCCGGCCCCGCGCCTCGGCCGCGCGCTCGCTTTCGGGCTTCGCGCCAACGTCCACCATCGTGACTGTCCCGTCCGGGCCAACATGCGTGAGATCGCTCATCGTTCGGTCAGCCGCGGCATGATCTCGACGAAGTTGCACGGCCGCGTCGAGCGATCGAGCTGCGGTCCGATGACCTTGGTCCAACCGTCCCGAACAGCGCCATTGGATCCCGGAAGGCAAAAGACGAGTGTGCTGCCGATAACGCCCGCGCAGGCGCGGGACTGCATCGTCGACAGCCCGATCTGCTCGAAGCTCACCTGGTGCCAGACCGCGGCAAATCCGTCGATCACCTTGTCAAACAAGGGCTGGAGCGCTTCAGGCGTGACGTCGCGACCGGTAAGGCCGGTCCCCCCGGTTGAAATGATCACGTCGATGTCGAGGTCCTCGACCCAGGCACGCACGGCCGCCCGGATCGCCTGGACGTCGTCAGGGACGATCGCCCGGCCGGCAAGACGGTGGCCGTCCTGCTCGACTTGCCGGGCAAGGTAAGCGCCCGACGTGTCGCTCGCCTCATCCCGGCTGTCGCTGACGGTCAGGATCGCGACCCTCACCGGTTCGTCGGCGATCACGGCAGGGTCCTTTCGGGCGACGCCTCGTCGCTCGCGCGCGGCACATCAAGCCAATGCTCAATCCCGCCGCGCTGCTCCTTCTTCCAGAAAGGGGCCTCGGTCTTGAGCCGCTCGACGAGTTCGGCGAGTGCGTCCAGGGCCGCGCGGCGGTGCGGGGCCGCCGTCGCCGCGAACAGAATCGGGTCGCCAGGTTGCATGCGGCCGAAGCGGTGCACGACCGCGGCCGCCGCGAGCCGATGTTGATCGATCATGGCACTGACCAGGGCCGTAATCTGCTTCTCGGTGAAGCCAGGATAATGGTCGAGCGTCAGCGCCTCGACGCCATCTTCTGCGCGCACCGTGCCGATGAAGGTCGCGACCGCGCCCTCGCCGGCACGCGCCATGAAGGCGCGCAATTCTTCGGCGGCATCGAACGGCTGACGTTGAACCCGGATCATCCGCCGCTCATCGGCGGAAGGAACGCAATCTCGTCGTCCGGCGACAGTGGGACGACACCCTGAACCAGGGTTTGGTTGACCGCAATCCTTATCTCGGGCGCGGCAATTTGGGGCCAGCGCTGGCCGAGAAAGCGCCGAAGCGCGTCGGTGTCGGTCACGGTTGGAGGGACCGCGAGATCATCGACGTTCAGGTGGGAGAGCTTGCCGAATGCCAGCAGCCGCATGCCGTCAGCCGCCTGTCGCCGACATGGTCCGCGCTACTGCGGGCGCGGAATTCGGGGCAATCCGAAAATCGTGCGAGCGCGGCTTGGCGCGAACCAGCCCGGCGATCGCCAGCTCGAGCGCGCCGTCGTCCGCGTGCTCGCGAAGCGTCGGCCGAAGATCGACCGCAACCTCGCGGCCCAGGCAGGCGTGGAGCTTACCATCGGCGCTGACCCGCAGCCGATTGCATTCGTCGCAGAACATGTTCGACAAGGGCGTGATAAAGCCGACCAGGGCGCCGGCAGCGGTGCGCGCATAACGTGCAGGACCACCGGTTCGCATGGCCACGTCGGCAAGCGGCCAACGTGCCTCCAGACGGCGGCGCGCTTCAGGCATCGGAACATGCTGGCCGAGCCGATCGATGCCGACGTCTCCCATCGGCATGACCTCGATCAGGGTGACGGCGAAGCCTTGGCCGTGAGCCCATGCGACGAGTTCGGGAAGATGCTCCAGATTGCCATCGCGAAGCACGACCGTGTTGATCTTGACTGCGATCCCGGCTGCGCTCGCTGCGGCGATCCCGTCCATCGTCTTGCGGAGGTCGCCGCCGCGCGTGATGCGCGAGAAGCTCGCAGTGTCGAGGTGGTCGAGCGACACGTTGATCCGGCGGACCCCGGCGGCAGCGAGCGCCCCGGCATGCGCGGCAAGCTGGCTGCCGTTGGTGGTCAAGGTTAGTTCGTCGAGCGCGCCGGTCCGAACATGCCGTCCGAGCGCAGTCACCAGGTCCGTCGCACCTTTTCGTACCAACGGCTCGCCACCCGTCAGGCGAAGCTTGCGGATCCCATGACGGATGAAGCAGCTCGCTACTCGGTCCAGCTCTTCGAGAGTCAGAATATCGGCCTTCGGCAGAAACGCCATCCGGGCGGGCATGCAATAGGTACAGCGCAGGTCGCAGCGATCGGTGAGCGATAACCGCAGGTAGGTGATGTCTCGACCGAACGAATCCCGCATGGCTATCGGTTAGCCCATTCGCCCGGGAAGCGCACTCCAAGGCGAACTGCAGCATAGAGCACCAGCAGAGCGGTCAGGACTCGCAGGATGTCACTATCGAACTTGAGACTGCCCAACGTCGAACCGAGCAAGCCGCCGAGCACCACCGCCGGAAACAGGGACCAATCCATTCGGATCATCGCGAAGGTCGCGCCGGCTCCGCTCTTCAGCAACTGGCCGAGCAAGCCGCCGATCGAGTTGACCAGGATGAAGGCGGCGCAGGTTCCGGCGATCGTCCTGGCGCTCGCCCAGCGGCGCAAATGCAGCGACGGCGCGAGATAGATGCCGCCGCCGATGCCCGTGACGCCGGCCAGCAGCCCGAGTGCTCCCCCGCTCGCGAGGTCAACCGCGCGATTGGACTGATGTGCTTGGCGCTCCCGTTCGTGCCGCCACAGCGGCTGCCAAAGCATCAGCAGTCCCGAGACGCCAAGTGCGAGCGCGAGAAGCCCGACGAACAGCCATGCCGGCACCCTCAAATAGCCGCCGAGAAGCGCGGACGGAACGGAGAAAATGACGAGCGGCCACAACCTTTGCAATTCGACGTGGCCGTCGCGGACGAAACGCCAACTGCCGATCGCGACCACCAGGATGTTGCAGGTCAGCGCGACCACCGGCACGGTGGAGATGTCGGCAACGCCCAGGGCCAGCAGTGCATTGTAGGTCGAGCCGCCGCCAAAGCCGACGGACGAATAGAGGAACGCGGTGACGAAGAACGCAACCGCGAGGGCGGCGATCGTCATCTATGTGCCCGCATACCATTGGTAGCCGGCACCATCCTCCCACATGCCGCCCTTGCCGCCGAACAGATCGTCGAGTCGCGATCGCGCTTCGATCCGCATGACGAATTTCGCATGCTTGTAGCCCAGCTGGCGTTCGACGCGGAGTCGGAGCGGCGCGCCGTGCGCAACGGGCAGCGCCTGGCCGTTCATGCGGTGGGCGAGGATCGTCTGCGGATGGAACGCATCGTTGAGATCGACGGACTCATAATAAGGCCGTCCGTTGTCGTCGTCGGCGCAGTAGAAAACGATGTAGCGCGCAGCGTCGCGCAGTCCCGCCGCGTGCAGGATGTGGGACAGCTGAGGCCCAGTCCACTGCCCGATTGCGCTCCAGCCCTCGACGCAGTCGTGTCGGGTGATCTGCGTGCGTTGCGGTAGCGATCGAATGGCGTCGAGGGAGAGGTCCATCGGACGCTGCACGAGGCCATCGACCCGCAGTCGCCAGCTTGCGAAGTTCGTCGCCAGGTGCTGTTGGTAATCGGGGCTCGACGGCATTGTCGAGCCGTTAGGCCGGAAATAGGGCGATATGTCGTGCGTGGAGAATTCCATGGCCATCGCCGCGCCGCCGACCGCGCGCTGCGCAGCGTAATTGGCGGATTCGCCGAGACCCAGGATCGAGCGGAACGTCGGCGATGCATTGAACTTGTCGCATCCGGAAAGGAGCAGGCTGGCGCTGCCGAGGCCGAGCCCGCCGATCAGCCGGCGGCGGGAGAGGTCAGGAGGGTTCGCCATCGTCGTCCTCCCCTGCGGTGGGTCGCGGCGGGAGCGCCGCCGCCTGCAATCGTGCCTTCGGTTCGGGCTTGATGCTGTACCGGCCTGTGATCATCGACCCGATCTCGTTGATCGGACCGGCCAGGAACACCATTGCGATATGCACGACGAAGAAAGCCAGCAGCAGCCACATCGTGATAAAGTGGATCGACCGGGCCGACTGACGGCCGCCGAACACATCGACCAGCCACGGAAGCCAGGGATCGGCGCCGGGCGACATGCACAGGCCGGTCAGGATCATCAGCGGAAGAAGGAGCAGAAGCACCGAACCGTATGACAGCTTCTGAAGGATGTTGTAGCGGGTTGCGGCTTCCCCGGTCGGAAATCTCAGCCGCGCATGATCCTTGATGTTCTGCCAGACATGGCTCGGCGCCAGTTCATCGCGCGTCGGTGCCACTTCTTTCTGAAGGTGCCGGTTCCAGACGCTGACCACGAGATATGCAGCCAGGCCGACCGCAAGGATCCAGGCGAAAAACAGGTGCCACATGCGTGCGTCGGCGAGATTGTAGCTGGAGGGGATGGTGGCCCAGCCGGGGAAGGCGGTCGGCCGAAAGTGCTGGGTGGCCTGGTTGCCCGAGAGCCCGAGCACCCCCGTCGTATCGAACATCCGCGGACCGATACGCAGATAACCACGTCCGCCGTGGCTGGAGATTTCAAGCCAGGCATAATCGAAATTAGCTCCGTATTTTCCCCAGTACAGGCGCGGGTGAGCGTTGAAGATCATCAGGCCGCTCATCACCATCATGAAGAAGGCAAGGGCGTTCAGCCAATGCCACAGCCGAGTGGAAATCCGGTGCCGGAAGATCCTTCGCCGGACGACCTCCGGCGCCGAGTCAGGCAAGGCCGGGAACTGGACGTGCTGGTCCGCTAGAACGGCCAATGAAATATCCTTCCCTGCGAAATGTGCCGGCGTGCAAGTGTAACGACAATCGCTGCGCGCGTCACCGCCAAGGCTGTTTCAGCTGTCACGTGATGATCCGCGAAGGGGCGCGATCACCTGTTCGGCAAACCGGTCCATCTCCTCGGCTTGCGGGCTCATCTGGAGGAGCAGCAGATCGAGCCTGGCCGCTTCATATTCCTCGATGCGCTCGCGAAGCTGCTCGGGCGTGCCGACAAAAACGGCAGGATCGGCGGTGTCGGCATCTGTCCGACATTCCGAACGACGCTCTTGGGACCTGGCGGTTGGCGATTGCGCATTTCATGCAATTCGCGCGTCGGCTTGCCTCGGTTACGCGCTACTCAAAATTTTTTCGCTTCTTCCTTCCTGTCTCTCGCTTCAGCTGACGCTCGGGTGCCCGCAGTCTGGAGTGAGACACGAGCCTGGTTCAGCAACACGTCTCGATTGTACGCTGCTGGCTGATCGCTCCGCCTAGCCCCGTGCAGTGAACTTCCTTGAATAAGCCACGGTGATCACGGCAAGGGCGAGCTTCACGGCGTCGCCGATCAGAAATCGGCCGAAGCCAAGCACAAGAGCCTGTTCCCAACCGTAGCTAAGGGCAAGCCAGGCACAGCCAAGGCTCAATATTGTGAGTTCTCCCATCAGCAGGAGTGCCGTCGTGCCAACAATGGAGCGCGTCCAACGGCCCTCGGCCAGGCTGCCGACCAAGACTGCCGCGACAAGATAGCCCGCCAGATAGCCGCCCGTCGGCCCCGCGATGTAGGCAAGTCCACTCCCGGTCGCCGGCGTCCCCGCGAAAACGGGCAAGCCGCACGCGCCCTCGAGCAAGTATGCCGCTATCGTGGCCGCTGAGCCGCCAGCCCAGCAGTGCTCCCATCGTCAGCACAACATAGGTCTGCATGGTCATCGGGACGGGCCAGAACGGCACCTGCACCTTGGCTGAGGCCCACAGGAGCAAACTGCCGACGATGACGGCCGCAATACGGAAGGGCCAGCGGGTTGCGTCGAGCGTTGCGCGAGAGGGGGAGGGCGCGAGCGTTGAGAAGGAAACCATGTTTTTGCTTTCGGGATGAGGTAAGTGCGAATCCTAACGGCGGCGTTCAGCTCAACACAGCCGGATGTAGTGAGTGACGATTTCCTGATCTTTGCGGGGCCCTGCGACCTGCCATGACGAGCGCCAGTGTCCTGCGTCGATCACGACGAACCGGCCTTCGTAGAGGTCGTCTCCACAAGGATGGGATACGTTGGCCTCGCCGTCCGAAAGATCGAGTTCATGAAACGGCCGTCCGTCCCGGAACCTGACCCTTGCCTGCGTTTCTCCGTCGGGGAACTCGAACTTCAGGTGCTGCTCGGCGGGACCCCGGTGTGCGCCGAACGTGAGGGTTCCACGCTCTTCGTAGAGCAGCGAGCGTCCGAAGGGAGTGAACCGCGCGAGGCCGTTCAGTTCGCCTGTTGATGCCTGCCGCCGGTCGAGCACGGACCGGTCCACGTGCCAGGTTCCCGCGAGGAACGCTCTGAGATCCGAGACCTGCCGCAAGGACTTCCCCTTAATATGGTCGCCAAAAAAGGGAAGTTCGACCTGGTTGGCGGCCGGCGGTTTCCGACAGGATAGGTGATCGCCTCGGCCCTTCCCGACGCCGGTCCGCGTCCTGCGGCCGGCCACCGATGGAATTCATTCTGCATCCGCCCGGCGGTCGGTTGCGTAACTTCTGGGCAGCGCATTCAGGCTGCTTACAGGAGAATGGAACATGCTCAGTTCTCGAATCCGACTTGCAGCGATCAGCGCGTTGTCGCTCTCGGCTGCGGCAGTCGCGACCGCCAACCCGATGGTCGGCGGCGCGGCCATGTATTCGACAAGAAACATCGTGCAGAACGCCGTCAATTCCAAGGACCATACGACGCTCGTCGCCGCGGTGAAGGCCGGCGGCCTGGTCGACACCTTGTCCGGAAAGGGTCCGTTCACGGTCTTCGCTCCAACCAATGAGGCGTTCGCCAAGCTGCCTTCGGGCACGGTCGAGAATTTGGTCAAACCGGAGAATAAGGCAACGCTCGACAAGATCCTGACCTACCATGTCGTGCCAGGGCGGATCACTGCCCAGCAAATTGCCGCGATGGCGATGCGTCATCATGGTACGGCGACGCTGAAAACCGTCGAGGGCGAAAATCTGATGTTCCGCAAGGCCGGCGCGAGCTGGTGGGTGATCGACGCCAAAGGCGACAAGGCGCGCATCACCATCCCCAACGTCATGCAGTCGAACGGCGTCATTCACGTCGTCGACACGGTCCTGATGCCTTGACGTCCACGCGCCCGGCTCCCGGCCGGGCGCTTCGGTGGGAGGATTGCGATGCTTTGCGCTTCCTTCAGTCCTCCCGCCGACTTGGACTTCCGAATCCCGCCCGCTTGCGGCATGGAACAGCGCATGGAAAGCGTCGCGGAGCACCGAGCGAGCAATGGCGGCGGCGATCTCGTCAGCCTGCTTGGCGCAGTTTCCAATGGCGACCGCGACGCCTTCGCAACGCTCTACGCCCGCTCCTCGGCCAAGCTCTACGGCATTTGCCTCCGGTTGCTCGGCAGCGAAGCCGAGGCGCAGGATGTGCTGCAAGAGGTTTATGTAACCGTGTGGCAGAAGGCCGAACGGTTCGACTCGACCAGGGCCAGCCCGATCACCTGGCTTGCCGTGCTTGCCCGCAACAAGGCGATTGATCGCTTGCGCCGCCGTGCGCTTGCGAGTGAAGACCTCGAGGAGGCGCTCGAGATCGAGGACGGCGGCCCGACGGCGTTCGAGATTGTCGAGAAGGCGCAGGACGAGACGCGCCTTGGCCTTTGTCTCGACGAGCTCGAAGAGCGCGCGCGCAAGATGATCCGAACCGCCTTTCTCGACGGGGTGACCTATCCCGAACTGGCTGCGCGCGAAGGCGTGCCCGTGGGCACGATGAAAAGCTGGATCCGCCGCGGACTGCAGCAGCTCCGCAGGTGCCTGGACCGATGAGCGACGACCGCACCTCACCGAACGAACGCAGCGACCTCGCGGGCGAATATGCGCTTGGGCTGCTGAGCGGGAGCGATCTGCGCCGAGCGCACGCGCTCGCCCAGAGCGACCCTGAGTTCCGGGCCGAAGTCGCGCGCTGGTCGCGACGTTTGGGGCCGATGCTCGACGAAGTTGCGGCGGTGCCCCCGCCGGAGTTCGCCTGGGCTGCAATAAAGTCTCGCCTGGACGGGCTGCGCGGCGATCACACGGTGGTCCAGTTGCGCCGACGGATCAGGCAGTGGCGGGTCGTCGCCGCCGGGATGACCGCAATGGCCGCGAGCCTCGCGCTGGTCGTCGCCTTGAGGCCGCTTCCGCCGCAGCCTTCGCCCATAGAGGTTGCGCGTCCCGTTTCGGCGCCGCTGGTGGCGATGCTAGGAACGCAAGGCAAGCCGGCCGATGTTGTCGCGAGCTGGGATCCTTCCGCGCGGCAGCTGATTCTGGCGGTCGCCGGCCATGTGCCGTCCGATCCGAGCCATTCGCGCGAACTGTGGGTCATTCCGCAGGGTGGGAAGCCGCGCTCCCTCGGGACCCTGCCCGAGAGCAGGCAGACGCATATGCAGCTTGCCGATGCATTGGCGCAGCTTCTGCAGCAGGGGGCGACGATCGCGATTTCGGTCGAGCCGCGCGGCGGATCGCCGACGGGATCGCCAACGGGACCCGTTGTCGCGTCCGGCCCGCTCAGCCGCGCCTGAGATCCTGTTGGAGCTTCGAGTGCATCCGGGACGCCGCCTCGCACGTAACTCTCGCTGATCGTGATCGCCGGTGGCGCAGCGCGGCTGTTCGCGGCGCTTCAGCAAGGGCTTCCGACGGCGCCTCACCGGTTCGGTCTGTTGATGGAACTGGGCGTCGTGCCGATGCTGCTGCTGTGGCTCGCACGCATTGAGCGGCTTCGCGCGGCGGCATCGCCGGCAGGGAACCAAGACTGAGCTGATCCGCTCCGCGTCACGAAAAGGAGACGGCCTCATGGAGCTGAGCGCGATTGCGATCAATTGCACTCTCAAGCGGGGAAACGGCGAACCCTCATCGACCGACCGGATGATCGACCTCGTCGCGCGCGAACTCGCCAATCATGGCGCGGCATTGAAGGAAACCATTCGCATCTCCGAGCACGACATTCTTCCCGGCGTGACCTCGGACGAAGGCGAGGGTGACGCGTGGCCCGACCTGAGAAGGCGAATCCTCAGCGCCGATATTCTGATCTTCGGCACGCCGATCTGGCTCGGACAGATGTCGAGCGTCGCCAAAAGGGTGCTCGAACGGATGGACGCCTTCCTCAGCGAGACGGACGATCATGGCCGGATGCCGAGCTTCGGCAAGCTCGCGGTCGCGGCGATCGTCGGCAATGAGGATGGCGCACACAGCATCACCGCGTCGCTGTTTCAGGCGTTGAACGACGTCGGCTGGACGATTCCATCGGCGGCCGCCTGTTATTGGGTCGGAGAAGCGATGCAGAGCACCAATTTCGTCGATTTGAAGGACGTGCCGGATGAGGTGGCCCAGACCGCGGCGATGCTTGCATCGAACGCCGCCCATCTCGCGCGGTTGCTCAAGGACCAAGCTTACCCGGGCGTGCCCGCGAACGCCTGATCCGGAGAGTGCCTGTCAGGGACCAATCGCAAGAGCGTGGGGTTTCGCTTCCAAGCGGCTGTGCCGCGATCGAACAGATGTGAAAGCAATCGGCCCGTCACCGGTCACCCGGCCGATGCGATGAACTCAGGCTGATCGGCTGGCTCCAGGGAGCGCAGGCTCGGCCGGCGATGGGCGCGCTGCTGCGCCTCCGACTCGCGCGACTGTTCCCGATAGGCGGATGGGTCGGCACGGAACTTGTGCCTGAAGGCGCGCGAGAAATAACTTCGGCTGGCATAGCCGACGTGAGCGGCAACGCACTTGATCGGAAGGTCCGTGGTGCGCAGCAGCCTGGCCGCGGAACCCATCCTGATCGTAAGAAGGAATTCGCCGGGAGTCTTGCCATATTGCTCGAAGAAGCGGGACAGGAACGAGGATCGGCTCATTCCGGCAATCTCGGCGAGGCTCGCGACGGTGTGCTTCTCCTCCGGGCTCTCGGTCATCGCCGCGGCCGTTCGAACGATGCGCTGGTCGCACATGCAATCGGTGAGGAGGCTTGGGCCATCGGCGCCGAGCTGTTGCCTGAAGAGCAGCACCACCGCCTGCTTCATCATACATTCTGCAATGACCATAGAACCAAAGGACGGATGAGCGAGCTCTTCGAGGAAGGAGTCCATCGAAGCCGAATTCATCGCGTCGCCGGCGGTCAATATGAGGGGCTCCCTCAAGCTATCGAAAAGGCCGAGGCTTCCTCCAAAGCTCGCCGCCATGATCGATGCACAGCCGAGCAGCAGGCTCGCCTCGCTTTTCCGTGCAGCGAATAGGAGCAGCCCGTCGGCACCGTTCGCGGAGCACTCGTCCGAACGGATGTCATGCATGATGAGCCCGGCGCCGCTGAGGCTTGCGGAAACCTTGGGCGGGACGACGATGAGAGTTCCCGGGCCGATTGGGCTGCGCTTGCCGGGAATCTCGAGAAATCCATTCCCGTGCGCGACAATGTAACAGGTCATGAAATCGAGCGCGCCAGGCCTGAGACGCCAATCCGCGCCGATCTCGCAGAGCGCAAACAGATCGAGCCTTACTCGGAGATCGGCGACAAGCCGCTCCAGGGTCGTGATGTCCAAACGAAGTTCCTTTGCGCAACAACTCACGCCGGAAATCGGGTCGCGGTGGTCCGAGCGGCGCCTGTCAGGTTCGCTCGAACCAGGCTTCCGGATGCATTCGACGGCGGACGACATCACAATTTCCACCTCCGCAAAGGTTTGGGTTCATTTGATTTTATTGGTGCGGCGTTCTGCCCGGCTCGCCAAGGCGAGCGCCTGAGGAAGCCCCGCTGGGGCACCGTTTTTGGCCGCTGGGGCACCACGCGCAGCGGATACGCGGCCGCTCGATGCCTGTTTTCAAATCATGGCGGGCTTGCGCGGCACTCAGGAGGGACATCGGGGAGCAGCGAGGCAAGATCCAATGGCTGCGTTAAATTGCCTGGCGCTCGCCGCAACCGGCCGCCGCCGCGGCGCGAGCTGAGCGATGTCCACGCCCCCGGCGGACATCGCGCTCGACACCGTCTCGATTGAGGATGCGCGCCGGCGCAGTCTCGGCAGCGTCAACGGCTCGATTCCGGTCCCGCACATCAGCTCGGAATTCTGGCGCAAGCTCTGTGCGTTCGCGGGGCCCGGCTATCTCGTTGCGGTCGGCTATATTGATCCGGGAAATTGGGCGACCGACCTCGGCGGCGGATCCCGGTTCGGCTATACGCTCCTCTCCGTCGTGCTGCTCTCCAACATCATGGCGATGGTTCTTCAGTCCCTCGCGGCGAGGCTTGGGATCGCCACCGGTCTCGATCTCGCGCAGGCCTGCCGTGAGAGCTACCGCCGCGAAGTCCGGGTTGGTTTATGGCTCGCGTGCGAAGTCGCGATCGTCGCCTGCGACCTTGCCGAAGTGATCGGCACCGCCATCGCACTCAACCTGCTGTTCGCTCTGCCGTTGGTGTGGGGCGTCTGCCTGACCGCGCTCGACGTGTTCCTCATCCTCTATTTGCAGCAGCACGGCTTTCGCAAACTCGAGGCGTTCGTCATTGCGCTGTTGATTGTGATCGCCGGCTGCTTCGCGATCGAGCTGGCGCTGGCGCGGCCGGACCTCCCGGCGATCGGGCTCGGCCTCATGCCGAGCGCCGAGATCCTGCGCAACCCGGCCATGCTCTACATCGCCATTGGCATCGTCGGAGCAACCGTCATGCCGCATAATCTCTATCTCCACAGCGCCGTGGTTCAGACCCGTGCATTCGGCCGCAGCGACACGGCGAAGAGCGACGCGATCCGGTTCGCAACGCTCGACAGCAGCATCGCGCTTGGTGCCGCATTGTTCATCAACGCTGCGATCCTGATCCTCTCGGCTGCCGCCTTCCATGCCACCGGCCGAACCGAAGTTGGCGGCATCGAGGATGCGTACCGACTTCTTTCACCGGCCCTCGGGGCCGGCGCCGCAAGCGCATTGTTCGCGATTGCACTGCTCGCCTCGGGTCAGAATTCGACGGTGACGGCGACGCTCGCGGGTCAGGTGGTAATGGAGGGTTTCCTGAGAATCCGTCTCCCCGGGGTGCAGCGCCGGATGATCACCCGCGGACTTGCAATCCTTCCCGCCGCGCTCGTCGCC
Organism: Sphingomicrobium sp.; assembly: GCA_036273235.1. GTDB lineage: Bacteria > Pseudomonadota > Alphaproteobacteria > Sphingomonadales > Sphingomonadaceae > Sphingomicrobium. The sequence continues at coordinate 5,340 of DASUIB010000219.1, read as the reverse complement.
GGACTTTTCGGAGTGAGCGGAACCGCAAAGCTGCTGCTGCTCAGCCAGGTGGTGCTCAGCCTGCAACTTCCGTTTGCGGTCGTTCCCCTCGTGCGGTTCACCAGCGACCGGCAAAGGATGGGCGAGCACGTCAATCCGCGCTGGCTCGCGTTGAGTGCCTGGACAATCTGTGCGGTCATCATCGCGCTTGACGGAGCATTGCTCCTGACCTGGCTCTGAGCCGGCCTTTGCGATTCCGTCAGAAAATCTCCGCAAAGCTCAAACCTCTAGGCGGCGAGAGCCTTTTCGAGGGCACCGCCGGCGCGCAGCATTTTCAATGCAATGCCAACGAAGCTCGCAAGCTCCGAGAGGAGTTGGGCATCGGCCTGGCCGAAATGCTCGTCTTCGGGCGAAACGACCCACAAGGTTCCAAGCGGTTCGCCCGCGACGGAAAGAGGAACGAGAAGCACTTCCGGGATGATCAGATTCTCGGCGGCAATCCAGTCGTAGAGTCGTTCGGGATGACTGAGCAGCATCGGTTGGTTGACGTCGAGCGTGACTCCGCACGGGCTGTCGTCGCGCGGCGTGGTCGCCTTCTCGAAGGGCGCGAGCGATCCGTGCAAGTATCGCCATTCGAAGATGTCGGGCGCGACGTCATGATCGAAGATGCTGACCCCGGCGGATGCAGCGTCGGTCAGCTTCATCGCCAGCACGACAAAATGGGGGAGCAAGTCGACGGGATCGTCTGCCATGCGGTCCGCCAGTTCCTGAAGCGCGACTGTCTCCCGGCGCAGGTCGTGGCACCTGGCGGGTCGCGTTGCGAGAGCGTCCGTAATGAAGACGTCCGGATCCAGCGCGATGGTGCACTTCGACGGCGGCGCGACGGGCACATGCCGGGCGCGGTAAGCTGACGGATCGGCGCCGTACGCCAGCTTGAATGCACGCGAGAATTGACTTCGACTGGCATATCCGACCCGCGCCGCGACGCATTTGACCGGCAATTCGGTCGACAGCAGAAGCCGGGCGGCCGAACGCAAGCGAACGGTCTGCAGGAACTCGCACGGCGTCCGGCCATATTCCGCCGAGAAATGCCCGATGAAGGCGGAGCGGCTCATTCCGGCCACGTCCGCAAGGCTGTCGATCGAATGCCGATGCTCGGGGTGCTCGACCATCGCGGACATTGCCCGGGTCAATCGCTGGTCGCGCAGCAAGCGCAAGATGGGTGGGTCCAGAGACTGGGTCAGCTGATCCCGGAGCAGCAGGATGATCGCCTGCGTGATCAAACAGCGGGTGAGGACGGCGGATCCGATACCAGGCCGCGCCATCTCGCCGATCAGCGCATCGAGGTTCGCGGCCATCGGCTGGTTCATCTCGACGACGAGCGGCTCGCTGAGACCGTCGAACAGGTTCACGCAGCTGCTGCAGTTCGCCTCGATCATTGCACAACCGAGGACGAGCGCCGGCTCTCCGATATGGGCTTTGAACGCACTCAGGCCATCGGGGTAGCAGGCGCAGCTCTCGGAAGCCGAGATCTCGACCGCGACCGGGTCTGGGCCGCTGAAACTTTTGCGTGTTCCGGGCGGGACGATGATGAGAGTGCCCGCCTTGACCGGAATGCGCCGCCCGGCGAGTTCGAGATATCCGGAACCCTGCATCACGCAGTGGCAGATGACGGGCTCGAGGGGATCGACATTGAGGCGCCAGTCGCGCCCGATCTCGCACACCGCAAACGCCTTGAGCCTCATCTCCAGGCCGATCAGGAGCTTCTCGAGAGCTTCGTGATTCATCGGGCCACGGTCATTCCGAATGTCTCCGGCAGGTGTAATGCAGCTGGCGGGCGGTTAACGGTCCGATATCGAAACAGTTTCCCGAACGATAACGCACCAGATGAGGAAGATCGGACACGCCCCGGCACGCATCCTTACGCCGAATGCGGGGGTTATAGGCCCAACCACATTTCTTCGGATCGGGAGACGGCGATGTTCTTTCCGGCGTTGGATTCAACGCGCCGGCAAGCCCTGCGTACTTTTTCTGCGGGCCTTGTCGGTATCGGCGCAACCCTTTCCGGCTGCGCCGACATCATTCCCCAGGGCCTCGGTCTTGCGCTGACTCCAAGTCCGCTGACCGACCCGCCGGTGTTCAACTTCGCCCTCAACCTCGAATATCTCGAAGCTGAATATTATCAGCGCGGAGTGAATGGCGTCGGTCTCCCGCCGGCGCTCATCGGGCCCAGTCCCGGGCCGGTGAACGGCGGGCGGCAGGTGGCCTTCCAGACGCCTTACGTCCGCGAGTTCCTTGCCGAGATTGCCGAGGACGAACTCAACCACGTCCGCTTCATCCGGCAGACGATCAAGGCTTCGCCGCTGATCGAAATCAGCCGCCCCGCGATCGACCTTGCCAACAGCTTCCGCAAGGTCGGCGCCGCGGCCGGACTCGGCGACAATTTCGACCCGTTCGCGGATGAAGCCAGCTTCCTCCTCGGCGCATTCCTTTTCGAGGATGTCGGGGTTACCGCATACATCGGCGGCAGCGATCTCATCGCCGGGCCCGACTCCGCCGAGGCCGCGGCCGGCATCCTCGCGGTCGAGGCCTATCACGGCGGCCTGATCCGCACCCAGATCGCCGACATGGGACCGGCGATGGTGTCGAAAGCCGACTCGATCTCGGCGGCGCGAAGCGTGACCGAATCCCCGGACAACAGGCCCGAGCATATCGGAACCTACAGCGGACCCGTTCGCGAGCGCGCTATAAACGCGGGCGGCGTGTTCCCGGGTGAGGTGATCATCTCTCCGACCGACCCGCAGGGCCGCTGCTTCGCCCGTCCGCCCCAGGACGTTCTCAACATCGTCTATCTCGATCCGCGCGAAGGCATCGATCGCGGCGGCTTCTTCCCCGGCAGCGCGCAGGGCGTGGTCACCCACTCCATGCTCGAGACGCAGTCGAACCTGAGGAGAGCATGATGAATGCGCCCGACCCTGTCACCGATGGCGACACCAATAAGAGCCGGCGCACATTTCTGAGCCTCGGATCGGCCGAAGCGGCGGTTGCAACCTTCAGTGCGATCGCCGCCAGCGCGGCTGCGCCGATCGGCGCGGCGGCCGAAGCGCAATCACTCAGCGTCGGCGATACCGACATCCTCAACTTCGCGCTGAATCTCGAATATCTCGAGGCGGAATATTATTTGCGCGGAGTCGTTGGCCTGACGCTCGATCAGGCATTGCGCGGCAATTTCGGTGGGACGGTTCGCGGCGGCCGGAAAGTCACATTCTCGAACCCGCTGCATGACGGGATCATGCGGAACATCACGGAGGATGAAATGCACCATGTTGCTTTTCTCCACTCCGCTAATGGCAGCGCCGCGGTTCCCCGGCCGCCGATTGACTTCGATGCGGGATTCGCCGCGGTTGGACAGGCCGCTGGGCTGCCTGGCTTCGATCCGTTCGCCAACGAGCTGAACTTCTTTCTGGGCGCCTTTCTATTCGAGGACGTCGGGGTCACCGCCTACAAGGGCTCCGCGCGCAATATCCGCAACAAGCAAATCCTCGAATCCGCCGCCGGCATCCTCGCCAGCGAGGGCTATCACGCCGGCTCGATTCGCACCGTCATCTACAAGATGGGCGGAGCGTGGCGCCAAGGCGCCGCCGCGATCTCGAATACCCGCGATCAGCTGGATGGGCCGCAGGATCTCGACCAGCCGGTCGACACGGTCGGTCCGATGTCGAACGTGGTCCCATCCAATTACAACGGCATCGCCTATGGCCGAACCCCGCAGCATGTTCTCAACATCGTCTACGGCAACCCCGCGGCAGGGATCATGCAGGGCGGGTTTTTCCCTGAAGGGCTCAACGGCCGAATCCGTTCAACATGATCGCCGGTCGACCGCGAGGATGCGGCGAGCCGCGCAACGGTGTTCTTTGCCCACGCGTTCGATTGGCGGACGGGGCTCAGCAGGAGATGTTCAGTGCCATATGCCAAGGCCCGCGACGGTTGCATGCTCTATTACAAGGACTGGGGCCGCGGCGATCCGGTCCTGTTAATGCACGGCTGGCCTCTGACCGCCGATACCTGGGATGCCGCGGCAATGAAGCTGGTCGAGGCAGGCCACCGCTGCGTCTTCTACGATCGGCGTGGCTTCGGCCGCTCCGACCAGCCATGGGACGGCCATGATTACGATACCTATGCCGACGACGCCGCAGCAGTGCTCGAGGATGCCGGCGTGCAGGAGAAAGTCAGCCTTGTCGGCTTCTCGATGGGCGGCGGCGAGGTCGCGCGTTTCCTGACCCGGCAGGGCAGCGAGCGGGTTAACAAGGCCGTGCTCATAAGCTCGGTCGTGCCCAAGACGGCTCAGAGCGACGACAATCCCGACGGCGTGCCCGAATCAAAGCTGCAGGAAATGACGCAGCAGATGGAGACCGACCGAGCGGCCTTCATGCAGACCTTCTTCAAGACTTTCTTCGGGGTCGGGATGATGTCGTCGCCGGTCAGCGACCAGGTGCTGATGAATGCCTGGCGGCAGGCGATGATGGCCGGCCTGAGGCCGACACTCGCGGCGGCCAAGGCGTTCGCCGAGACCGACTTCCGGCCGGACCTCAGGAGCTTCGACGGAGTGCCCACTTTGTGCATTCACGGGACCGCCGACAAGACCGTGCCGATCGAAGCCACCGGCGAGGTTGTCGCGAGAGAGGTGCTGACGGCTCGGCTGATCAAATATGAGGGCAGCCCGCACGGCCTCTTCGAAACCGACAAGGACCGCCTCTGCGACGATCTCGTCGCCTTCCTTGGCGGTGACATGAGCCGCATCGATGAAGCCGCCGAAAGTCAAAGCGAAGCACGGCAGGAAGAACCCGCCTACTGAGTTTGCAATCACGCGTTTGATTCGTTGAACCAGGTTCGGCGCGGCGCTGTGGGATGAGCAACTCCCTTGCTGTAGGCTTATATAGGATTGAGAGGAGAGGAAGCGTTGCCCGGGTGAGCGACCAGTTGCGGTTCATCGTCTCGGCCGAGGATGGCGCTTCCTTCGGCCCACTGCGATCCTTCACGCGCGAGATAACCGCGAAGCATGCGCTCGGCGCGATGGCTTCCTCGCCGCTACCTTCCTCCTTACGGAAAGGCGGAATGGGGTGCTAAGTCATTGAAAAAGTGGTGGACGCACTAGGGCTCGAACCTAGGACCCGCTGATTAAGAGTCAGCTGCTCTACCAACTGAGCTATGCGTCCACTCGTGTCTCGGATGCGCCGGCCTTGTCTCGCCGGGCTTGAGCGGCGCGCCGGTAGCATGGGCTCAGATGGGGCGCAACCGCCGCCGCTTCAAGCGAGGCTGGAGCCGGTCCGCTGCTGCCGCTCGAGCGCCATCAGCAGGCCG
>DASUIB010000218.1:0-7138 GCA_036273235.1 Sphingomicrobium sp. | reverse complement strand
TCTTCGGCGACGGGGCCGCCGCCGCGGTCGTCACCAGTGGTGAGCATAGTCCGACGCAGATCGTCGCGTCGGCGGAAAAGCTCTGGCCCGACACGCTGCGGATCATGGGCTGGGACGTCGAGGATCCCGGCCTCGCCGTCGTTTTCGACCGCGCAATCCCTCCGTTCATCGAGGCCGAGCTGGCCGAGGCGGTGGACGAAATGTGCGCGGCAATGGGCATCGTGCGCGAAGATATCGGGCGGTTCTGCTCCCATCCCGGCGGAGTCAAGGTGATCGACGCGATCGAAACTGCGCTCCAGCTCAACCAGGGCGAGCTCAACCTCGAGCGAGCGGTGCTCCGCGATTACGGCAATATGAGCGCCCCGACGGTGATGTTCGTGCTCGAACGGCTGCTCGAGTGCGGCCTTCCCGACCGGACGATGATGACGGCATTCGGTCCCGGCTTCACCTGCGGCGCATTGCTTCTCGAAGCCGCGTGATCCTCAACATCGTCATTCTTGCATTGGTGACGCTCCAGCGCGTCGGCGAATTGTGGCTTGCGAACCGCAATACCAGGCGGCTGCTTGCCCAGGGCGCGCGCGAATATGGTTCGGAGCACTATCCGCTGATTATTCTGGTCCATGCGCTGTGGCTGATCTCTTTGTGGTGGCTTGCGCCCAATCGGCCGGTCAGCCCCTTCTGGCTGGCTTTGTTTGTGGTGCTCGAAATGGGCCGGATCTGGGTGTTGGCATCCCTTGGCCGCCGCTGGACCACGCGGATCATCGTGCTTCCCGATGAACCGCTGGTCCGGCGCGGGCCATACAGGTTCATCAGCCATCCGAATTATCTCATCGTCGTTAGCGAAATTGCGGTCCTGCCGCTGGTCTTCGGCTTGTTGCAGATCGCCCTTATCTTCACCCTTCTGAACGCTGCCGTGCTGACGATCCGAGTCCGCGAAGAAAATAGGGCGCTTGGCCGAACCTAACGCCGCCCCAGTTACTTAGGCTTCCGGAGATGCATGACTTCCTGAATATCGGCTTCGGAGGAGGGCGGTTTGGAACCGTATTGGCCAGGCCGATAGTCTGGATCATCGCGGCACCTCAGCCAATGTTCCTCGTCCGCCATGCGCGCTCAAGATCGAGCCGGAATCATTGAGTTCGAGAATAATAATAAGACCCGCAGTAGCCCGGCGATGTCACGGAAAAAGGCATTGTCTTGCTATCGAACGCCGCCACTCCCAGAAGTTCCCTGTCCGCTTGCCAGAGCACGATCCACCGAACTGGTGTTCTGCAAAGCCTATTGCCATTCAATAAGATTGGGTTTTGAGGTCTCATAACCTGGTTTATCTTAGCCGTCGCTGGGCCGGTGGCTGTTCCGAAGTGATCCGATTTCAAAGCAAAATGCAGCGGAAAATCTGCATGACTCATGTGCAGCGCTTTGGAAGACAACACTATTGATCCTGTAACAGATTCAGCGGTTCGGCTGTACGCAAACCACGTCTCTGTTTGCTTTGTCGCAGATATTGCAGCAACCAGCATGACAGAAGAAGCAAGTTTGGCGAGCACTGGGTCACTCCGGCGAAATCACCGCTGTCCTGATTTTGATTTAGGTTGTAAGGCGCGGAGTGCCTCTTGGAAAGCTTTCACTCGATTACGGGACTGCTCGTACCAGTCGCTGTCTTGTGCCTCGAGAGCTGCTGCGTCGTAATCGCCCTCCAAAATTAAGGCCCAAGTCTTCTTGAACTCCTTGTACCATTCGCTTCCCAGCTGAAAATTCACGTCTGCAAGCGCGAATAAGAAATTAGGATCGGTGATTCCTGCTTCCAGCATTTGCTTTTGCGCCGCTTGCAGCGCTTTCGCAGAATCCTGTCGCCAGAATGCGTCTTTTTCTTCGTCGCTGATCCGATCGCCCACTTTTAGGCCGTCGCTCGGCACAACCAAGTGCCCGATCCCCACAGTTGGCTTACCCAAACTGTCGAGATAAACATCATTCCGATCTCCTTCATGAGGAATCATGTGTTGTTTGAATTTTTGGACAAGTTCCTCATGAGTCGCCGAGACATCCGGAGACACATGTGAAGCTGCCGGCTTACTCACGGGTTTTGAAGTGTTCGAGCCACCCGACGGAGCCTTCGGTGCCATCGCAGATCTGAGCGATCGTGAGGAGCCCTCGGACATATCGTGACTCGATGACAAGCTCGAGCGAACGATCTTAGTTTTCGGCACGCGCGGTGCCGCAGCTGCCTTTGGCTGATGTTGTACCGGTGACCCGCTCGACACATGCCGAGCGCTGGCGCTTCGACCGCGAGTAGCCCGTCTGCCCCCGCCAGGCGCCCGAGTAGCACCGCCGCCACTGGCGGATGTGGATCCGTCGCCGGAATAACTCCCCGCTCCCGCGAAGGTAAATTCGCCGTTCTCCGGATCGTGCCACGGGTTGAACTTGATTTCGACCGGCTCCGGCTCCTTCACGATCCGTCCCCACCGCAACCAGATTTCAAACGCCGATAACCGCTTCATTCGCTGCTCCTCTCCTTCGAGTGGTAAAATGACATATAGGAACGCAAAACGCAAGTACTTTGTACCTTTTTGGTTATAGAACGACGGATGAGAGGAGAACGAACACTGCGCATCACCGCAGATCAGACCATTTCTACAGTGCTTGCGCGAGCAGCCGCGCGGGTCTATATCGCGGCTCTCTCCTCGACATCGTTAGATGCCTGGGGCTGGGGCTTTACGGCTCCGGTCGGAGAGACTTTTGGACTGCATGTGGAGCGCGCGTGGCGGATCTCGCCGGCCTGGAACGACTGATCGAGCCCGAGGTGAGGAACCTCGGCTACGAGCTCGTGCGCGTGATGATGATCCGCGGCGCTTCGGACCCGACGCTGCAGGTGATGGCCGAGCGGCCCGACACGCGTCAGCTCGGCATCGCCGATTGCGAGCGCATCTCGCACCGGCTGTCCCAATGTCTCGACCTCGCCGATCCGATCGAGGGCAGCTACCGGCTCGAAGTCAGCTCGCCGGGAATCGACCGGCCGCTGACCCGGCTCAAGGATTATTCCGACTGGACCGGCTTCGAAGCCCGAATCACCCTCAGCCACCCATGCAGGGACCGCAAGCAATTCACCGGCATGCTGCAGGGTCTCCACGGCGAGACCGTCAAGCTCCGCGCCAAGGACGGGCATGACTACGACCTGCCGTTCGCCGACATCGCGTCGGCCAAGCTCGTCTTGACCGACAAGCTCATTCAAGCCACCGCGCCGCTCAGCACCGAAGGCGCCGACCAAATCGAGACTGTAGAGGAATGAATTACATGGCCACCGCACCCGCTGCCGTCAGCGCCAACAGGGCCGAGCTGATCGCGATCGCCGACGCCGTCGCGCGCGAGAAGCTGATCGACAAAGGCATCGTCATCGAAGCGATGGAAGATGCGATCCAGCGCGCCGCCCGCGCTCGCTACGGCGCCGAGAACGACATTCGCGCCAAGCTCGACGTCGAGACTGGCGACCTCCGTCTGTGGCGAGTCCTCGAAGTGGTGGAAGAGCCGGAAGACCATTTCAAGCAGATCGACGAGAAAGGCGCGCAGAAGCTCCAGAAGGGCGCAAGCATCGGCGACTTCATCGTCGACCCGCTTCCGCCGATCGAGTTCGGCCGGATCGCCGCTCAGGCCGCCAAGCAGGTGATCTTCCAGAAGGTCCGCGATGCCGAGCGCGAGCGGCAATATGAGGAGTTCAAGGACCGCATCGGCGAGATCATCACCGGAGTCGTCAAGCGGGTCGAGTTCGGCCACGTGGTTGTCGACTTGGGCCGAGCCGAGGGCGTCATTCGCCGCGACGCGCAGATCCCGCGCGAGATGGTCCGCGTCGGCGACCGGATCCGCTCGCTGATCCTGCGCGTCGCGCGTGAGGCGCGCGGCCCGCAGATCTTCCTCTCGCGGGCCCACCCCGACTTCATGAAGAAGCTGTTCGCCCAGGAAGTGCCCGAGATTTACGACGGGATCATCGAGATCAAGGCCGCCGCGCGCGACCCCGGCAGCCGCGCCAAGATCGGCGTGATCAGCCACGACAGTTCGATCGACCCGGTCGGCGCCTGCGTCGGAATGAAGGGCAGCCGCGTCCAGGCCGTGGTCCAGGAGCTCCAGGGCGAAAAGATCGACATCATCCCGTGGAGCCAGGACACCGCGACCTTCGTCGTCAACGCGCTCCAGCCGGCGACCGTCAGCCGGGTGGTGATCGACGAGGAAGAGAGCCGAATCGAGGTGGTCGTGCCCGACGATCAGCTCAGCCTCGCGATCGGCCGCCGCGGCCAGAACGTCCGCCTCGCGAGCCAGCTCACCGTCTCGCAGATCGACATCCTGACCGAAGCCGACGCGAGCGAGAAGCGCCAGCGCGAGTTCGTCGAGCGCTCATCCCTGTTCCAGAACGAGCTCGACGTCGACGAGACGCTGTCGCAGCTGCTCGTCGCCGAAGGCTTCACCAGCCTCGAGGAGGTCGCCTACGTGCCGGTCGAGGAAATCGCCTCGATCGAGGGCCTCGACGACGACATCGCCGCCGAGCTCCAGAGCCGCGCGACCGAAGCGCTCGAGCGCCGCGAGGCCGCGTCGCGCGAAGAGCGGCGCAAGCTCGGAGTCGAGGATCCGCTCGCCGAATTGCCGCATCTTACCGAGCAGATGCTGGTGACCCTGGGCAAGGCGAACATCCGCACCCTGGACGACCTCGCCGACCTCGCGACCGACGAGCTGATCCAGAAGAAGCGAATCGAACCGCGCCGCCGCGAGCCGAGCAACCGGCCCGAAGACAAGGGCGGGATCCTCGCCGAATATGGCCTCAGCGAAGAGCAGGGCAACGAGATCATCATGGCCGCGCGCGCGCACTGGTTCGAGGACGAGAAGCCGGCGCAAACCGAGGAGGCCGCCGATGCGGACTCCGCACAATGATACCCGGGCGGTAGATACCTGTTCTCCGGCGAAGGCCGGGGCCCAGGGCGATGCGAAGCAGCGCTCACGCGCTCCTGGACCCCGGCCTTCGCCGGGGCACGAACCGGAGCGCACCTGCATTCTCACCCGCCGCAAGGCGACCAAGGAGGAGCTGATCCGGCTTGCGCTAGGTCCCGACGACACGGTCGCCCCCGACGTTCGCGCCCGTGCCCCCGGCCGGGGCGCATGGATCGGCGTCACCCGCGCCGAGCTCGACGAAGCGAACGCCAGGGGCAAGCTCAAGGCTGCGCTCCAGCGCGCGTACAAGACCAATGCGGTAACCGTCCCCGCCGACCTCGGCGCTCGCACCGAAGCCGCGCTGCGCCGTTACGCGCTCGACCGCCTCGGCATGGAGGCGCGCGCAAGCAAGCTCATCAACGGCGCCGAGCGGGTCGAGACCGCCGCCCGCTCAGGCCAGGTCCATTTCCTCATCCACGCCGGCGATGCGGGCGAGGACGGCCGCCGCGCCCTCGACCAGGCGTGGCGGGTCGGCGGCGGCGAGCAGCGGGGGCTGATATTCCCCGAGCCGCGCACTATCTTGTCCATGGCACTGGGGCGCGAAAATGTGGTACATGTCGCCCTGACCGATCCCGCCGCCGCTTCGCGTGTCCGTCACGCGCTTGCCCGGTGGCTGGCTTTCACTGGCCCGGAACGTGGTCTTGGAGGCGGAGAACCCGCCTTGGGGACACACTCGGCTGAAGAAGATTTGACGAAGGAATAGAATGGCAGACCAGACCGAAAAACCGAAGCTTGGAACCCGGCCGCCGCTGGGCCTCAAGCGCACGGTCGAGACCGGCAAGGTCAAGCAGAGCTTCAGTCACGGGCGCTCGAACACCGTCGTGGTCGAGGTCAAAAAAAGACGCATCCTCGGCCGCCCGGGCGAGGCCCCGCCGGCACCCAAGCCCGAACCCGTTGCCGAGGCGCCGAAGCCGGCACCCAAGCCGGCCGCGCCGCAGCCGCGCAAGCCCTCGGCGCAGGACGAAATTGCCAACCGCAGGGAGCTTCAGCAGAAGCTGCTCCGCGAAGCCGAAGAGGCCCGACTCTCCTCGCTCGAGGAAGCCCGCCGTCGCGACGAGCGCGCGCGCACCGAGCAGAGCGAGGAAGAGCGTCGCCGCGCCGAAGAGAACCGCAAGGCCGAGGATGCGGCCGCCGAAGAGGCCCGCCGCCACGCCGAAGAGGAAATCCGGCGCGCCGCCGAGGCTCCGCCCGCCTCCGAAGCCCCAGCGCCCGCGCAGGTCGAGGAAGAAGACGAGGGGCGCACCGTCCGCCGTCCGGGTGCTCACGCCCCCCCGCCCCGCCGTCCCGAGCCACCCCGCCCGAGCCGCGGCCGCGGCGACGAGCAGCGCCACCGCGGCAAGCTCACCGTCACCCGCGCTTTGTCCGACGAGGACGACAGCCGCGCCCGCTCGCTCGCCGCGCTTCGCCGGGCCCGCGAGAAGGAAAAGCGGCACCATATGGAGACCGGCCCTGCGACCAAGCAGGTCCGCGACGTGGTGGTGCCCGAAGCGATCACCGTCCAGGAGCTCGCCAACCGAATGGCCGAGCGCGGCGCCGACCTCGTCAAGGCGCTGTTCAAGATGGGCATGCCGGTCACGCTCACCCAGACGATCGACCAGGACACGGCCGAGCTTCTGGTCACCGAGTTCGGCCACCGCATCAAGCGCGTCAGCGAAAGCGACATCGACATCGACACCTCGGCCGACGTCGACACGCCCGAGAGCCTCGAGGCGCGCCCGCCCGTGGTCACGATCATGGGCCACGTCGACCACGGCAAGACCTCGCTGCTCGATGCAATCCGCGGCGCCAATGTGGTGTCGGGCGAAGCCGGCGGGATCACCCAGCATATCGGCGCCTATCAGGTGCAGCTGCCCGACAAATCGAAGATCACCTTCCTCGACACGCCGGGCCACGAGGCTTTTTCGGAGATGCGCGCGCGCGGCGCCAACGTCACCGACATCGTCATTCTCGTCGTTGCCGCCGACGACGGCCTGCGCCCGCAGACGATCGAGGCGATCAACCATACCAAAGCCGCCGGCGTGCCAATGATCGTCGCGATCAACAAGGTCGACAAAGCCGACGCCAATCCGCAGCGCATCCGCGAGCGCCTGCTCGAGCATGAAGTGGTGGTCGAGCAGATGGGCGGCGACGTCCAGGACGTCGAAGTCTCGGCGCTCAAGAAGACCGGGCT
>DASUIB010000217.1:0-2417 GCA_036273235.1 Sphingomicrobium sp. | reverse complement strand
CGGGTCGGCGAAGGTGTTGGAGACGGTCGCCTTGATGAGGCCGGCGATGGCGACGATCTCGCCCGCTTCGGCGCTTTCGACCGGCACGCGCTCTAGGCCGCGGAAGGAGAAGATCTTGGTCGCCCGGCCTTCCTCGACGGCATTGCCGTTGACGTCGAGCGCGCGGATCGGGTCGTTGACGGTGATGGTGCCGCTCTCGACCCGGCCGGTGAGGATCCGGCCGAGGAACGGGTCCCGGTCGAGCAGGGTGGCGAGCATGCGGAACGGGCCGGCATCGACCCGCGGCGGCGGGACGTGGCCGACGATGGTCTCGAACAAAGGCGTGAGGTCGGCACCTGGCGTGTTTTCTGGGCGGACGTCGTCGGTGAGCCCGGCGTAGCCCGCGCGGCCGCTCGCGTAGAGGGTCGGGAAATCGAGCTGCTGGTCGCTGGCGTCGAGGTTGAGGAACAGCTCGAAGATTTCGTCGAGGACCTCGGCGGGGCGCGCGTCGGGGCGGTCGATCTTGTTGACGACGACGATGGGGCGGAGGCCCAGCGCGAGCGCCTTGCCGGTGACGAACTTGGTCTGCGGCATCGGCCCTTCGGCGGCGTCGACGAGCAGGATCACGCCGTCCACCATCGAGAGGATGCGCTCGACCTCGGCGCCGAAGTCGGCGTGGCCCGGCGTGTCGACGATGTTGATGTGGGTGGTCTTCTCTGGCGCTCCCGCGGGGGCCCATTCGACCGAGGTGCATTTGGCGAGGATGGTGATCCCGCGCTCTTTCTCGAGGTCGTTCGAATCCATCGCCCGCTCCTCGACTCGCTGATTGTCGCGGAACGTGCCCGACTGACGGAACAGCTGGTCGACGAGCGTCGTCTTGCCGTGATCGACGTGCGCGATGATCGCGACGTTGCGGAGGTTCATCTCAAATTTTCCCGGGGACTTTCAACGCGCGATGTAATCGTTCGACCCCGATGTTGCAATGCAGCATGGCAACGGCGGGGGCGGCGAAGCGTTTCAATAAGCGAAAGGAGAATTGCCATGCCCGGTCGTCACACATCCAAGGAAAAGCGCAAAGCCCGACACATCGAAAAGGGCTATGAGAAGAAGGGCGTTTCACATCGCGAGGCCGAGCATCGCGCCTGGGCGACGGTCAACAACCAAGACAAGTAAGCCGGGCGCGCCTGCGGGAGCGCCGCCCCTAGGGCCCGCGTTCGAGGATCTCGATCGCGCGCTCCACCGCACGCAATTCGCTGTGGGCGAGCCGCCCGAGCTTGAGCTGTAAGCTGGAATTGCCGGCGCTCCGGCTGGAGAGCCTGTCCCGGCCTGCGGTGGTCAACCTAAGCGCAAGACGGCGGCGATTGTTCGGGTCTTGCATGCGCTCGACCAGACCCGAGCGGACGAGGCTGTCGACCGATCGGCTGACCGCCGGAGCGCCGCGCCCGACGGACTTGGCAACCTGGTTGAGCGTGGCCGGCTCATGGGTCGCAATCGCCGTCAGCAATTGCCGCCGCGCACGTTCGGTTCGCTCGGCCGGGCCGTCCGCGACCCACATGTGCGCGAGGCCCGTGAACCGCGCCGCCAAGGCTTCAGGTGTCGAGCCACCGACCATGCTTGCAGCTTAGCAAACATTTTCGACAGCGCAATATTGCATTCCGAGTCGTCATTGCGAGCGGAGCGAAGCAATCCACTTGCGGTGCTTTTCTGGATTGCCGCGCGCCTTCGGCGCTCGCAATGACGCAGAGTGAGCAACCGCCCGCCCCTGCCCCGCAACGTCTGGGTCCTCGGCTTCGTCAGCCTGTTCATGGACCTGTCGAGCGAAATCTATCATGCGCTGCTGCCGGCGTTCATCACAATCGTTCTGGGGCTTCCGGTGACGGCGCTGGGCGCAATCGACGGCGTGGCCGAAGCGACGGCCAATTTTGCCAAGCTCTTCTCCGGGCGGCTGTCGGACCGGAGCCTCAGGCGCAAGCCGTGGATCATGGGCGGTTACGGCCTCGCGGCGCTCTCGAAGCCGCTGTTCCCGCTGGCGACCAGCGCGGCGACGGTGATGCTCGCGCGCTTCGCCGACCGGATCGGCAAGGGCATTCGCGGCAGCCCGCGCGATGCGATGATCGCCGACGAGACGCCGCCCGAAATCCGCGGCCGCGCCTTCGGTCTGAGGCAGGCGCTCGACACGGCCGGCGCGCTGCTCGCGCCGCTGATCGCGATCGGCCTGATGGCGCTGCTTGCGAGTAATATCCGCCGAGTCTTTTGGATCGCGATCATTCCGGCGCTGGTCTCGTTCCTGCTTGCCTGGATGGTTCTGAGGGAGCCGGAGCAGCATCTCGCCCCGATCAAGAAGTCGCCGTTCTTCGCGGGCTTTCGCGAGCTCGACAAGGAGACCAAGCGGCTGCTCCAGGTCGGCTTCCTGTTCACGCTCGCGCGCTTTTCGGAAG
>DASUIB010000216.1:0-5633 GCA_036273235.1 Sphingomicrobium sp. | reverse complement strand
GGCAATCGATGCGGCGGCGGCGGCGCTCGAGCGGATCGAGGCGCAGCGCGGCGGGCTCACGCAGCGGCAGGCCGATCTGGAGCCGGTTCTCGAAGCCGCGCGCGAAGCCGTGACCGCTTCCGAACACTCGCTCGGCGTCTTGCCGGACCCGGCGGCGCTCGAGCGCGATGTCGAAGCGGCGCGCGCGGTCGCGGCGGAGACCGCGTCAGGCGTCGCCGACAAGCGCGCCGAGGCCGCGACGCGCGCGAGAGAAAGCGCCGCCGACCGCGAGCGCCTCAGTGCGGCTGCGCGCGAGCAGGCGGAATGGCGCAAGCGGCGCGAGAATGCCGAGGAGCGGCTCGCGCAAGCCGTCGAAAGACAGAAGCAGCAGGGCGCGGAGCGTGCCGACCTCGAAAAGCAGCCGGCCGAGCTCGATTCGAAGATCGGCGAGCTCGAACATGCGAACGACGAGAGCCAAATGCTGATCGGCGAGGCCACGGCCGCCGAGCGCGGGGCTGAAGAAGCGGTGATCGAAGCGTCACGCAACGTCGCTGCCGCGAACGAGCGCTCCGCCGATACGCGCGAGCGCCGCGCCGCCGCCGCCGCCCGCGCCGAAGCGCAACAGGCGCGCAGCGCCGAATTCGCCCGGGCGAGCGTCGAGAAATTCGAATGCGTGCCGCAGCGGCTGCCAGAAAAGCTCGGCTTCGATGCCGGCGAGCCGCGCAATGCGGACGGCGAAGCTTCGACGCTGGAGCGCCTGACCGCGGAGCGCGAGCGCATCGGCCCGGTGAACCTCGTCGCCGAGCAGGAGCTCGCCGACCTCGATGCCGCCCGCACCAAGGGGGCCGAGGAAGCCGAGGAGCTGACCCAGGCGATCCACCGGCTGCGCGGGTCGATCGGCAACCTCAACCGCGAAGGCCGAGTGCGGCTGCTCGACGCTTATGAGAAGGTCGACGCGCATTTCCGCCGGCTGTTCACGACCCTGTTCGAAGGCGGCCAGGCGCATCTCGAGCTGGTCGAAAGCGACGATCCGCTGGAAGCCGGGCTCGAGATCATGGCCCAGCCGCCGGGCAAGCGGCTGTCGACGCTGACCTTGCTCTCGGGCGGCGAGCAAGCGTTGACCGCAATCGCGCTCATCTTCGCCTTGTTCCTGACCAACCCCGCGCCGATCTGCGTGCTCGACGAGGTCGACGCGCCGCTCGACGATGCCAATGTCGAGCGCTTCTGCGAGCTGCTCGACCGGATGACCCAGGAAACCGACACCCGCTACCTCATCGTCACCCACAATGCGGTGACGATGAGCCGGATGCACCGGCTCTACGGAGTGACGATGATCGAGAAGGGCGTCAGCCGGCTGGTCTCGGTCGACCTCAGCGGCGCCGAGACTCTTCTCGCCGCCGAGTGATCAGAATTCGTAGCTGAGCTTCAAGCGCAGCTCGCGTTTTTCATGGTCGTCGAGTTCCAGCGATGAGCCGGGGCCGTTTGGCGATCCGAACAGCTGCGGCTGCCAGGTTGCGGTGACGGCCCATTTGCCGCCATCGTAGTGAACGCTCGGGCCCGCGTAGACGGCGTAGTTCTCGCGATGCAAGCCCTGCGTCCAATTGGGATAGACCCTATGATAGCGGCCTTCGACACCAAGCCACCATTTCGGCGCGACCTCGTAGGTAAGGCCGCTGGCGACTTCGAGCGCGAGTTCTTTTTCGGTCTTCGGTGCGACGCCCGCCCCGACATCTTCATGCTCGCGTTCCCATTCGGGCTCGAGCGTCAGGTTAGCCGCCCAAACCAGCCTGTCGTTCGCGAAATTCTTCTGCGCGATGGCTTTCAGCTCCAGCTCCAGCTCGCGTCCTTTCTCGCCTGTGACCTTGCCGATCCGCGACCAGCCGGGCTCGGCATAGAAGGCAAGGCCGAAGCGGTCGTGCGCCGGATCGAGCGCCTGATATTTGAATTCCGCCGAAAGCCCCTGCACGGCGAAGTTGCGGTGCACCGGATCGAACTTGCCGCCCACGTCGTGAATATGGTGGCTGGCGAGGTCGAGGTAGCCCGAAACCTGGAAGTGCCTGGTGATCCCCCGCTCCACTTCGATCCGGTAGTCCCGCGCGTCGTAATGACCTGCGGCCTTGCCGCGGCGGTCAGTCGCCCACAGCGTGACTTCGGTCTCCCCCGGCTCCTCGATATGCGTTGTGTAGACATAGCCGAAATCCGGATCGGAAGCGTGAGCAGGCTTGGCGCAAGCGAGCGCGAACGCCGCCGCGAGAGCAGCGGACAAGAAGCGAGTCATTGGAGCAAGTCCCTTTTTTCCGTGTTACGGGCTTGCTAATGAGAGTCGTTCTCAATTGCAATAGGCGCTCAAGAGACGCCGCTTGACGGACTAGCCGGCGAAATCTTCAGCTCTCGCCTTAATCAGCTTGAGGTCGCGGAGGAACAGACGCTTGCCCTCGTTTCGCGCCCGCTCATCGGGAGCCCGGAGGATTGAACTCGGATGCGCGGTGACCCAGCACTCGCTTCTATCGGCAAGCGTCAGCGGCTGCCCGCGAACCTTCGAGATCGTCACTACCTTGCCGATCAGCGAGCGTGCCGCCGTCGCGCCGAGCGCAACCGTGACCGGCGGCCGGATCAGCTCCCGCTCATGCTCGATCCACCAGCGGCACGCGCTGATCTCACCGGCGTCGGGCTTGTTGTGGATGCGCCGCTTGCCGCGCGGGATAAACTTGAAATGTTTGACGGCATTGGTGACGTAGACCGCAGAGCGGTCGATCCCGGCCTTCTCGAGTGCGTCATTGAACAACGCGCCCGCCGGCCCGACGAATGGCCGTCCCGCCAGGTCCTCCTGGTCGCCGGGCTGCTCGCCGACGAACATGATGGTCGCATCGAGCGGCCCTTCGCCGAACACCGTCTGGGTCGCATATTTGTAGAGGTCGCACCGCCTGCAGCCGCGCGCTTCCTCGAACAGCGCCTCCCATGATTTGCGGACGTTGCTCGGGCGAGCGGCCTCGCGCTCGGCTTCGAGCGCCCGCTTCAGCCCTTCCTCAGCGATATCGGACATCGCCCGTCAAACGACCGCGACGCCGCGGCGTTGCTTCAGCTCCGTCGCCGCCGGTTCGAGGATGCGCTTGAGGGCCGGTCCGAACAGCAGAACGAGGATGCCCCCGGTCGCAGCTATTCCCGCGTGCATCAGCCAGAAGGCGAGCGGAGTCATTTCGGCATAGAAGGTGCCGACCCAGCCGATCAGATTGTTGGCGACGAACAGCACCAGGAAGCAGATGCCCATCATCGTCGCATTGATCTTTGCCGGCGCGCAGCGCGACACGAGCGCGAGCAGCGCCGGCCAGTAGAAGATGAAGCCGACCCCCTGAAGGATGCAGTAAAGGAAGGGCCATAGCCACAACACCGGCCGACCGTCGGCCGCAGCGATAGCAGCGACGAGGACGAGGTTGGCCAGGGTGCAGACCCATGCGCCCATCCCGATCTTTCCGAGGTCCGAGGGCTCGCTTCCCGAGCGGCTGGCGCCGCGCTTCCATAGGCTGAACAGGAACGGCACGCTCACCATGCTCGCGAGCGGGTCGATCGACGAATACCAGGGGATCGGAATCCGGAAGCGGCCGGCATTGAGGTCGGCATGCTGCTGGAGCCAGATCGGGAACACGTTGGCGAGCTGGTAGTAAGCGATCGACTGGAAGATCGCGATCAGCATCACCGCGCCCAGCGCCGCGACAATGGTCCAGTCCGAGCGCGACATCGGTGCCGCCGCAAGCCGCTTCCGCTCGATCTTGGCGGGCAGGGTGCGGTAGCCCGCAAGGTAGGTTGCGAGCCCCACGAACATGAAAATCGCCGCGAGCCCGAAGCCGAGGTGCCATCCATAGCGGCTGCCGAGGAAGCCGCAGACCAGCGGCCCTGCCACCGCGCCGAGATTGATCGCGGTGCTGAAGATGACGAACGCGCGGGTCCGGCGCGCCTCTTCCTCAACCGGGTAGAGCGCGCCGACCTGCGCCGAGATATTGCCCTTGAGCAGGCCGGAGCCGAGCACGAGCAGCAAAAGCGCAAGCAGGAAGCTCTGGTCGAACGCCATCGCGACATGGCCGCCGGCCATCGACAGGGCGCCGAGCACGACCGCGTTGCGCTGGCCGATCCAGCGGTCGGCGATCCAGCCGCCGAGCACCGGCGTGAAATAGACGAAGCCGGCGTAGAGGCCGAAAATCTGCGACGCGAGCTGCTGCGTCGAAAGCGGGCCGAACAGATGCTCGACCCCCGCACGGAAGGCGGCAAAGCCCGCAACGTGCTCGACATGGCCCGGAAGCAGCAGCTGGTTGACCATGTAAAGCACCAGCAGCGAGATCATGCCGTAATAGGAAAAGCGCTCCCACGCCTCGGTGAAAGCGAGATAGGCAAGGCCCCTGGGATGACCGAGGAAGCCGCCCGAACGCGGCTCCATGGCTTGTGCCTGGCTCAATCCGCAGCCCCCCGCACCGACAGCCTATTGGGGCGGATTCTCCTCGTCCGCCTGCTGCTTGCGCTCGCCGTGCGCTTCCTTGATCAGCCGCTCGAGACAGCCGGTATAGCCGGCCGGGCCGACCGGCGAGCAGCTGTTGATCCCGGTATTGCCGGCGGTTTCCAGGCTCTTGGAGCGCATTGCCCACGACTGCATCTGCTGCGGCGTGCCACTCTGGCGCATCTTGGACGGGATCCGGTAGCGCTCGTTTTCGGGACGGCGGGCGCAGACCACCACCTGGTCGTCGGTCGAGCGCGGGCAAGGGTCGTTGCCGTAGACGATGATCTCGGCGATGTTCGGCTGCGATTGCGCGATCGCCGGCGCGGGAAGGGCCTCAAAGCCGCCCGAGATTACCACCGCGGCGGCGCTCAGAAAGGTTGTGAACCTGCTCATAACATTCTCCAGGGGCATCAGCGGCCCGTCTTCCGACTTGTTCCTCAGATTCGCGTCGATAGCGCAATGGCCACCTTGCAGCCTGCACGGATGGCCGCGGTCAATAGAGGGTAGCCCGCGGCGTTCGTCGCCCCGGCCTGCCGAGCGCTATCCCGGTGCTCGATCTCTTCGGCACGAAATTCCGTGATATCGGCGGCAAGCTCGGGATCATCCTCGCCGAGCTCGTCCAGCTGCCGCCCGTAATGCCGGTCGATTTCGGTCTCGACCGCATCGGTGCAGGCGAGCGCCGCTTCCTCCGACATCAGCGCGGTCGCCGCGCCGAGCGCGAATCCGGCGACGTTCCACAACGGCTGGAGCGCGGTCGGCCGCACCCGCCGCTCGGCCATCAGCCGGTCGAAGCGCTGGAGATGGCGCTGCTCTTGCGCCGCCATGCGCGATATCAGCTTGGCTTCGGGGCAGTTCGCCCGAAGCACGGCAAGCTGCCCGGCGTAGATGCGGGTCGCGCCATATTCGCCTGCCTGATCGACCCGAAGCATCGACGCACGATCGGCGCGCTGCTGGCCGGGCCGCCACCCGGTCATGCGCGCTTGGCTCTCAAGCTGAGGAGCAGGATCAACGCCGCCCCGCCGAGCGAAAGGATCGCGTTCCATCCGGCCATCGAGATTCCGAGGAAGCGGAACTGGACCTCGTCGCAGCGGATCAATGGCGCCTGCGTGATCTGCTTCAGGAGCTCGGCGGTGCTCGCCGCCCTGGGCAGCGCGGTGCATTGGGTGAA
>DASUIB010000215.1:0-9070 GCA_036273235.1 Sphingomicrobium sp. | reverse complement strand
GGTCGGCGAAGCGGAAGGGGCCTTTTCGGGAACGCTCGACGCGCTGCTCGACCGGACGTCGGCGACGCTCGACGAAATTCGCGCCGGGATCAACGTCCAGTCGGCCGCGGTCGCGGCGCTGGTCGAGCAGGCGTCGGCCGGCATCGGCAGGGCGGGCGCGGAAGCATCGGAGTCGCTCGCCGGCAACGTCGACCATGCAAACGAGGTCCTTGGGACGCTCTCCCAGCGGGTCGCGGAGCAGGATCGCGCATCCCAGCAGATGATCGCCGAGATCGATCGCGGGCTGGCGATGATCGACGAGCGCTTCGGCGAGCTTGCGGCGCACGGCGACGAGCGCGCCAACCGCTTCCTCGAATCGCTGACCCGCGCCCGCACCGAGCTCGACACGCTCGCCGCCCAGGCGAGCTCGCAGGACCTCGCGATCGGCTCGATCGCCGACCGCACGGCGACGCTGCGCGAGAGCATCGACCGCTTGACGGACGAAATCCGCGACAGCCTCGGCACCGCCATTGGCGAGGCGCAGGGCGGCGCGGACCGGCTCACCGAGGCCGCTGCTGCGGTCCGGCCTGACATCGGGTGGATTCGCGATGCCGCGCTCGAGGCCGATGAGCGGCTCTCGTCAACCGGCGCGAGCATTTCCGAGCAGCAGGACCGCTTCGCGGCGCTTCTCGGTCAGGTTGACGAAGGCGTCGGCGGCGCGCAGTCGAAGCTTGCCGAGCTCGCTTCGATGCTCGCGGAGGTCGGACGCGAGGCGGCGAACCTCAGCTCCGATACGGCGCCCGCGCTGGTCTCGGCACTCGTCCAGGTCAAGGAAGCCGCCGCGCACGCCGCCGAACGGGCGCGCGAGGCGATCGAGGCGGTGATCCCCGAGAGCGCCGGCAAGCTCTCCGAGGAAACTCGCGCAGCGCTCGAGCGCGTGATCCGCGAGAGCATCGAGGATCGCCTGCGCGAAGTCGAGACAGTAGCCGCGCGCGCGGTCGAATCGGCGCGCAATGCATCCGAGCGGCTGACCCAGCAGATGGTCACGCTCGGCCAGAGCGCCGCCGCGCTCGAGCAGCATGTCGAGGAAACCAAGAAAGACCAGCGCGAGAAAGACAGCGAGGCCTTCGCCAGGCGAGTCTCGCTCCTCATCGACTCGATGAACTCGGCGGCGATCGACGTCGGCAAGATCCTGTCCGACGAGATCGACGACAAGGCCTGGGGCTCCTATCTCAAGGGCAATCGCGGGATCTTCACCAGCCGCGCCGTCCGCCTGATCGACGGAAGCGAGACCCGCGCGATCCGCGCCCATTACGACAGCGATCTCGAGTTTCAGCGTTCGGTCAACCGCTACGTCCACGACTTCGAAGCGATGCTCCGGCGCGTGATGGCCGAGCGCGACGGCGGAATGATCGCCGTGACCCTGATGTCGTCCGACATGGGCAAGCTCTACGCCGCGCTCGCCCAGTCGATCGACAAGCGGCGCTAAAAACACTCCTCGGCAGTCGGTCATGCTGAACTAGTTTCAGCATCCATTTAGATGAAGGTCAGCGGGGTCTCCACGAGTGACCCTGAACCAAGTTCAGGGTGACGGTGCGGACTGAGCCTCGATCGACGCTCAGTGATAGAAGTCGAGGTCGGCGGCGGTCACCCAGCCGAAGCTCCAATTGGCGTAATATATCGCGAACAGCACTGCCGCGACCACCGCGGCCCTGATGAAATGGCGCTTGACGTGGAACGTGTGCGGCGCGCTCTCGGCCTGTCCCGGGATCTTCTCACCGCCTGCTTCCTCCGTTGTCCTCACCCCGAAGGGCAGCAGGATGAACGCGCTCCCGGCGAAGAACAGGAAATAGATGGCGACGATCGCCGCGATGCTCATGCGGCGACCTGGAGAAACATCACCTCCACCACGGGCTTCTTGCCGGTCCACAAGGTCGCACAACGCCGCACGGCCAACCGCACCGATTCCCGTGTGCGCTCCTCGTCCCCCTCAGCGCTGTAGGCGCGGGTCGCGGCGTCTGTCGCGTCGGCGATGAAATCGTCGCGGTCCTCTTCGACCGGCACGCCGAACGGACGAATCATCGGCGAGCCGGCGAGCCGGCCGTCGCTCCTCACCGGAAGCGCGACCGTAATCAGCCCGCCGTAGCCGATCTTCCGCCGCTCGTTCACGGTCGAGCCGTCGGCGGGGAGAATGACGTCGCCGTCGAGCACGAGATAGCCGACGCGCACCTCGTCGACCTTCTTCGGCTCGCCGGGCGCGAGCCGGATCACGTCGCCGTTCTTCTGAACCATCGCATGGGCAACGCCATGGTCGAGCGCGAGCCGCGCATGCTCGGCGAGATGGCGAGGCTCGCCATGGACGGGCACGACGATCTCAGGCCGCACCCATTGGTACATCTGCACGAGCTCGGGCCGGCCGGGATGGCCCGAGACATGAACGTGCGCCTGCTTCTCGGTGACGATCTGCACGCCGAGGTCGGACAGCTGGTTCATGATCCGCCCGATCGCGACTTCGTTGCCGGGGATGATGCGCGAGGAGAAGATGACGGCGTCGCCCTCGCCGAGCTTCAGGTCGTGCGTGCCGGAGGCAATTCGCCCGAGCGCAGCACGCGGCTCGCCCTGCCCCCCGGTGGCGATGATCAGCACGTCCTGCTTCGGAAGGCGCATCGCCTCGTCGAAGCCGATCGGCGGCGGAAAATCCTTGAGATAGCCGGTCGCCTGGGCGACCCGGAGGATGCGCTCGAGCGAGCGGCCGGCGATGCACACCTGCCGTCCCGCCTCGCGCGCGACCCGGCCGATCGTCTGCAGCCGCGCGGCGTTGGACGCGAAGGTCGTCACCAGCACTCGGCCGTTCGCCATCATCACCTGGGCGAGCAGACCCTCGTGCACGCTCTCTTCCGAACCCGACGGCCTGTCCTGAAAAACGTTCGTGGAGTCGCACACGAGTGCAAGCACGCCCTTGTCGCCGATTTCGGTCAGAATGTCGGTGTCGGGCGCCGTGCCGATCACCGGAGTCTCGTCGATCTTCCAGTCGCCGGTGTGGAAGACGTTGCCGAACGGCGTTTCGATCAAGAGGCCGTTGCCTTCGGGAATCGAATGCGACAGCGCGACGAAGCTGACCCGGAAGGGCCTGAGCTCGACCGTCCCGCCGCGCTCGACCACATTGAGCTTCACCTGACCGGTGAGCCCCTCCTCCTCGAGCTTGCCGGCGATCAGCCCGGCGGTGAACGGAGTCGCATAGAGCGGCGCCTTGAGCTCCTCGGCGAGATAGGGGAGCGCGCCAATATGGTCCTCGTGGCCGTGGGTCAGGACGATCCCGGCGAGATTCTCCTGCTGGTGTTCGATGAACTCGAGGTCGGGCAGGATCAGCTCGATTCCTGGATAATCGGGCCCGGCGAAATTGAGCCCGAGATCGACCATGATCCATTGGCCCCGGCAACCGTAGAGATTGACATTCATGCCGATCTCGCCCGAGCCGCCGAGCGCGACGAACAATAGCTCTTCGCCGGGGATCACAAGGCGGCCTTAGCCGTCATTGCGAGCGTAGCGAAGCAATCCAGAAGGAGCGGCTGGATTGCTTCGTCACTGGCGCTCCTCGCAATGACGTTCAACTTGCCGCCACCGTCATCCCGTACAACAGGCTCAAACCCTGGATCGTGAGGTCGGGTTCGATCGCGTCGAACACTTCGGTGTGCTTGTCGAACAGGTCGGCGAGACCGCCGGTCGCGACGACCGTCGCGGGCCGCCCCAGCTCCTCCTTCATCCGCTGCGTCAGGCCCTCGATCATCGCCACATAGCCCCAATAGATGCCGATCAGCATCTGGTCCTGGGTGGTCCGGCCGATGACCGACATATTTTCGCGGGGCGCTTCGATCGCGATCCGCGGCAGCTTGGCGGCGGCGCTGACCAGCGCGTCGAGCGAGAGGTTGATGCCCGGCGCGATGATCCCGCCTTTATAGGCGCCGCCGGCGTCGACGAGATCGAAGGTGGTCGCGGTTCCGAAGTCGATCACGATCAGGTCGCCGGAATATTTCGCATGCGCCGCAATCGCGTTGAGCGCGCGGTCGGCGCCGACGTTCTGGGGTTCGTCGACGTCGAACTGGATCGGCCACGCGACCTTGCCGGCTCCCGCGATCAGCGGCTCGCAATGGAAATATTTGCTCGCGAGGACTTCGAGATTGTGGAGCGCGCGCGGCACGACGGTGCCGATGATCACCGCGTCGACGGCATCCCTGGAAAACCCTTCGAGCTCCAGCAGCTGATGCAACCATACCGCATATTGATCGGCGGTGCGGCGCGGGTCCGTCGCGATGCGCCAGCGCGCCCTGATCTCGCCCCCATCGACCAGCGCGAAGACGAGGTTGGTATTGCCGGCATCGATGGCGAGCAGCATGGCCGCGGTCCTACCGGCGCTCGCCTCTGTTCACAACTCGACGTCGCCGGCGCGGACGATCTCAAGCCGGCCGTCTTCGCTCCTCAGGCGCAGCGCGCCGTCCGGCTCGATCCCATCGAAACGGCCGCTGACCATCTCGTCGCTACTCGCGTAGACTCTAAGCGAAGTGCCCAGCGGGTGCGCCCGCGCGAGCCATGCCTGCGCAATCAGCAGCGGCTCGCAGTCCCGCCACAGCTTGAGCAGGCGCTCGAACGAGGCGGCAAGCAAGGGCGCGAACGCTTCGGGCGTGATGCGGCCCGACAGCGACGCGCATTCACGGTCCGCAAGTTCGGGCGCCGAGGCGAGGTTCACGCCGAAGCCGATCACCACTCGATCGCCGCTGCGCTCGAGCAGGATTCCGGCGAGCTTTCGCCCAAGCAGCAGCAGGTCGTTGGGCCATTTGAGCATCAGCGCCTGCCCCGGAACCGCCACATCCACTGCTTCAATCAGCGCCAATCCGGCGATCAGCGACAGCGTTTGCGCGAGGGGGTCGCCGGGCCGCAGCTCGACGAGGGTGCTGCCGTAGAAATTGCCTGCTGGAGATACCCAGGCGCGGCCTTGCCGGCCCCTGCCCGCCAGCTGCTCGAGCGCGACCAGCCAATCGCCCTCGTGGGCGGCCGGATCGGCAATCAGGTCGGCGTTGGTCGAGCCGGTGCGCTCGACGATGCGGATGCGGCTCAGAAAAGCGATCCCGCTGCCCGGTCGCTGAGCGCGCCCAGCGGACCGATCAGCAGATAACCGAGCGGCGAGACAGCGACGGCGGCAATCAGGATCAGCAGGCCCTGGACCGGCTGCCGGACGCGCGCGTAAGGCGCGGCCGGCTCGTCCATGTACATCACCTTCACGAT
Source organism: Sphingomicrobium sp. (assembly GCA_036273235.1). Classification (GTDB taxonomy): domain Bacteria; phylum Pseudomonadota; class Alphaproteobacteria; order Sphingomonadales; family Sphingomonadaceae; genus Sphingomicrobium. Next base: position 3,811 of record DASUIB010000215.1, on the reverse strand, counting down.
CTTGAGGTAGTAATAAGCCCCGATCACCGTCCCAAGGATCGCCGCGACCGCGAGCGCCACATAGCCCTCTTGGACTGCGGCGGTGAACACCAACAGCTTGGGCCAGAAGCCGAACAAAGGCGGAATGCCGGCGAGGCTGAACATGAAGATCGCAAATGCCGCGGCGAGGCCGGGGCGGGTCTGCGACAGCCCCGAGAGGCTGGCGATGCTCTCGACCGGCTGGCCGCCGGCATCGCGCATCCACAGTACGCAGAGGAAGGCGCCGACGGTCATCACCACATAGACCGCCATGTAGAACAGCACGGCCGAGGTGCCCGGCGGGCCTGCAGCGGCAAGGCCGACCAGCGCGAAGCCGACATTGTTGATCGACGAATAAGCAAGCAGCCGCTTGATGTTCGTTTGCCCATAGGCGGCGATGGCGCCGAGGAAGATCGAAGCGAGCGCGGCGAAAATGACGATCTGCCGCCAGGCGTCGGTCGCCGGCGCCAGCGCAACCACGCAGACGCGCGTCGCGAGCAGCACCGCGGCGACCTTGGGCGCCGAAGCGAAGAAGGTGGTGACCGGCGTCGGCGCGCCTTCGTAGACGTCGGGAGTCCACATGTGGAACGGAACCACGCTCGCCTTGAATGCCAGCCCGGCGAGCAGGAACACCAGGCCGAACAGCAGGCCGAGGGACGGCGCGCCACGCCCGAATGCCGCCGCGAGGCCCGTGAAGTTGGTCGTCCCGGTAAAGCCGTAGAGCAGCGAGATTCCGTAGAGCAGGATCCCGCTCGCAAGCGCTCCGAGGACGAAATATTTGAGGCCCGCCTCGGCCGAACGCTCGTCCGTGCGGCGGTAGGAAGCGAGCACATAGCCGGCGAGGCTGTTGAGCTCGAGGCCGACATACAGCGCGATGAGGCTCGACGCGGAGACCATAACCCCCATGCCGACCGCGGCGAAGACGATCAGCACGCCATATTCCGACGCATGTTCGGTGCCGCGCTCGAACCAGCCGTGCGCGGCAATGATCGCGACCGCCGCCGCCGGGTACATGATCGCCCGGCCGAAGCTTGCGAACAGGTCTTCGGTCACCAGTCCGTCGAACACCGGCCCCGCATGCGACGGCGCGCCCACCAGCGCTGCCGTCGCGGCGAGCAGCAGAATGACGCAGAGCCAGCTCACGAGGCCCGACCCGCGGCGGCCGGTGAAGGCCGCGACGACCATCAGGATCGTCCCGCCGATCGACAGGATCAGTTCCGGAAGAAGCGCGGCGAAGCGGCCCATCACTACTTCACTTCCATGTCCATGTGCGCGTGAGCGCCTTCACCGAGCGTCAGGTGCGAATCGCCGGTTGGTCTCACCGTGTCGAGCCGCGTCACAATCCGCCCAACATCGTTGCGGATCGGTCGGATGAAGCTCTCCGGATAGATGCCCATCCAAAATACAACGAGCGCAATGGGTGCGAGCAGCCACCATTCGCGCGCCGAGAGATCGACCATCTCGCCCGCTTCGGGGGTGCGCGCCTGGCCGAACGCGATGCGCCAGTAGAGGTAGAGCATGTAAGCCGCCCCCAGGATGATGCCCGTCGTCGCGACGATCGCTCCCCAGCTCGAAGCCTGGAAGGTGCCGATGAGGCTCAGGAACTCGCCGACGAAGCCGCTCGTGCCGGGAAGCCCGACGCTCGCCATGGTGAAGATCATGAACAGCAAGGCATAGCCCGGCATATTGTTGGAGAGGCCGCCGTAGACCCCGATCTCGCGCGTGTGCAGCCGGTCGTAGATCACGCCGACGCAGAGAAACAGCGCGCCCGAGACGAGGCCGTGGCTCAGCATCATGATCATCGCGCCTTCGATCCCTTGCCGGTTCATCGCGAACAGGCCGAAGGTCACGAACGCCATGTGCGCGACCGACGAATAAGCGATGAGCTTCTTCATGTCCCGCTGCACCAGCGCGACGAGGCTGGTGTAGACCACCGCGATTCCGGAGAGGACGAACATCAAGGGGATGAACTGGGCCGAGCCTTGCGGAAACATCGGCAGCGAGAAGCGGATGAAGCCGTAGCCGCCGAGCTTCAGAAGGATTCCGGCGAGGATCACCGAACCCGCGGTCGGCGCCTGGACGTGCGCGTCGGGGAGCCAGGTGTGGACCGGCCACATCGGAAGCTTGACCGCGAAGCTGGCGAGGAAGGCGAGGAACAGCCACGTCTGCGCCTGGGCCGAGAAATTGAACGCCATCAACGCGGGGATCGACGTCGTGTGCGCGGTCGCCACCATGTAGAGCATGGCGATCAGCATCAGCACCGAGCCGAGCAAAGTGTAGAGGAAGAATTTGTAGCTCGCCTTGATCCGCTCGGCGCCGCCCCAGATGCCGATGATCAGGTACATCGGAATCAAACCGCCCTCGAAGAAGACGTAGAAGAGGAACAGGTCCTGCGCGGCGAACACGCCGAGCATCAGCGCTTCCATCAGCAGGAAGGCGGCCATGTACTCGGGCACGCGCTTCTCGATCGAGCGCCAGCTCGCGCCGATGCAGATCGGCATCAGGAAGGTGGTGAGGTTCAGGAGGACCAGCGCGATCCCGTCGATCCCGAGCGCCCAGCTGAAATTGCCCGCGATCGGAAGCTTCTCGACGAACTGCCATTGCGCTCCGTTCGGATCGTAGAGCAGCCACAGATAGGCGCTTAAGGCGAGATCGATCAGGGTCGCGACCAGCGCCAGCCACCGAGCGCCATCGGGCTTCAGGAACAGCGCAATCGCGCCCGCGATTAGCGGGATTGCGATCAGGATTGTCAGCAGCGGCAAGCCCGTCACGCTGTTGATCATTGGGCCCACCAGATCGCCCAGCTTGCCGCGCCGATCAGCCCCAGGAGCATCACCAGCGCGTAGGAGTAGAGATAGCCCGACTGGAAGCGCGTCGTGACCCGATTGCCGACTCCGACCGCATAAGCCGCGCCGTGCGGCCCGAAACGGTCGATGATGCCCTCGTCGCCGCCGTGCCAGAACAGCCGTCCGAGCCATAGCGCCGGCCGGACGAAGATGCGGTCGTAGAGCTCGTCGAAATACCATTTGTTGAGGACGAACTTGTAGACACCGGGGAACGTCGCGACGAAGCTCGCCGCCGCCTTCGGATTGCGGACATAATTGTTCCACGCGATCCACAGGCCGATCAGCATCGCGATGGTCGGCGCTTCCTTCACCCACAGCGCCGAAGATTCCGCGGCTTCCGACAGCTCCCGGCTGAACACCACCGCCCCCTGCCAAAAGCTCGGTGCGCGCTCTGCATCGATGAAGATGCCGTGCCACACCTGCCCCGCGAGAATGGCGCCCAGCGCCAGCAGACAGATCGGGACCAGCATGTTGAGCGGGCTCTCGTGCGGGTGATAGCCGCCGGTGCCGATCGGCGCGGCGTGGCTGTCGTGCGCGCTATCGCCATGCTCCTCCGACGGCTCGTCATGATCGCCGTGCAGCGCATGCTGGATATGCTCGGAGGCGGCCCAGCGCGGCTCGCCGAAGAAGGTCAGGAAGATCAGCCGCCAGCTGTAGAAGCTCGTCATCCCCGCGACGATGACTCCGAGCCAGAAGGCGATCGTGCCCGCGACCGACCCGCTCACCCACGAATCGTCGATGATCGCGTCCTTGGACCAGAAGCCGGCGAAGCCGAAGCCCGGTCCGATGTCCACGCCGACTCCGGTGATCGCCAACGTTCCGATCACCATCACCCAGAAGGTGATCGGGATCTGCCTCCTCAAGTTGCCGTAGAAGCGCATGTCCTGCTCGTGGTGCATCGCGTGGATCACGCTGCCCGCGCCGAGGAACAGCAAGGCCTTGAAGAA
>DASUIB010000214.1:0-4247 GCA_036273235.1 Sphingomicrobium sp. | reverse complement strand
CGTTCGCCCTGAGCTTGTCGAAGGGCTGTCCTTTTACTTCGCGCCAGCCAAAGAGAAAGCAGGGCTTCGACAAGCTCAGCCCGAACGGTATGGGGGACCATGGCCTCACAGGAAATTGAAGCCCTCTCGCAAGCCCTCGCGTGCCTGCCCGGCCTCGGCCCGCGTTCGGCGCGGCGCGCGGTGCTTCACCTGATGAAGCGCCGCGAAACCGCGCTCCAGCCGCTCCTCGCCGCGCTCAGACAAGTCGCCGACAAGCTCTCCGTCTGCTCGACCTGCGGCAATGTCGACACCTCGGATCCCTGTGCAATCTGCCGCGACCCGCGCCGGGACGAGAAGATGCTGTGCGTGGTCGAGGAAGTCGCCGACCTGTGGGCGCTCGACCGCTCGCGGCTCTTCCCGGGGCGCTACCACGTGCTCGGCGGCCGGCTGTCAGCGCTCGAAGGTATTGGCCCCGGAGACCTCATGATCGACCAGCTCGTCCGCCGCGTTTCCAAGGGCGGGATCGACGAGGTCGTGCTGGCGATGAACGCCACGCTCGAAGGCCAGACCACCGCTCATTACCTCGCCGAGCGGCTCGAAGGATTTCCCATCCGTATCAGTCAGTTGGCGCACGGACTTCCGGTCGGAGGCGAGCTCGACTATCTCGACGAGGGAACGCTTGCCCAGGCGCTGCGCGCCCGACGTCCCGTGAGCTGACCAATGCTTTTCATGGTCATTGAAGATATGTCGCGAGGCGGCCTGGACGCTATCCACGATCGCTTCGAGCGCGATGGCCGAATGCTTCCGGAGGGCGTCGAATATCTGTCGAGCTGGATCGAGGAAGACGGACGCCGATGCTTCCAGCTGATGGAGGCGGAGGACGCCGCCTCGCTCGATGAATGGGTTGCCCGATGGTCCGACATCGTCGGCTTGGAGATCGTGCCGGTGCTGCCCTCGACGGACTTCTGGAAGCGCCGCGGCAATCCTTGACCGTTCTGAACGGCTTACCTACCTCGGCTCTTATGGCCATTCGCCCAATCTACGAGACTCCCGACCCGGTCCTGCGGCAGATTTCCAAGCCGGTGGGGACCTTCGACGACGAGCTCAAGACGCTCGTCGCCGACATGTTCGAGACGATGTATGCCGCGCCTGGCATTGGCCTTGCCGCGGTGCAGGTCGGCGTTCCCATCCGCCTTTTGGTGATCGACCTCCAGGAGTCCGCGGATCCCGACGACCCGGAGAGCCCGAATGTCCGCGACCCGCGGGTGTTCATCAATCCCGAGATCCTGTGGCATTCGGACGATGAGGTCCCCTACACCGAAGGCTGCCTCTCGGTGCCCGAGCAATATGCCGAGGTCATGCGCCCGGACCGAATCCGCGCCCGCTGGCAGGACGAGAAGGGCAAAGCCTACGAAGAAGACATCGATGGCCTCCTCGCCGTCTGCCTCCAGCATGAGATGGACCATCTGAACGGCGTGCTGTTCATCGACCACCTCTCGCGCCTGAAGCGAGACATGGTATTAAAGAAGCTTGCCAAGTGGCGGAAAGAGCAGCAAAAGAAAGCGGCTTAATTTCAACCGTCATGCTGAACTTGTTTCAGCATCCATTTTTGATGAAGAGTGGCATTCGTCTCAATGATGGACCCTGAAACAAGTTCAGGGTGACGGCATTGGAAAGGCCTCAGGCCGGCTCAGTCACCGCTTCCGCCGCATTGCGGCAATCCTCGGCGCATTCGCGGCACATTTGCGCGCACAGCTTGCAATGTTCGTGCTCGTGCCGCTCGCACTCGGCCGCGCAGAGGTCGCAGGCGCGGGCGCATAGCTCGAGCATCTCACGCACGACCTGGTCGTTCTGGCCGCTTTGACGCAAAGCGAGGTTGCAGGTCGCGTCGCAGATGTCGGCGCAATCCATGCACAGCCGGATGCACTGGACCATGTCGACGGCCTCGGCCGAGCAGGCGTCGGCGCAGCTCCGGCACATCTTCGCGCAATACATCAGGTGGTGGACCGCATCGCCGAGCGGCTGATTGACGTGCCCGTGGACGCCCGGGTGAAGCGAAATCATCTTGCGAATGCTCATGGAAGCTCCTGTTCCGTCATTGCGAGCGGAGTGAACCGGAGGCGACCGCAGGTCAACCAATCCAGCCTTCGTTCCTTTTCTGTGGATTGCCGCGTCGCCACGCTCCTCGCAATGACGAATAGGGTTGTGACCCGCCGCCGACGTTCGTAAAGTTCGCATAATGTTCCCGGGGGGTGATCGGTAGGAGAGGCGATCAGTCATGGACGCGGCCGTCGTTGGGTTTGTTCTTATCGCGCTGATTGTCGGCGCAGTCATCGGCTGGCTGTGGGCGAGCCGTGAGGCTGCTGGGGCCAAACAGACGGTCGAGAATCTGCGCCTCCAGCTCGACGAGGTGGTGAAGGAGCGCGACGCGAACCGCGGCGCGGTCAGCGAACTCGCGGCCCTCAGGGCCGGCCAGGAAGAGCGCGAGAAGAGCTTCCAACAGCAGCTCGAAGCGTTGAAGGACGCCAAGGAAAGCCTCTCCGCGCAATTCCATGAGATCGCCAGCAAGCTTCTCGGCGACGCGCGCAAGACCTTTCTCGACCAGGCGGGGGAGAAATTCACCCAGGCGGTGTCGCCGGTCGAAACCCTGCTCAAGACCTATCAGGAGAAGCTCCAGACGATCGAGAAGGAGCGAGTCGACCATTATGCCGGCCTTCGCGAGGCGGTCGATCTGGTTCGAACCGGGCAGGGGCAGGTCCGCGACGAGACGCGCAACCTGGTCAACGCGCTGCGCGCCTCGCCCAAGGCGCGGGGCCGCTGGGGCGAGCAGAGCCTGCGCAACGTGCTCGAGCAGGCCGGCCTCACCGAGCATGTCGATTTCCAGACCGAGGTGTCGGTCGACACGGACGACGGACGGCTGCGGCCGGACGTGATCGTGTCGCTGCCCGGCGGTCGGAAGCTGGTGATCGACGCCAAATGCTCGCTCAACGCCTATCTCGACGCCTGCGAGGAGGTCGATGACGAGAAGCGCGAGGCCTGCTTCCGCGCCCACGTGGCTTCGATGCGCAACCATGCGCAGCAGCTTGGCTCGAAAGCCTATTGGGCGCAGTTCGGCGACGCCGCCGATTATGTGATCATGTACATTCCCGGCGAGCATTTCCTTGCCGCCGCACTGGAGCAGGATCCGACGTTATGGGATTGGGCGTTCGAGCGGCGGGTACTGCTCGCGACCCCGACCAACCTCGTCGCGATCGCCAAGACCGTGGCGAGCATCTGGCGGCAGGAGCGTCTAGCCGAGGCGGCCCAGGAAATCGCCAATCTAGGCAAGGAGTTGCACTCTCGACTTGCGACAATGAACGAACATATGGCGCGGGTCGGCAAAAATCTCGCGACCGCCAACAGCGCCTACAACCAGATGGTCGGAAGCTTCGAAAGCCAGGTGCTGACCCAGGCCAAGCGCTTCGAAACGCTCGGCGCCGGGAGCGCGAAATCGCTCGACGCCCCGCCGATGGTCGAGATTGCGCCGCGGCCGCTCACCAAGCTCGCCTCGATCCCGTCAAACGACGAGCCGAAGATTGCGGCCGAGTAGTAACTGCTTGCAAAATAGGATTTCGCCTGCTCCACTCGCTGTCGGCTCTTTGATCAGTCGGTACATTCGGTGGGACAATCGGCCATTCGCTAAAGTCGCGAAGAAACGGCACGCACCACGTGACAATAGTGAACTTAAGCCGAGCTAAAGCCCGCCGCACCCGTCGAACCGCTTGCCGTCGACCGTGACCTGAACCTTGTCCGGATAGACGCGGTCGCTCATCCCGTCGCTGCACTGCGCGTGGACGATGTTCACGTCGATGCGCGGCGTCTGGTAGATCTCGCCGGCGACACCGACGATGACCTTCGGCGTCGGCTGCTCGACCGGCTGCTGGCCCGAGAGCACGAAGGTGATGTCGTGCTCGTCGATCAGCAGGTCCCAGAAAGGTTCGGTGCCCGTCGCGTGATAGGGCGGCGGCGGGGCGGCGGGGATCGAAACGCAGCTGCTCAAACTTGCCGCAAGCGCGATGGCGAGCGCTTTTTTCATGTGCCGAACAACCTTGGCCCCTAGTCGCGGTTCCGTCATCGCCAGCTCGCCCGGATCGCGAAAGCCATCACCGCCGCGGCCATCGCCGCGTTGAGGCTGTCGGCGCGGCCCGCCATCGGGATTTTGACTAGGCTGTCGCATTCGGCCTCGTAATCGGCGGGAAGCCCCTGCTGCTCGTTGCCGATCAGAAGGA
>DASUIB010000213.1:0-4954 GCA_036273235.1 Sphingomicrobium sp. | reverse complement strand
GCGCGGCACGGTCGCCTTCACCCAGCTGAAGATGAAGAAGAAAATGCACATCTTCAGCAGCAGCCAAAAGATGCCCGGGATCGCGTAGAGAACGGGGATGTTAAAGAAGGGCAGCCATCCGCCCCAGAACAGGATGGCGTTGAGCGCGCACATCAGCAGCACGTTGGCATATTCGCCAAGCCAGAAGAGCGCGAAGCTCATCGAGGAATATTCGGTCTGGTGCCCCGCGACGAGCTCGCTTTCCGCTTCGACCAGGTCGAACGGGGTGCGGAAGGTCTCGGCCATCGAGCTGATCAGGAACACCACCCACATCGGGAACAGCAGAAGGTTGAACCCAAAGGCGTTGACGATTCCGAGCCCGAAGCCCTTCTGCATGAGCACGATGCCGCTCAAATTGAAGGTCCCCGCGTAGAGCACGACGGTGATCAGGACGAAACCGATCGAGACCTCGTAGCTCACCATCTGCGCCGCCGCCCGAAGCGCCGAGAAGAACGGATATTTGGAATTGGACGCCCAGCCGGCGACGATCACGCCGTAAACCCCGAGAGAGCTTGCGGCGAGCACGTAGAGCAGCCCGACGTTGACGTCGGCGAGCACCACGCCCGCCTGGAACGGCACCACCGCCCAGACGATCAGCGCGACGGTGAAGGCGACGATCGGCGCGATCAGGAACAGCCCCTTGTTCGCGCTCGTCGGAATGATGGTCTCCTTCAAGAAGACCTTGAGCCCGTCGGCGAAGCTTTGCAGCAGCCCCCACGGCCCGACCACGTTCGGACCGCGCCGAAGCGCCATCGCCGCCCAGATCTTGCGCTCGGCATAAATGATCATCGCCACCGCGAGCAGCAGCGGAAGCGCGATGACGAGGATGCCGATGATCGTGGCGATGAACCACGCCCAGCCGTAGATCATGCCGTGGCTGACGAAGAAGTGAGTCATAGGCCCTCTCGCTCGAGGGAGAGGGTTGGGTGAGGGTGTGCAACGCCGGAGTGTTCATGGAGAGGTCGAGCCCCCTCACCATGCCGCGCAGCAGCCTGTCCCCCAGACAGGCTGACCGCGGCATCCTCTCCCCGCCGGGGAGAGGGAGAATTGCTGCGAGCGAGCCCCCTCACTCCGCCGCCTCCTCATAGTGGAGTCCCTGCACCAGCTCCTCGGAGCAACGCCGCATGGTCGGGCTGTTGCGGCAGATCGCGTTGGTCAGGAAAAAGTCGGCGATCGGATAGCGGATCGGGCCGGAGGCTTTCGCGTCGAGCTTGGGCGGTTGCCACGGCAGATCGATCAGGCCGTCGCGGCCGAGCTGCGGATATTCGTTGACCATCTGCTGCCGAAGCTCGCCGAAGCTGTCGAACGGCAGCTTATTCCCGGCCAGCTCCGACACCGCGCGGAGGATCGACCAGTCCTCGCGCGCTTCGCCGGGTGGAAATGCCGCGCGTTCGGAGCGCTGCACCCGGCCTTCGGTGTTGACGTAGGTGCCGTGCTTCTCGGCATAAGCCGCGCCCGGAAGCACCAGATCGGCTTGCCGCGCGCCATTGTCGCCGTGGTGGCCGATATAGACCTTGTACGCGCTTTCGATCCGGTCGAACGGCATTTCGTCGGCACCGAGCAGCAGCACCAGCTCCGGTTTGGCCCCTTCGATGTCGGCAAGGCCGCCCGGCTGCGCGTAGCCGAGGATCAGCGAGGCCATGCGCGAGGCGGAAATGTGGAGGACGTTGAAGCCGTTCCAGCCGTCCTTGATCAGCCCGAGCGGCTCGGCCAGCGCCAGTGCCGCGCCGAACCCCCCGGCTGCAAGCGCGCCGGGTCCGACGATCACCGCCGGACGCTCGGCCTTGGCGAACGCCTCCGTCGCGCCCTTCGGCAGCTTGCCGAGCAGCTTGAGGTCGTCGCCGAGCCACTCGACCTTCATGCCGAGATCGACTTCGGGCCCGATGGCGAAGACCTTGCCACCCTTGCGCCCTACCTTACGGACACGGGTGGCGATCAGCGGGGCTTCCCAGCGGATGTTCGAGCCGACGAGCAGTACCACGTCGGCACTCTCGATCCCGGCGATGGTCGAATTGAAGGCGACGGCGGAAAGACTGGTGCAGTCGTAGGTCAGGCCGGTCTGCCGCCCTTCGAGCAGGGTCGAGCCCTGCCCCTCGACCAGCTTCTTCGCCGCATACATGGTCTCCGCGTCGAGCAAATCGCCCGCGATCGCCGCGACCTTGCTTCCGGCCTTCTTCAGCCGCCTGGCGAAAATCTCCAGCGCTTCCTTCCAGCTCGCCTCGCGCAGCTTCCCTTTCTCGCGCACCCACGGCCGGTCGAGGCGGTTGCGGACGAGCGCGTCGACATGGTGGCGGGTCTTGTCGCTGATCCACTCCTCGTTGACGTCCTCGTTGATCCTCGGGAGGATCCGCATCACCTGCCGCTGGCGGACGTCGAGGCGGATGTTCGATCCGACCGCGTCCATGACGTCGATCCCCGGCACGCGCTTCAGCTCCCACGGCCGCATCTCGAAGATTTGCGGCTTCTGGAGCAAAGCGCCGACCGGGCAGACGTCGGCAAGGTTGCCGGCGAGCTCGCTCGTCACCGTCCGCTCGAGATAGGAGCTGATCTGGCTGTCCTCGCCGCGGTAGAGCATCCCGATCTCCGGCACGCCCGCGACCTCCTCCGAGAAGCGGATGCAGCGCGTGCACTGGATGCAGCGCGTCATCGAGGTCTTGATGACCGGACCCATGTACTTGTCGTCGATCGCCCGCTTGTTCTCGTCGAAGCGCGAGAAGCTTCGGCCATAGGCCATGGCCTGGTCCTGAAGGTCGCACTCGCCGCCCTGGTCGCAGATCGGGCAGTCGAGCGGGTGGTTGATGAGCAGGAACTCCATCACCCCTTCGCGCGCCTTCTTGACCATCGCGGTGTCGGTGCGGATCGCCTGGCCGTCGGCGGCGGGCAGAGCGCAGCTCGCCTGCGGCTTGGGCGGGCCGGGCGCGACCTCGACCAGGCACATGCGGCAATTGCCGGCGATCGACAGGTGCTCGTGATAGCAGAAGCGCGGGATCTCCTTGCCCGCAAGCTCGCACGCCTGAAGCACCGTCGCGCCCTGCGGGACCTCGATCTCGATGCCGTCGACGGTGACCTTAGGCATCGTCGTCACCACCCTCGTCGCGTATGCTTTTCGCCTTCCCCGAGGGAATGTTGGGACTCAGCGGATTGGGTCCGACCCACCGCCGCTCGGGATGCACGACCAGGTCCATGTCCTCCATCGGGATCGCGCCAAGCAAGGTCTCATCGCCAGCAACGATTGCGCCGACGAATGCACGGCGGCCGAAAGCGCGCACTTCTACGGGCCCGACGTACGGTTTTTTCGTCTTCCCTCCGTCTGCGAGTGTGATTTCGCGATCTTCGAGAGATTCAAGACCAAGCTGGATGGCAACATGCTCGGGCACCATCAGGAACGTGGAACCCGTGTCCACAAGTGCGCGCTGGTCCACCGACCGAAGCTCGGGACGGCGCGGATTAGAGAGCTCGATTTCGGCATAAACCAGCCCCATCAGTCGCGCTCCTCCTTCTCACGAGTGACGGTGCGGGTGACCTCGGTGACTCGCGCGCCGCGCCGCGCCCGGCGCATCGACAGGATCACCGCGAAGATGACCACCAGCGTGACGAGCATGATAATGCTCATTCCGCCGCCTCCAGCATCTGGCGTCCGGAGCGTTCGGCGATGCGGCGCTCGAGCTCAGGGCGGAAGTGGCGGATCAGGCCCTGGATCGGCCAGGCGGCGGCGTCGCCGAGCGCGCAGATGGTGTGGCCCTCGATCTCCTTGGTCACGTCGAGCAGCTTGTCGATCATCTCGACCGTCGCTTCGCCCTCGCGAAGCCGCTCCATCATCCGCCACATCCAGCCGGCGCCCTCGCGGCACGGGGTGCACTGGCCGCAGCTCTCGTGCTTGTAGAAATATGAGATGCGGCTGATCGCTCGGACGATATCGGTCGATTTGTCCATCACGATCACAGCCGCGGTCCCGAGGCCGGAGCCGAGCGCTTTCAGCCCGTCGAAGTCCATCGGCGCGTCCAGGATTTCTTCCGCAGGCACCAGCGGAACCGAAGACCCGCCCGGAATGACCGCCAGCAAATTGCTGAAATCGTCGGGGTTCTTTCCCCCGCGAATTCCGTGGCCGTGACGGCTGACCAGCTCGCGGAAGCTGATCCCCATCGATTCCTCGACGACGCAGGGCGTCACCACATGGCCCGAGAGCTGGAACAGCTTGGTGCCCTCGTTCTTGGGATTGCCGATGCTCGCGAACCAGCTCGCGCCGCGGCGCAGGATGGTCGGCACGACCGCGATGCTCTCGACGTTGTTGACCGTCGTCGGACAGCCGTAGAGACCCGCGCCCGCGGGGAACGGCGGCTTGAGGCGCGGCTTGCCCTGCTTGCCCTCGAGGCTTTCGAGCATCGCCGTCTCTTCGCCGCAGATGTAGGCGCCGGCGCCGCGGTGGACGAACAGGTCGAAGTCGTAGCCGCTGCCAGCCGCATTCTTGCCGAACAGCCCCGCGTCGTAACATTCCTGAACCGCGCGGCGCAGCACTTCGGTTTCGCGGATGAATTCGCCGCGGATGTAGATGTAGGCCGCGCGAGCCCGCATCGCGAAGCTGGCGATCAAAGCGCCCTCGAGGAGCTTGTGCGGATCGTGGCGGATAATCTCCCGGTCCTTGCACGATCCGGGCTCGGATTCGTCGGCGTTGATGACCAGGAAATTGGGTTTGCCGGGCTTGGGCTCCTTGGGCATGAAGCCCCACTTCATTCCCGTCGGGAAGCCGGCGCCGCCGCGGCCGCGAAGCCCGGAGGCCTTGACCTGGTCGATGATCGCGTCCTGACCGATCGCCATCAGCGCCTTGCTATTGTCCCAGTCGCCGCGCTGCTGCGCCGCCTTCAGGTAAGGCGACTGGAAGCCGTAGACGTTGGTGAAGATGCGGTCCTTGTCCGCG
>DASUIB010000212.1:0-3062 GCA_036273235.1 Sphingomicrobium sp. | reverse complement strand
GGAAATCGTTCGAATCCGCGAACGCCCGGCCGAGCGTATCGAGGCTCTCGCCGACGCTTTCAATCTGTTTCTGGTCGCGCGCGAGGTCGAACAAAGCGGACGCGTAGCGCCCTGCTAAGCTGGCCCGAATGCCGCCGGAATGATCCACGCGCGAAAAGCTCCAGAAACGGAAATGTGCCCCGATGCAAAAACGGGGCGTGGAAACGGGTTACCCCGCACGCCCCCATCGGTTGGCGAGGCCCCTAGCAAGGGGTTTTCGGCGATGCAAGGCGCGTGAGCGCGCGCGGGAGGCGCTGTTATTTGCTCTTGGAGCGCTTCTGCTCGCGGGCGTTCTTCACCAGATCAGCATCGAGTTCTGTCAACAACTGCTCAAGAGTTTCGATTCCGATTTTGGTCTGGGCGTCTCCCCGCAGCATCGCCGTCACCTCGCCGGCTGGAATCTTACTCAGGTCATAGCCCATTAGCGCTGGGGCGAGTGCCTGAAAGTTCGTCTCCATCACGGCAGCGCCGCGTCCGTTAGCGTATTCGACGGTCGCATAGAGATCCGAATAGCGCTGCGCGTCATCGTAGGGCATGTAGGAGAGGGCTCCCGTATTGCGCGCGGTCAGCCACGCTGCTTCATCCAGTTGTTCAAAAGTCATGACGTTGGTCAGCGATCCGTGGCGAAATCGGCCGGCGCGGATCTGCTGCAGGGTCGCAATGTTCGTGTTCACCTGTGCCAGCGCTGCGCGAAGGTACCCGAGGTCTGTCCGAATCTTTCGGTGATTGCGGGTGATCTCACGGCCGAGATTGCGCTGTGCTTCGCGGACGAGCTGCTTGTGATGGGCCCATTCGACGGCCGAATTCAGCATCAGGGCGACGAACAGCCCCGCGGTAACGATGCCCAGCTCGACCAGGATATAGCGCCAGCCGCCGACTGGATGGTGCCGGACTCCTTCGTCGTGGGGTGGTTCTTGCACCGGCGTGACCGCGTCGTTCATCGGCCTAATCTGCCCATCTCAGCACGACGCGGCAATGGGCGACGTTTGACCGCAATCGCGCGGAAGCGGCTGCTGTGACGGGCGGCTACGGCAAGCCTTGAACAGTATTGAAAGGAACTGAAAATGGCCAGCCTTGCCACCGCGCCCCACGCGCTTAGATCGGACCAAATGGCGTCCATCACCCGCCTCGACCCGGACACCGCCTGGGCCGCGTTCATGCGGCGCGACAGGGGCTGGGACGGGCGCGTGATCGGCGCGGTCCACACGACCGGTATCTATTGCAAGCCGAGCTGCCCGGCGAAGCGGCCGAGGCGCGAGAATGTCACCTTCTATTCGTCGCCCGAAGAGGCGAGGGCCGCAGGCTTCCGCCCGTGCCTGCGCTGCAAGCCGGATGAGGTCGGACGCGATCGCGAGGCAGTCGCCAAGGCCGCGAAGCTCATCGAACAGGCTGAAGAGGCGCCCAGCCTGGCCCAGCTCGCAAGCGCCGTCGGCTATGCGCCGCACCACTTTCAGCGCATCTTCAAGCGCGACCTCGGGGTGTCCCCGGCGGAATATGCGCGAGGGGTGAGGAGCCGGCGTACCGAGCAGGCGCTTACCGACAACGAGCGCGTGACCGACGCGGTCTATGACGCGGGCTATCAGAGCCCCAGCGGGTTCTACAGCGATGCGAAGGAGAGGCTTGGAATGACCCCATCGGCATGGCGCAACGGCGGCAGGGGCGAGACGATCCGCTGGACGACGTTCGACAGCCCGCTCGGCGAACTGTTCATCGCCGCGACGTCGAAGGGGATTTGCCGGTTGACCTTCGACGACAGCGAGGCATCGCTCCGGCGGCTGTTTCCGAACGCGACGATCGTCAAGGACGACGGCGGCCTTCGCGAATTCGTCGAGGGGACGCTGAAGGCGATCGAGCAACCGCTCGCCGCTCCGGACCTGCCGATCGATGTCGCGGGCACCGCCTTCCAGGAAGCGGTGTGGCGCGAGCTGAGGAAAATCCCGCCAGGCGAGACCAGAAGCTATGCCGAGATCGCCGCTGCCATCGGAGCGCCCAAAGCCGTGCGGGCGGTCGGGACCGCGAACGGGGACAATCACGTCTCCGTGCTGATCCCCTGCCATCGCGTGATCCGGAGCGACGGTTCGCTCGGCGGGTACGGCGGCGGGATCGAGAGGAAGAAGAAGCTGCTCGCCGCGGAAGGCAACGCCGTGGCCTCGCCGGAGCTGCCGCTGGTCGAATAAGCGCTTGCCGCCGCCCTCCCGCTGCGCTCAACAGCGGCAACGGGAGGGGAAGCATGGAAGACATCGTCGAAGCAAAGCAACGGCCGCTCTGGCGGCGGATCGTCGATTTTCCGCTGGTGGCGATGGTGATCGCGGTCGCGCTGTTCATCCTCGCGACGACGATCGCGGCGGCGATCGACTTGCTGGCGCACCCGGCGATCCGCGGCTTCACGTTCGAAATGAAGTTCGATGTGATCGCCGTGATCCTTCTGATCATCACCTACGAGCTCGTGATCCGGCGCCTCGGCGAGCACCCGCGTGACGATTATCGGGACCGCCACTGGCTGAAAAATCTGCTGCTCGGCCTCGGAGCGGGGCTTGGAATTTTCTCGCTAGCGGTGGCGATCGCCGCTGCGCTCGGAGTCTATCATTTGAACGGGGAGGGGGATTTCACCGGCCTCGTCCCGGCGCTGATCGCCTCGGCTTTGTTCCCGGCTGTGAATGAGGAGCTTCTGTTCCGCGGAATCCTGTTCCGCTGGATCGAAGAGTTCGGCGGAAGCTGGGCCGCGCTGCTCGTCACCTCAATCCTGTTCGGATGCGCGCACCTCCTGAACCCCCATGCGAGCCCGATCGCCGCCGTGGGAATCGCCTTCGAAGCCGGAGTCATGCTGGGCGCCGCCTATATGCTGACCCGAAGCCTGTGGCTGCCGATGGGCCTTCATGCGGCGTGGAACTTCGCGCAGGGCGAGATCTACGACATTCCTGTCTCCGGCCTGCCGGCTCACGGCTTATTGAACGCGCGCCTCAGTGGACCCCCTCTGCTCACGGGCAACGGCTTCGGGCTGGAGGCGTCCATCATCGCGATCG
>DASUIB010000211.1:0-9198 GCA_036273235.1 Sphingomicrobium sp. | reverse complement strand
GTCGTCGCTCACGAATATTTCCACAACTGGTCGGGCGACCGGGTCACCTGCCGCGACTGGTTCCAGCTGAGCCTCAAGGAAGGGTTCACCGTGTTCCGCGACCAGAGCTTCTCCGCCGACGTCGGAAGCGCCGCCGTCAAGCGGATCGAGGATGTGCGCGTGCTTCGAGCGGTCCAGTTCCCGGAGGACCAGGGCCCGCTCGCCCATCCGGTCCGCCCCGACAGCTACATGGAGATTTCGAACTTCTACACCTCGACCGTGTACAACAAGGGCGCCGAGGTCATCCGAATGTTCCACACGGTGATGGGACCGGAGAAGTTCCGCGCCGGCACCGACCTTTATTTCGAACGCAACGACGGCAAGGCGGCGACCTGCGACGATTTCGTCGCTGCGCTGGAAGAGGGCGGCGGCGCCGACCTCGAGCCGTTCAAGATCTGGTACAGCCAGGCGGGCACGCCGAAGGTCCGCGCCCGGCTCGATCATGACGCTGCGGCGAAGACCGCGACTCTGCACCTTGAGCAGCATGTCGATCCGACGCCCGGCCAGCCGCTGAAGCAGCCGATGCCGATCCCGCTTCGAACCGCGCTCATCGGCCGGGAGAGCGGTGCCGAGATCGCAGCCGAGTGGCTGATCCTGCTCGACCAGCCGAGGGCGAGCTTCACCTTCGAGAACGTCTCCGAACCGCCGCTGCTGTCGATCAACCGCGCTTTCTCGGCGCCCGTGATCCTCGAGGGCGACCGCTCGGCGGATGAGCTCGAGCGGCTCGCGCAGACCGACACCGACCCGTTCGCCCGCTACGAAGCGATGCAGGAGCTGATGATGCGCGCGCTCGTCGCGGGCGCGCGCGGCGGCGACATCGATTCCGAGCCGGTGATCCGAGCGATCGCGGCGACGCTCAAGTCCAACTCGCTCGACGCGGCGTTCAAGGCGGATACGATGCTACTACCGGGCGAGAGCCTCATCGCCGACCGAATGGACGTCGTCGATCCGGACGCAATTCACCAAACGCGCGAACGGCTGCGCTCGGCGATCGGCTCGGCGCTGCACGACGAGTTCCTCGCGGCGCACCGCAGCGGCGATGTGTCGGGCGGTGACCTGAGCCCAGCCGCCAAGGGCACTCGCCGGCTGCGGACCGTCGCCCTGAGCTTCCTCGCCGCCGCCGAGGAATCCGAAGCCGCCGCGCTCGCGAAGGCGCAATTCGATCGCGCCGACAATATGACCGACCGCCAGGGCGCGCTCGGCGTGCTGGTTTCGCTCGGCGCGCCGGAGAGGCAGGCCGCGCTCGACGCTTTCTACCAGCGCTTCCAGGACGATGCGCTGGTGCTCGACAAATGGTTCGCGCTTCAGGCGGCGGCGCAGCGGCCGGACACGGTCGATGAGGTGCTGAGGCTGGCCGAGCACCCGGACTTCAGCATGAGCAACCCCAATCGGCTGCGTTCGCTCGCCGGCACGTTCGGAGTCAATCACTGGGCGTTCCATTCGCCCGACGGGCGCGGCTATGCCTTCCTCGCCGACATGATCATCGCTGCCGACAAGCTCAATCCGCAGGTCGCGGCGCGGCTGGTCCCGCCGTTCGGCCGCTGGCGGCGCTTCGAGCCCAAGCGCTCGGCGATGATGCGCCAGGCGCTCGAGCGGATCGCGGCGGCGCCGGGGTTATCGAGGGATGTCTACGAGCAGGTGACCAAGTCGCTGGCCTAGTCGATGCCACGTGGGATTGCGCTCGTCGATGAGATCATATTCCATGTGCGCGGCCATCGCTTGATCCGCTTCTCACGCAGGATGAGCAACAATCCGCGAACGTTGACCCTCAACCTTGTCTGGTCGTCAGTTATCCCACACATCGCGGTAGAGGCGGAGCAGGTTTGAGCCGAAGAGTTTCTCCAGCCCGGCGGTTGTCCAGCCGCGCCTGGAAAGATCCCCGGCAAGGCGTTGAAAGCGGTCGAGGCGATTATAATCCTCGACAACATTGATGACATCCGGCCCATCGCCAGGAGCGGTGTAGCCGGCGGCATCGCGTTGCTCGAACGCCTGGCGTGCCTGCTTGCGCGCTTCGTCGTTGATGACGATTGGTAGAAGCGGGCCGTCGGTGCCGATAGCCACATGGTCATCCCCGCCGACGCTGGCGATATGCTCGATGTGCCTGATGAGATCGGCGCCCGTGGGCTTCGAGGAAGCCGCTAGATACGGCATGAAATAGACGCCGGTGACTCCCCCTTTTTCCGCGACAGCGCGGATCGCCTCATCCGAGACATTGCGCGGATGGTCGTAGACCGCACGAGCGCCGGTGTGGCTGATGGTTAGCGGCCGGGTTGCCGCAGCAATGCCTTCGGCGATGGTGCGTGCGCCGCCGTGGGCGAGATCAAGCAGGAGGTTCTCCCGCTCGATCCTAGCAATCGTCGCATGTCCTAAGCGCGAAAGACCGGCATTCTCCGGCTCGAGCGCGCCATCGCCGCTGAGATTACGGAGATTGTAGGTCAGCTGAATCACTTTGACTCCCCGCCGCTTGAGCTCGGAGACGCGGTCGAGGGCGGTTCCGATCATCGCCGTGTCCTGGGTTCTGTAGATCAGCCCGATCTGACCGGCGGCTTTGGCGCTTTCGATGTCCGCCGCCGTGCGCACGATCCGCAAGCGATCAGGATTTGCGCTGACGACAGCATCGAAGAGATCGATATATTTGAGAATTCCGGGCCACGCGTCGGGCCCATTGCCGACCGGCAGGAGGGTCTGGTTGACCGCGGTTGCGCCGGTCCGCCTGAGCTCGCTCCAGGCGCGATTGCTAAGGCGCGTCCGGCCATTCGGCGAATAGGGATCAACGATTCCGCCGAGGCCGTCGATGACGATCGCACGATCATACCATAGCGGAGCCGCAGTCATTGACGGGGCCCTCGGTCGAGCGGATGCCCTTCTCGCGATCAGCGTCGCCGCGGCTGCAGCCATGAAGGTCCGGCGGTCAGCGACGGGAGCCGCGATCATAAACCCTGAATTCTCCTGAAAGGACAAAGCTGGAGGCTGGCGAGCGTGGGGAGTAAGCATATTGTCCAGCCGAACTGAACGTTGCGCGGTATTTTAACTAAGACATAAAGGACGGTCAATGGACGCGGGGAGTGAACAAGCGTTGCGAAGGCAAAGCAGGATTTTCGCCAATGCGACTGCGATCCTGATCCTGATCCTGTGCTTCGGTATCGCGATCTGCTTTTCAACCGCGCTCACGGCGCCCGCCGGCGACGCCCATGAGCTCACCCTACTTCACACGCTCTACTGGTTTCCATCGGTCTTCTATTTGTGGGTCCTCATCGCGATCAGACGGACGTTTGCAGACATAGCCGCCGGTGCGATGTTCGGAACGTCGCTTGAACGCGGGCTAAGACACCTGGGCTGGTGCATGGTCGCCGGCGGCATAGCTGGCACCTTCCTTGCCCCGTGGGTCCGGTCCGGTCCGCTACCCGGCGGACTGGTGGACGGGCGCACGCAGATATTCGGCATTGACGATGCGGACCTGGTGATCGCCCTGATCGGTCTTGCGGTGCTGCTACTGGCACGGCTGCTCAGCTTAGCAGGCCGCACGCAGGAACGAGCGGCCGCTCTCGAAGCAGAACTGAAAGGCTTCGTGTAAGATGGGAATCGTCGTCACCCTCGATGCCGTTCTGACGCGGCGCAACCTGACAGCGCGCGAGCTCGCCGGACGCGTGGGCATTAGCGAGACGCAGATATCTCTCTTCCGGTCGGGCAAGGTCCGAGGCATCCGTTTCTCGACGCTTGCAAAGATGTGCGAGGTGTTGCGCTGCCTTCCCGGCGACCTCCTCGACTATCGTCCGGACGCACAACGCGGGGAGCTGTCGCGCCGAAGAGACGCCGCCTAGCAGCTTATAACCCCCTATTGATTGTACTTTAAATAAAAGATAAAGTTCCACCTCCAGAGATGTGGAGACGGGCACATGCATTTCACAATTTGCCGAGCACTGCTCCTTGGAATGGCGGGGGTGTTGGCAAGCCTGCCCGCATCCGCCCGGGCCGACCAATCCATGAGCAAAACCTCGAACTCCCGTTCCGCCGAATTCGATCTTTCGTCACCGCAGCGGGCAATGGATTCGTTCTTCGCCGCCCTGAACTCCTTCAACGCCAAAGGTTATGCGGCGATGCTGACGAACGATGCCACGCTCTTCTTCACCGGTCCGCCGTTTCCCATCCGGCGGGTCCAGGGGCGCGCCGAGATCATGAAGCTGGTCACTCCTCTGTTCGATAATATGCGCTCGAAAGGGAGCAAAGGGAATGTCGCTCCGGAGGATATGGAGTTTCAGACCTGGGGCGACACATCCGTCGTCACCTTCCACATTCCGGTCGGCCCGGCGCTCGATCGCAGGACCTTCGTCCTCAGGCGGCAGCTCGGGCAATGGAGGATTGCGCACCTCCATGCCTCAGTGACTCGCGATGGTCCCGCACCACCGCCAAAGAGCGGTTGAAACTCAGCTCGCGGGCATCGCTGCCAGCGTTGAGGTCAGCCGCCGATCCATTGGGCGACTTCGCGCGCGACCTGGTTGGCGGCGTGGTTCAGGGCGGGGCCGACGCTCGGCCCTGTGCCGTCCGCAGGCGCGGTCGCGACGAAGCGGCGGGTCTGAACCTCGGCTCCTCCGGCAGTCGCGAGGGAGGCGTTGAAGGCGACGACCACCTGCCCCGTCCGCGCGTCATAGCCGAAGCGTTCGAGCTGGCCCTGAAGCGTCGCGCCGGGATCGAGACCGGCCTGGCTCGGGTCGAGGACGACGCGGTTGGTGGTGCGCCGTACCGTCTCCTGGATGAGGTTCTGGAAAAGGTGATCGGGCGTGTCGACCCATTGGAGATTGGTCACATATTGCACGTCGGTCGGCGAAATCTGAACCGGCACCCGAAGCGTGCGCAGCTCATTCGGGACGACCGGCGTCGCGATGGTCACCGCCTGCCCGGCAGTGGCCGTGCGGGCGATGTTCCCCGGATCGGCGGCTTCGGGTGTCAAGGTCTGGAGCGTAGGCGGAACCTTGGCCCCGCCCAGGAGACCGCCGAGCGAGCAGCCGCCAAGCGCGAGGGCGGCAGCGAGGGGAACGAATCTGCGCAGCTTCATTTGCGTTTCCCTGGATTATAGTCCGGCAGCTTCTGCGGCCCCAACGCGCTTCCGATGCCCTGCTGGTTGACCCGGTTGGAGACCTGCTCGAGCGACTGCGACAGGTCGCGAAGGTCGTGGACCAGCCGGTTCGCCTCGGGGAGCGTGGACTTGCTGAAGTTCTGAACGCCGGGGCGGGCGTCGCTGATCATCGCGTTCAAATTGTCCGCCGCCTGCCGCGCCGCGAGGATGGTTTTGTTGAGGTTCTCGACCGCCGGCCGCCCCTGCTCGGTCACCAGCTTGTTGGTGTTGTTGGACAGCGCCGCGACGCTGTTCGCGGCATTCCCCGCATTGTGCGCGGCGACCTGGATCTGGGCCATCGCATCCGTCATTTGCGGCGCGCGGTCGGCGAGCACCCTGCTGGTGTGATCGATGTTCTCGAGGATGTCGGCAATCGAATTCTGGTTCTTGTCGCCCAAGAGCTCGGTCAGCCGTTCGGTGAGCCGCTGGATGCGGTCGATCAGCTCCGGCGCGCTATTGAGCAATGCACTGATACCGCCCGAGCTCGCGGGGACGACGGGGCAGCCCTGCGGCCCCATCTGCTCGATCGGCGGTCGTCCGCGCTCCGCGCCGGTCAGCTGGATTTCGCTGACTCCGGTGAAACCGACCCCGTGGATCTGCGCACTGGTGCCCTGGAGCACCGGCGTTTGCTCGTTGACGTCGATCCTGACCCAGACGAACTCTGGGCGATTGGGCAACAGCGAGATTTTGCTGACCTGGCCGACCGGAACGCCCGAGAAGCTCACGTTCGAGCCCTTGTTGAGTCCGCCGACTCCTTCGGCGAAATAGATGTCGTAGCATTTCGTCGTCTTGTTCGAGAGGCCGGCGAGCCAGACGATGAAGAGCAACGTGCCGAGGAGCAGCGCCACGGTGACCGCGCCGACCATCACGTAATTTGACCGCGTCTCCATTCAGGCCGTGACCTCGTGCTCATAGCTGTCCGCGGCAGCTCGCCCCCGCGGCCCGTTAAAATACTCTTGTATCCAAGGATGGTCCAAAGCCAATAGTTGCGGGATCGTTCCGACCGCGATGACCTTTTTGTCGGCAAGGACCGCGATCCGGTCGCAAATCGCATGAAGCGTGTCGAGGTCGTGGGTGATCAGAAACACGGTGAGGTCGAGCCGCTGCTGAAGCGAGCGGATCAGCTCGTCAAAGGCCGCCGCAGCGATCGGGTCGAGTCCCGCCGTCGGCTCGTCGAGGAACAACAGCTCGGGATCGAGCGCGAGCGCGCGGGCGAGGCCGGCGCGCTTCACCATGCCGCCCGAAAGCTCCGACGGATATTTGGGGCCCGCATCCGGCGGCAGACCGCCCATCGCGATCTTATAGGATGCGATTTCGTCGAGCAGCGGCGGGCGGAGGTACGGAAAATATTCGCGGATCGGCACCTCGACATTCTCGGCTACGGTCAGCGTCGAGAAGAGGGCGCCGTTCTGGAACAATATGCCCCAGCGGCGGCGGATGTTCTTCGCTTCGTCCTCGTTGCGCCCGAGCATGCTCTCGCCGAGGACCTCGACCTCGCCGGACTCGGGGGTCTGCAGACCGATGATCGAGCGCAGAAGCACCGACTTGCCGGTGCCCGAGCCGCCCACCACGCCGAGGATTTCGCCGCGGCAGACGGTGAGGTCGAGGTCGTCGTGAATGACCTGGTCCCCGAAGCTGTTGCTGAGGCCGCGGACGGTGATGACCGGCTTGCAGCCTTCCGGGACAGTGGCGGGGTCGAGCTCTTTCGGGATCGCCGTCATACCCACCCGATATTCGAGAAGAAGACGGCGAACATCGCGTCGAGCACGATGACGAGGAAGATCGACTGAACGACGGCGGTCGTGGTGCGTGAGCCGACCTCCTCGCTATTGCCCTGGACGAGCATCCCCTGGAAGCAGCCGGCCAGCGCAATGATGAACCCGAACACCGGCGCCTTGATCAGGCCGACCCACAGATCGGTGACCGGGGTCACCTCGTGGAGTCGCTGGATGTAGGTGATCGGCGGAATTCCGAGCGACAGCCAGACGAAGACTCCGCCCCCGATCAGGGCAAGCAGCATCGACCAGAATGAAAGCAGCGGCATCATCACGACCGCCGAGATGATGCGCGGAAGGACGAGAGCCTCGATCGGCGAGACCCCGATCGTCCGCATCGCATCGATCTCCTCGGTAATCTTCATCGTCCCGATCTGTGCCGCGAAGGCGGAGCCGGAACGGCCGGCGACCATGATCGCCGTCATCAGCGTGCCGAGCTCGCGGATGGTGATCCGGCCGATCAAGTTGATCGTGTAGACCTCGGCGCCGAATTGGGCGAGCTGCACCGACCCCTGCTGGGCGATGACCACGCCGATGAGGAAGCTCATCAGCCCGATGATGCCGAGCGCCCGCACCCCGACGACGTCGAACCGCTGCAGGACGGCATTGACCCGAAAACGCTTCGGCCGGCGAATGACGTTGGCGAAACCGATCAGGGTCGAGCCGAAAAAGCCGAGCAAGCCTACGAGGGTGACGCCGGTCTCCGCAACCCATGCGCCGAGCTCCATCAGCACCCGCACCAAACCGCCGCGCTCCTCGGGATGGACGCGGGCGGGCGCGTCGAACTCACGCACCTGCTTCAGCAGGCTGACTTCATCGCGGCTGGCGCCGATCACCTTCGCTCCCCGGTCGCGGGCGCTGCGGTAGACGATCCACGCGCCGACGGTGTCCATCCGGTTGACTTCGGAAAGATCGATGGTCAGCGGATCGGGAAGCGCGTCGATCTCGCGCTGCGTGGTGGCGGCGCGGGTGATCGTCAGCGCGCCTGCGACCCGGTAAACCGAGCCGTGCGGGTCGTCCGCCTGTTGCCGGTCGAGATCGGCCATTGCGGCGGAGTGATGCGCGAATAACGTCACAGGGGCAAGCCGCCCCTCTCGCTGCGCCCCCTTTCCTGCCGTTCCGCCCGTCTTTATGCCGCCTCCATGGCAGCCGAGCCGCCCCTGCTGTTTGTCCCGGTCGGACGGAATGCCGCTCGGCCCTTCGGCATGGACGCGCGCGAGCGCGCCTGCCGGCTCGCAGCGAACGCAGGCCTCGAGTGCGCGGAGGGCCCTCAGGCAGGCCGGCCAGTGCTTCTCGCGAGCATGCGCTTTGCCTGGGACCCGGCTTGGCTGAAGGCGATGCTCGCCCGTCCGGGCACGATGCTGACGTTCGAGGGCGAACCGGTCATGCTGCATGTCCCTGCGGACGCGAATGCCGCGGCCGCCGCGGCCGGCCTCGAGGATCGTGAGGTCGTTGAGGGATACGAGCTGCTGCCCGCCGAAAGCGCCGAGCTCAGCTATGCCGAGCTGAGGAAGCGCGAGCGGCCGTTCGTAATGTTGCTCGATCCCGATGATCCGGAACCGGTCGAACGCGCAGCCTATGACGCGGCCTACAAGGGCGTGACGGATGCGCTGACGCTGTACCTGTGGCGCAGGCCCGCCTTCACCCTGACTCGCTGGGCGGCGCGGGCGGGCCTTGCTCCGAACTTCGTGACGCTGATCGGCGCGATCCTGTGCGTGCTCGCTTTCTATCTCTTCTGGAACGCGGATTATTGGCTGGGCGTGCTGTCGGGCTTCCTGTTCATGGTGCTCGACACGGTCGACGGGAAGCTCGCCCGGGTAACCGGCGCTTCCTCGAAATGGGGCGAGGTGTTCGACCATGGGATCGACATCATCCACCCGCCCTTCTGGTACTGGGCGTGGGAGCATGGCCTCCCGGCTTACGGGCGGCCGCTAGAGCCGGTTTTCGCGACCATGGTGCTGTGGGCGATCATCGGCGGCTATGTCGCGCAGCGGATCATCGAAGGCATTTTCATCAAGCGGCTCGGACTCGAAATCCATGTGTGGCGGCCCATCGACAGCAGGTTCCGGCTGATCACCGCGAGACGCAATCCGAACATGGTGATCCTCGCGGTCTCGCTGCTGTTCCGCCGCCCCGATCTCGGGCTGGAGCTCGTCGCCGGCTGGACGATCGCGAGCCTGATCTTCCATGCGGTGCGGCTGGCGCAGGCGAACGAGCGCGCGTCGCGGGGCGAACGGATCGTCTCCTGGCTCGAAGCATGAGCTGGACCGC
>DASUIB010000210.1:0-2867 GCA_036273235.1 Sphingomicrobium sp. | reverse complement strand
GGCGAGGGGGCGACAGGCCGCGCGCAGGGCGGCATCGCCGCGGTGCTGGAGGAAGGCGACAGCTTCGAAGCGCACATCAACGACACGATGATTGCAGGCGCCGGCCTCAACGACCCCAAGGTCGTCGAGCATGTGGTCGAGGCGGCGCCGCGCGCGATCCAGCATTTGATCGAGCTGGGCGTTCCGTTCGCGACCGAGGGCAATGCGCTCCACCTGACCCGCGAGGGCGGGCACAGCCACCGCCGCATCGTCCATGTCGCCGACGCGACCGGCTATGCGATCCAGCAGGCGCTGGAGGCCGCAGTGGCGAAGCATCCGAACATCGTCCTCGTCCCCGACATGGTCGCGATCGACCTCGTTACCGGGCGCAACGCGACGCATTTCTCGACCAGCGGCGCTGTCCACGGCCTCTACGCCTACAACCGGAGCAAGAAGCGGGTCGAGACGCTGACCGCACGAGCGACGATCCTCGCCAGTGGCGGCGCCGGTCGCGCCTACCTCTATTCGACCGCGCCGCGCGGAGCGACCGGCGACGGGATCGCGATGGCGTGGCGGGCGGGCTGCCGGGTCTCCAACATGGAGATGATGCAGTTCCACCCGACCTGCCTTTACAACCTGCAGGTCAAGAATTTCCTGATCACGGAGGCAGTGCGCGGCGAGGGCGGGATCCTCAAGCACCCCGAGACCGGCCACCGCTTCATGCCCGATTATGACGAGCGCGCCGAGCTTGCGCCGCGCGACATCGTGGCCCGCGCGATCGACCACGAGATCAAGCGCGACGGGCTCGATTACGTCTTCCTCGACATCTCCCACCGCGAGCCGGACTTCGTTCGAGCCCACTTCCCCAACATCTACGAGAAGCTGCTGGGCCTCGGCATCGACATCACCGCGGAACCGATCCCGGTCGTGCCGGCGCAGCATTACACCTGCGGCGGGGTGGTCGTGGACCTCGACGGCCGAACCGACGCGCCGGGACTTTATGCCGCTGGCGAGGTGACCCAGTCCGGCCTTCACGGCGCCAACCGGCTCGCGTCGAACAGCCTGCTCGAATGCCTGGTGTTCGGCGAAGCGGCGGCGAGGCACATCGTCCGCAGTTTCGGCGACCTTCCGGAGGTACCGAAAATCCGCGCCTGGGACGAAAGCCGGGTCACCGACAGCGACGAGGAAGTGGTGATCGCCCAGACCTGGGGCGAGATCCGCCGCTTCATGTGGAACTATGTCGGGATCGTCCGGACGACCAAGCGCCTCGAGCGCGCCAAGCACCGGATCGACATGCTCCGGCAGGAAGTGACGGATTATTACGGCCACTTCCGGGTAACTCCCGACCTGATCGAGCTCCGGAACCTGGTCGAGGTCGCCGACCTCATCATCCGCAGCGCGCTAAGCCGGCACGAAAGCCGCGGACTTCACTACACGCTCGACTATCCCAAGATGCTGCCCGAGGCGAGGGACACGGTTCTGGTTCCGTAACGGCATTGACAGGCGCTTCACGGAGTCGCAGCGTCGGTCCTTCGAGGGTTGCGAGACGCAACCGTCGAGGTCTTGAACCAGGCCGGGGGGCTGATGATGAACCATGCGACGACGAGGCCGCTGCTCGGCCTGACCTTATCGCTTTTCGCTGCCGTTCTTGTTCTCGACGGTGTTGCCGGCGCGGCGCCGGCCATCGCCCAGTCGGATGCCGCCGATCCACACCGCGACGCGACGCGCGAATCGTTGCGGAGCGTGCTCGCGAGCGCCGGGGCGCGCGACGATGTGTCGGTCGAATTTCGACAGAGCACGAAGAACCCGTACAATTTCGTCGGACTGATGACGAAGGGGCTGACGAACTGCGACTCGCTCGAGATCGTGATCAGCGTCACCAAATCGGACACGATCGGGATTCGGGTCTATCCGCATTACAAGGGCGGCTACATCAACCTGCTGCGCGCCAAGTCGCAGTCGGACCTGATGACGCAATTGCTGTATTTCAGCGACCAGAACTTCCTCTTCTGGGGCGCGGACGACACGCGCGACGTGTTTTCCGGATATACGTTCACACTGGAATCGGGCTTCCCCGCCGATGCGATCGTGATCGTGCTTCGATCGATCCGGAACACCGACAAGTTCGTCGGCCAGATGCGCCCGATGATCGACGGGACCACGGCGCCGGCGAGCTGATCCATAAGATCACGACTTTGACATAGTTGGGCTGTCCGGCCAGCGCCTGATCCGTTCGGGAGGGAGGCCCAGGCGGAGGGCCGCAATGTGACGTTTGTCTATTTCGCTCCCTGGTGGGGCGAACCGCGGCGCGTAGAGGCTGTCCCAGGCGAGCGCGAACAGCTCGCCCTTGAGGCGCGAGCGCAGCCGGTACGCGCTTTCGCGGCTCATCCGCACATGAGCGGCGGCCTTGCTCACCTTGCGGGTCTTCGCGAGCATCTGGAGGAAGAGGAGCTGGCGCTCGGGCGTCCAGCCGTCGCGGCGGGGCCTTCGAGACTTTGGCGAATCGGTGTTGCTCATCCGCCAGCTTGGATCACAAATGATGGGCTGTAGGACAGGATTTTGTTTCCAACGTTCGCCATGGATCGAAAGCGGACGCTCTCCAGCTTACATCGTCATCAGCTTCCTTCCCGCCGCCACCCTGCTAAACCCCTCCGTTCATGCCTGACGCTTCCACGCCTGCCGCCCAAAGCAGCCAAGCACGCCCGCACCTCTATCTGGTCGACGGGTCGAGCTACATCTTCCGCGCCTATCACCGGCTGCCGCCGCTGACCAACCGGCACGGGCAGCCGGCGGGCGCGGTTTATGGCTATACGACCATGCTGTGGAAGCTCGCCGACGGGCTTTCGAAGGCCGACGGGCCGACGCACATGGCGGTGATCCTCGATGCG
>DASUIB010000209.1:0-4827 GCA_036273235.1 Sphingomicrobium sp. | reverse complement strand
CCAGCGTTCGTTCTGAGCCAGAATCAAACTCTCAAGTTGATGTACGATCGAGCCCCGCTGGAATAAGCAGGGCAAGACCGGCATCTCCGGGAGCCGTTCCTGCACAAATATACAAACTGGTGTGTTTGCGTATGAGGACATCTGCTCGTCCCGCAGCGGCAAGCCGCAACGGAAGTCACATTAAGGAACGGCTTAAGTTTGACCGATCCGCCGATACCCAGAGGTTATCGGTGACCGGGCCGCCGCCCACATGTCCCTTCATCTAAACCGACAATGTCAAAGAGCCGACGCGCATCCTCCCCCGGTTCGATTGGTTCCGGGCATCGGTTACACCGACCAAGAAGAGGCGCGAAACGAACGCGAGACCCCAAAGGAGCCGCGTCCGCTTGCTGGAGGGCGCATATATGTGCGAGCCCCCATCGCGTCAACCGGCTTTTTGCACTTATGTTATCACAAGCCGATCTGTCGCCGGAGGCCCTTCAGGCGCCCCCGCGTGCGGCCTAGATAAGAGGACGCGCCCCTGGTTCAAGAGGCAAGTAGCTGAATCGAAATGATTTTGGCCGGCGATTAAGCGCTCTGGATATAGACCCGCATTGCCTCGGCTTCGGCTTCGATCCGCTCCATCCGATGCTTCACCAAATCACCGATCGAAACGATGCCGCGGATTTCGCCGTGCTCGACCACCGGCAAGTGGCGGATCCTCCGCTGGGTCATTAGCCCCAATGCGGCGAGCACGTCGGTGTCGGGATCGGCCGTGATCGCCGGCGAGCTCATCGCCTGTTCGACCCGCCAGTCGAGCGCTTCGCGCCCGTGCTCGCGCAGGCAATAGATGACGTCGCGCTCCGAAATTATGCCGACGATCCGGCCGCCTTCGACTACTGGCAGGGCGCCGATCCTTTTCTCTCCAAGCCTCCGCACTGCGTCGAACAGAGAAGCGTCGGCGGCGATGGTTTCGACGCTTGTTCCCTTGGCTCCAAGCACTGCCGAGATGGTCATGGCGCTGTCCTTTCGTGACTCGCCGTCCGCCGCTTGATAGTCCCACTTCGCGCCGCCAAAGGGAAGCCGTGCCGGTTCACGATCCGCTCCCGAGCCCTAGCGCATCGATGAAGCGCCGCTTCTGGCGGGTGTTCCGGCTGATGGTCCTGCTCTCGATCATCGTCGCGGCGGTTGCCGTCATCCTCGTCTCGCGCGGCGATCCGACGCTTCACATCCATATGCTGATCGCGACCGGGCTCGGGATCGGAGCCACCGTCCTGCTCGGGACGTCGCTGATGACGCTCGTGTTCCTGAGCGCCGAAAGCGGGCACGACGATGCCGCCGGGGCGCCACTTCACAAGGAGAAGGAATGACCGACCTCGAGCGAGCGCCGATCCTGCGGGTCATGCCGGGGCCGGCCGACATCAACGCCAACGGTCACATTTTCGGCGGCTGGGTGCTGAGCCAGATGGACATTGCGGCGGGCATCGTCGCCTCGCGGCGGGCGCGCGGACCGGTCGCGACGGTCGCGATCGAAGCGATGAAATTCCTCGCCCCAATCCATTTGCGCGACCTGATCTCGGTCTATGCCGAGGTCGAGCGCGTCGGCCGAACGTCGATGGGGGTGAAGATCGAGGTCGTCGCTCATCGCGACCTCGGGGCGACCGAAGTCAAGGTCACCGAAGGGCTGTTCACCTTCGTCGCGCTGGATGCGGACAACCGTCCGCGCCCGGTAGGAGAGCCTTAGGCGGCTGGCGCGATCTCGTCGTCGCCCTCGGTTGGCCGAGGTGTGCGCGAACGGCGGCGCGGACGCGGAGCGGGGGCTTCTTCGCTCGCCGCTTCGCCCATCTCGTCGGCGCCGATGGCGGGCGGAAGCACATCGAGCGGAAGGCTGTCGTCCCCGTTGAGGTGCGGCCGAGCTTCCGAGCGATCCTCTTCGTCACTCGCATCGCGGTTGAAGCGGCGCGGCTCTCGATCGTCGCGCGGCCGTCGGGCTCCGCGGTCGAAGCGCTCGTGCCGGTCGCCCCGGTCCTGCCGCTCGTCCGCTTCGGAAGGCTCGGCCTCGCCCGCCTCGACCAGATCCTCCTCGCCTTCCTCTTCGTCCATTTCGTCTTCACGGTGCCGGCGGTGCTGCTGGTGCTGGTCTTCAAACCGCGCCCGGCTCTCGCTCAGCACGCGGAAATAATGGTCCGCGAATTGCAGATAATATTCGGTTTGGACGCGGTCACCCGCGAGCTGGGCGTCGCGCGCCATGCTCTTGTATTTCTCGAGCAGCTGCGCGGCATTGCCGCGCTGACGATTGTCCTGCCGGTTCCCCGGCTGTCCGCCGAGGTTCTGACCCCGCTGTCCCCCGCGGCCGCGCCTGCGGCCGCCCTGACGATTGTTGATCAAATGCCTACATCCTTACGAAGTAGTGGCTAGCCCCTTTTTGCCTTCAGCGGCCAGGGTGGCGCACAGCGTCACCTCTGACCCTCTCGTTCCGTCTGCGCCTTCGAGGCGCGATGCGAACGGCCGATTGCGTCGGGGGTGGGACGGGATGCGCTCAGCTTTTCGTAAGGGAGCCGGCCCGGCCCAGGCCCTTGATGTAGTGCGCATAAAGGCGTCTGCCAAGCGATTTTGTTCAAATCCAGGTTAGCAGGATAGAGCGGGGGTGCCCGGCGAGGTCGTTTGCGACCTGCGCCTGCAAGCCGTCGCGGGCGAGCAGCTCAACCACCGCCGCGGCCTGATCCAGGCCGATCTCGATCGCCGCGAGGCCGCCGCGATTGAGCAGCCGCGGCAGCTGCGGCGCGAGCTCGCGATGGGCGTCGAGGCCCTCGCGGCCGGCAAACAGCGCCTCGTCCGGCTCATATTCGCGCACCCCTGGCCCCAGCTCGGCGCCTTCGGCGATATAAGGTGGGTTGCACAGGATCAGGTCGAATTTCTCCAGCAGCCCGCTCGCCCAATTGCCCTGCAAGAGCTTCACTCGACCCTCCAAACCGAGCCGCCGCGCATTGGCGGAAGCGTAGGACAGCGCGTGACGCGAAACGTCGACTCCGAGGCCGGTCGCCTGCGGCCAGATGTCGAGGGCGGCGAGGAGCAGCGTCCCCGGCCCGGTGCCGAGGTCGAGGATCCGCTTTGGACCGTCGGCGCCTTCGAAATGCTCGAGCGCCGAAGCGATGAGGACTTCGGAATCGGGACGCGGGACGAGCACACCGGGGCCGACGTGAAGCTCGATGTTCCAGAAGGCGCGGCGCCCGGTGATGTAGGCGACCGGCTCGCCGTCGGAGCGGCGCTTCACCATGTCCCAGAAGCGCTGCGGCACCTGCCGGTCGGGCGGCGCGAGCAGCAGCCGGTCGCGGTCGATGTGGAGCGCCTCGGCCATCAGCAGCTCGGCGTCGAGGCGCGAGGTGTCGCTCGTTTGACTCAACTGGCGCGTGGCATCGTCAAGCGCGCGGGCGATCGGCTTCAAGCGTCCTCCAAACCTGCGAGGCGCTCGGCTTCGTCCTCGGAGACGAGGGCGTCTATGACCTCGGTTAAGCCAGGGCCTTCGAGCACCTCGTCGAGCTTGTGGAGCGTGAGATTGATGCGGTGGTCGGTGACGCGCCCCTGTGGGAAATTGTAGGTGCGGATCCGTTCCGACCGGTCGCCAGAGCCGACCATCGACTTGCGGACCCCGGCGCGTTCGCTTGCCAGCCGCTCGCGCTCCAATTCGAAAAGCCGCGTGCGCAGCACCTTGAGCGCCTTGGCCTTGTTCTTGTGCTGCGACTTCTCGTCCTGCTGGATGACGACGAGCCCCGTTGGCAGGTGCGTGATCCTGACCGCGCTGTCAGTGGTGTTGACCGATTGGCCGCCGGGGCCCGAGGAGCGGTAGACGTCTATGCGCAAGTCCTTGTCGTCGATCTGAACGTCGACATCCTCGGCTTCGGGCAGCACGGCAACCGTCGCGGCGGAGGTGTGGATGCGTCCCCCGCTCTCGGTCACCGGCACGCGCTGGACGCGATGCACGCCACTTTCGAACTTCAGCTTCGCGAACACGCCGGCGCCGCTGATCGAGGCGATCGCTTCCTTGTAGCCGCCGACCTCGGACGCGCTCGCCGAGATCAGCTCGAAGCGCCAGCCCTGCGCCTCGGCGAAGCGCTGGTACATGCGCAGCAGAGCGCCGGCGAACAGCGCCGCCTCGTCGCCGCCGGTGCCGGCGCGGACCTCGAGCATCGCGGCGCGCTCGTCCGCGGCGTCGCGCGGCAGCAGGCGTATCGCGAGCGCGCGCTCGGCCTCGGGGAGCCTGTGGCGAATGTCGTCAGCCTCGATTGCGGCCATTTCCTTGAGCTCGGGCTCGGCGGTCGGATCGGCGATCAGGCCGTTCAGCACCTCGAGCTCGGCGCGCAGCCGACGGACTTCGCGTGCGGCGGCGGCAACCGGCTCGATCGCGGCATAATCCTTGGACAGCCGAACGAACTCGTCCGGCGACACATCGCCGCGCGACATCGCCTGCTGAAGCTCATGCTTGCGCGCCTCGATCGACGCGATGCGTTCGGACGAAATCCGCGTCACCGCCGAACCGCCTCGGCGATCAAATCGAGCGAGACGGCGCGCTGCTCACCGCTGGCCAGGCTCTTCAGCTGAGCCTCGCCGCGATCGAGTTCGTCGTCGCCGATAATCAACGCGTAGACGGCGCCGGCCTCATTCGCGCGGCTCAGTCGCTTCTTCATATTGCCGCGATAGGCCATGTCGGCTGCGATCCCCTCTCGGCGAAGCCCGGCGAGGATCGATTGCCCCTGCAGCTCCGCCCGGGGTCCGAGCGGAACAATGACCACGCTGGGCCGCTCCGGCTCAGGCGCGCCGATCATCATCGCCAGGCGCTCGATGCCCGCC
>DASUIB010000208.1:0-5656 GCA_036273235.1 Sphingomicrobium sp. | reverse complement strand
AAGTGGAGCGAAGCGCGGCTGCTGTCATTGGGCTATGCCTACGAGCAGGCGCGCGGGCCGTTCCCGACAGCGAAGCTCTACCCGTCGATCGAGACGGCCGACCCGCAGGTCGCGCCCTACATGGAGCCTGCGCCGCGCTGAGGGCTCGCGCGTTTTCTGCGCGTGGCCAGATTCCATATCGGAACCGCGGGGTGGAGCATCCCGCGGCAGTACGCAGATCAGTTCCCGGCGGAGGGAACGTCGCTGGAGCGCTATTCCGCCCGCTTTCCAGTCGCGGAAATCAACAGCTCGTTCCATCGGCCACACCGCCCCGCGACCTGGGAGCGGTGGCGCGACAGCGTGCCCGACGACTTCCGTTTTTCGGTCAAGCTGCCGAAGCAGATCACGCATGTGCGGAAGCTGGTCGACTGCTCCGACGAGCTGGATGGTTTCCTCAACCAGGTCGCGCTGTTGGGCGAAAAGCTCGCGGTTCTGCTGGTTCAGCTGCCGCCCAAGCTCGCCTTTGATGAGGAGGTGGCCGATGGCTTCTTCGCGTCCCTGACGGCGCGCTCGAATGCAAAGATCGCATGCGAACCGAGGCACCCGAGCTGGTTCGATCCGGCTGCCGACGTGCTGCTCGGCAGACTACGGATCGCCCGCGTTGCCGCAGACCCGGCGATCTGCCCTGAAGCCGCTGTCGCGGGCGGCTGGAGCAAGCTGACCTATTGGCGATTGCACGGCTCCCCCAGGATGTACCGATCGAGCTATCAGGACCGGATCGCCGCCTATGCCGAGAAGCTGGAGCATGCGGCGCGCAGCGGCAGCGATGTCTGGTGCATCTTCGACAATACAGCCTCCTCCGCAGCTCTCGGCGATGCGCTCGCACTGATGAAAGCTGTGGCTTAAGCAGCCGCTGATCGGGGCGGACGAGGGACGCCTTTCATTCGCGCAATCAACTCACGGATCCCGACGGCCTTCGGGGCAAGGATCGCGTCGTCGACCTCGTTGCGATCGTGATAGCGCCAATGCGAGCGCCTGTCGCGGTCGTCCATCGTGCCCCGGTCCTTGTACTTGAACGCAAGGTCCTCGCGCGATCGCGTCGCATAATGGTTGATTCGAAGCTCCGCGACCGAGACCTGCTCCGGCTCGGGCATGATCTTGGAATAAGGGTCGAAAGGCAGATAGGGCAGCCAGGCAGCTATGTGCCGGAGCCTTCGGCGCCCGTTTGCCGAACGCACAACGCGAACCGGCTTGAAATCCTCGGTCACGAGCGAGTGCCCCGGTTCGACCTTGAAGAGATGGGGACCGCATGGCTCGGTGACGCATGACGGATCGACGATCGCCTTCACCCGGCGATTCCTCGCCCAATCGGTTTTCGCGCGGCGGGTGTAATTTTCGATCGTCAGTCCTGCCGGGCGCGTCTTGTGACCCGAAGTCCCATAGCATTGCCAATTCACGACCACGCCGGCGCGTCCCTCGTAGCGCTTCATAACCTCGGGCAGCATCTTGCCGATCGGGGAGAAGAGATATTCGTCGATGTCGATGAAAGCCGCCCACGTTGTTCGCCCGCGAAGACGGCTCAGCGCGTCGGCGTAAGCTTTGGCCTGCGCGCCACTCTTCCATGGGACCCGCCAGTCGAACAATTCGACGATGCCGGACTCGATCCAGGGCCGCAGCACCTCACGGGCTTCATCGGTGCTGCAATGATCGTACAGCAGCACATGCTCGACGCCCTCGAGAATGTGGAAGGCGAGCCATTCCTCAAGATAACGCGCTTCGTTCTGGAAGATCGCAACTGCGCACAACGACCAGTTGCGCGTTTCGCTTTGGCTTGCGCGTGAGCGGACGCTCGATCCGCGGGGATAGGATGACATCGGGCCGATCCGACGGAGTTGCGCGGACGAGGGTTACGCTGTCGTTTCCAAAAGATGGCCAAGCTGTAATGCGCGTTTGAAC
The DNA here is from genome assembly GCA_036273235.1 of Sphingomicrobium sp. Taxonomy (GTDB): domain Bacteria; phylum Pseudomonadota; class Alphaproteobacteria; order Sphingomonadales; family Sphingomonadaceae; genus Sphingomicrobium. The sequence continues at coordinate 3,721 of DASUIB010000208.1, read as the reverse complement.
CGAATTCCGGAGTGGCTCGGCATTTAGGAAGCAAGCCTCAAGGCGACGATCGCGGCCACGATCGCGAGGATGAGCAGCACGCGCACCGTACTCGTCGGTTCGTGAAACCAGAGGATGCCGACGATCACGGTGCCCACGGCGCCGATCCCGCCCCACACGGCATAGGCGGTGCCCATTGGGATCGCGCGTGAAGCGACTTCGAGCAGGCCCATGCTGACTGCAACCGAGGCGAGGAAGGCGAGCGTCCACGGCACGTTCCTGAAGCCGTCGACGAAGCGCAATGAGGTCGTGAACCCGACCTCGAAGAAGCCGCCGACGATCAACCACAGCCAGGGCATGGGATTCCTTTCACTGGACGAGCAACGCCCATTCGTTACGCTTGGCCAATGGCGAAACCGCGCACCATCGGCAACCGGATCGCGCCGTGGCGCTTCATCGTCTTCCTCGCCACACTTCTAATCGTTGCCGTCCCCGCGCGGTTCGCGCTCGGGAGCTGGTGGCTAGGCATCATCGACGCGTTCGATTTCGCCGCGGTGCTGTTCCTGCTGTTGTGCTGGAACATCCTCAAGATCGAGGATCCCGCGGAGATGGAGCGGCTGGCGCAGCATAATGATGCGAACCGCACCTTGCTGCTGATTCTCACCGGCATCGTCGTTGCGATTCTCCTGATCGCGGTGGGCGCGGAGACGATCGGCCGCAACCCGCGCGCGTTCGCCAAGGGGTTGATCATCCTCACCTTGATCGTCGCCTGGCTGTTCAGCAACACGGTCTATGCGCTTCATTATGCGCACATGGCCTATGTGACGCCCGAAGCGGGCTGCGCAGGCTTCCGTTTTCCAGGAACGACGGAGCCGGTCTATTGGGACTTCGTCTATTTCGCGTTCACCTGCGGAATGGCGTTTGCGACCTCGGACGTCGAGGTCACCGACCGACAAGTCCGCAAAGTGGTCACCTTCCACTGCCTCGCCGCCTTCGCCTTCAACATCGGCGTCCTCGCCTTCACCGTGAACCTGCTGGCGTCGGGCGGCGGCTAGGCAACGTCGATCTCCGGCGGCGTGGGGACCCCGCGGCGGGCGGCAATCAGGCAGCCGCAGACGATCAGCAGCGCGCCGGCAAGCGTGTAGAGCGACACGCGTTCGCGAAACACGAGCCAGCCGAGCGCTGACGCCCACAGGAACGCGCTATATTCGGTCACGGCGAGATAGCTCGCCTCGCCGCGCGCATAGGCCCAGCCGTAAAGCAATGTGCCCGTGGTCGAGAGGATTGCCGCGACCGCGATCCACGGCCATTCGGCACCGGGCGAGGCTGGGATCCCGACGAACGGCAGCGCTCCGATCCACAGCGCCATCACCGCCAGCGCCTGGAAGAAATTGATCTCGAGCGGACGCGCCGCGAGCGCCTGCCGCCGCATCATCACGATATTGCCGGCGTAGCACAAACCCGAACCGAGGATCGCCGCCGAACCGACGAGCACCGCGGTGCCGAGATGCGCGCGCGCCTGGCCGAACACAATGACGAGGACTCCGGCAAATGCAGCCACCGAGCCGGCGATCGAACGGCGGCCGATCTGTTCGTCGAGGAACATGCTCGCCAGCACCAATGCGATCAGCGGTGCAATGAAGGTCAAGGCGATCGCCTGGGCGAGCGGGACTCGGCCGATGCCCCAGAAGAAGAGGAAGGCCATCACCGTGACGAGCACGCCACGCGCGACATGGATCTTGAGCGTGCTTCGATCGGGCGCGGGCAGACGGCGCGGCAGATAGAGCCCGGCGCTCAGCGCGAGGTTCGCGAGCGATCGCCAGACGCTGACCGCGATGATCCCGATGACCAGCACGAGATGCTTCATCACCGCGTCCATGATCGACAGCAGCGCCACCGCCGCCAAGGCGACGGCGAAGGCCCTGCTCGATGCTTGAGCGACGCGGTTCACCCGCGACAGCTCAGTCGAACAGGCTGGAGACCGACGCTTCGTCGGAAATGCGCTTGATCGCCTCGGCGAGGAGCGGGGCGATGGTCAGCCGGCGAATTTTGCTGTCCTTGGGGTCCGCTTCGCCGCTCCAGATCGAATCGGTGACGACCAGCTCGCTGAGCTCCGACTTGGCGACGCGCGTCGCGGCACCCCCCGAAAGGACCCCATGGGTGCAATAAGCGAACACTTCGATGGCGCCCTGCTGCTTCAGCGCAGCGGCGGCGTTGCACAAGGTGCCGGCGGAATCGACGATGTCGTCGATGAGGACGCAGGTCCGCCCCTCGACGTCGCCGATGATGTTCATCACCTCAGATTCGCCGGCGCGCTCGCGGCGCTTGTCGACGATTGCCAGCGGCGCATTGTTGAGCCGCTTGGCGAGGCCGCGCGCCCGGACCACGCCGCCGACGTCCGGCGAGACGACCAGCAGGTCGCGGTTGCCGAAGCGGGCGTGAATGTCGGTCGCGATTACCGGGGAGGCGAAGAGGTTGTCGGTCGGGATATCGAAAAAGCCCTGGATCTGCCCCGCATGGAGGTCGATCGAAAGCACGCGATTGGCGCCGGCCGTGGTGATCAGGTTGGCGACCAGCTTGGCCGAAATCGGCGTGCGCGGACCAGGCTTCCGGTCCTGCCGGGCATAGCCGAAATAAGGCAGCACCGCGGTGATCCTCTTGGCGGAGGCGCGGCGAAGCGCGTCGACGCAGATCAGAAGCTCCATCAGATTGTCGTTGGCGGGATAGGAAGTCGACTGGATCACGAACACGTCCTCGCCGCGGACGTTCTCGTTGATTTCGACGAACACCTCCTCGTCGGCGAAGCGGCGCACGCTCGCGTCGGTGAGCGGTACTTCAAGATAGCTGGAAATCGATCGGGCCAGCGGCAGGTTGCTGTTCCCGGCGAGCAGTTTCATGCGGCTTATCCCCCGACGCTGACTCGGCTTTAGCGAGTGGAAGGTGAGTGCGTAAACTCCCCGTTCGTCCTGAGCCTGTCGAGGACTGCTTTTTCTGCCAAATTGGCGGACAGGGCTTCGACAACCCCGTAGTAATTACGGGGCCGAACGGTAATGGGACGGCATGACCGACCGCCTCCGAATTGCATTCGCGCAGATGAACCAGCGCGTCGGCGATCTCGAGGGCAATGCCGCGGCGATGCTCGAGATGCGGCGTCGAGCGAAGGAGGCCGACCTCCTGCTCTGCCCCGAGCTGCAATTGATCGGCTATCCGCCCGAGGATCTGGTGCTGAAGCCCGAGTTCGTCCGGCGCGCGCACGAATGGACCGACGAGCTGGTGGCCGCAACGGCCGAGCCCGGCCCCGCGATGCTGATCGGGACGATCACGCAGGAAGGCGGTCTCAACTACAATACCATGCTGCTCGCCGACGGCGGACGCGTGATCGGGCGCACCTTCAAGCATGAGCTCCCCAATTACGGCACGTTCGACGAGAAAAGGATCTTTACGCCCGGGCCGCTGCCCAACCCGATCGAGTGGCGCGGGATCAGGCTCGGAGTCCCGATTTGCGAGGACATGTGGCTTGAGCCGGTTTGCGCCCACCTTGCCGAGCAGGGCGCCGAGCTGTTCCTCGTCCCTCACGGAAGCCCGTACGAGCTGGACAAGATCGACACGCGCGAGCGGCTGTCGCGCGCCCGAACGACGAGCACGGGCCTGCCGCTCGTTTTCCTCAATCGCGTCGGGGGCCAGGACGAGATCGTCTTCGACGGCTCGTCGTTCGTCATGCATCCCGACGGCGAGATCGTGG
>DASUIB010000207.1:0-4127 GCA_036273235.1 Sphingomicrobium sp. | reverse complement strand
CATCATGTGCAGCGAATATCCCATCAGGATGACGCCGATGCCGACGAGGATTCTCGCGTCCATCTTCCCGGTCATCCGCCCCGCGATCAGCATCGAAAACAGCGTTCCGATGCCGCGCGGCGCGGTCAGGAAGCCGGACTGCAGCACCGAATAGCCGTACATGTTCTGCAACAGCGGCGGCAGCAGGGCGAGGCCGGCGAGCAGCAGCACGCCCGTCACCGCCATGAACACCACGCTCGTCGCGAAATTCCGATCCTTGAAAATCTCTCGGTCGAACAGCGGATGCTCGGTCGTCACCATATGGACCAGGAACATCCATGACGTCGCGATCGCGAGCCCCGCCTCGATGATCGTCTCCCAGCTTGAGAACCAGTCGTTCTGCTGCCCGCGGTCGAGGCAAAATTGAAGCGACGCGAGCGCGATCGCCAGAAGCGCGAAGCCGAACATGTCGAACCGCCGCTTGTGCTTTTCGCCCTCGGGCATGAACTGGCTCATGATCAGGATGCAGATGATCCCGACCGGCAGGTTGACCAGGAACACCCAGCGCCAGTTGTAATTGTCGGTCAGCCAGCCGCCGATCACCGGTCCGAGAATCGGGCCGATCATGACGCCGCCGCCGAATAGGGCCATCGCCTGGCCGTGCTTCTCGCGCGGGTTGATGTCGAACAACGTCGCCTGGGCGAGCGGGACGATGAATGCGCCGCCGACACCCTGAAGCGCGCGGAACAGCACCATCTCGCCGAGCGACGTCGCGGTCGCGCAGGCGACGGACGCCGCGGTGAACATGACCACGGAGATCAGCAGCAGCCGCTTCCGCCCGACCCGGTCGGCGAGCCAGCCGCTGATCGGCAAAGCGATCGCAGAGGCGACGATATAGCTGGTCAGCACCCAATTGATCGTGTCCTGGGTCGCGTTGAGGCTCGCCTGCATGTGCGGCAGCGCGACGTTGGCGATGGTCGTGTCGAGCACCTGCAGAAGCACCGCCGCCATGATCCCGACGGTGACGATCAGCCGCTGGCCGGTCGGCAGTGCGTGGGTTGCAGCTTCGGCCATTGGGAGCTCGCGCCCTACTTGTTGTCGAAAAATACTTTGGCGTTGACCGACAGGCCGGCGATCATCGGCTTCGACGGCGGCTCGTTGAATGCGATCCGCACCGGAACTCGCTGGGTGACCTTGACCCAGTTGCCGTTGGCGTTCTGCGCGGGAAGCAGCGAGAACTCGCTTCCCGTGCCCGCGCCGATGCTCTGAATGTGCGCCGGGAATTTGACTCCGGGATAAGCGTCGACGGTGATCTCGGCCCGTTGTCCGGGGACCATGCGCCCGACGTCCTTCTCCTTGAAGTTCGCCTCGGCCCAGGCGGTGGAGCTGTGGACGACGGAGAGTGCCCCGATCCCCAGCACCGCCATCTTCCCGACCTGGAGGTCGTCGGCATTCTCGACGACTCCGTCCATCGGCGCCCGGATCGTCGTGCGCTGGAGGTCGAGCCGCGCCTTGTCGATCGCCGCCTTCGCCTGCGCGATCGACGGCTGTTCGCCCGGCGCGATCGCCGCCTGAGCATTGGCCGAACGCGCCTTGGCGTCGGCCAGCTGCTGCTCGGCGGTCTTCACTTCATTGAGCGCGTCCTCATAATCGGCGCGCGTCGTGAAGCCCTGCTTCAGCAGAGCTTGTTGCCGCCCCAGCGCATTTTCCTTGATCTTGAGATTGGCTTCGGAGCCGGTGATGTCGGCGCCGGTGCCCGCCGCCGTCGTCTTCAGCTGCGTCGTCTGCAGTTGCGCAGCGGCGAACTGCGCCTGGGCCTGCTCGAGCGCCACCTGATAGGGCTGGGGATCGATCCGGAACAGCACGTCGCCGCGGTTCACGTGCATTCCGTTGCGCACCAGCACCTGCACCACCTGTCCGTTGATCTGCGGGCTGACCGAGACGATGTCCTGCTTGATCTGGGCATCGTCGGTCGACACGCTCTTGCCGCCGGTCAGCCAATAATAGCCGCCGCCGACGATCAGCAGCGCGGGCACGATCAGCATCAGGAAGGTGCGCAGCGCGCCCTTGCCCGCCGGCAGCTTCACTTTCCTCCTGACCTTCGGCTCGGCGGTCGCGCCGGTCATCGGTTCGGTTGCCATCTTGTTCATTGATTCGATGCCCTGTTCATCGCTCCGCACCGGCCGGCATTTTCCCGTGCCTGTGCGAGCACTTTCCTCGCTGTTGCGACATCTTTCGGATCGATTCCCCCAAACACCTGGTCGACCAGGTCGGCGCCGATCGCGTGAAGCTTCTCGACCAGCGGCCGCGCGTTCTCAGTCACGTGCAGCCGCCACGCGCGCCGGTCGTCGGGGTCGCGAACCCGCTCGACCAGTTCCGCCTCCTCGAGCCGATCAATGATCCGGCACAAGGTGATCGGTTCGAGGTCGAGCATGTCGGCGAGCTCGACCTGTCTAAGCCCCGGCGTGCGGGTGAGCCGGAACAGCACCTTCCACTGCGCGCGCGTGACTCCGAGCCCGACCGCGAGACGGTCGAACGCCTTGCGCAGCGCATGGGCGGTCTCGCCAATCTCGAAAGGAAGCGTTTCCATCGTCAATGGATATAATAAGCCTACTTATATTAAGCAATGCCTAAAGGGCCGCTTTGTTCCCCGTTTTGATATAGGAGAAGGCAAATCGCTGCAGGATGGGATGACAATGCTTTTTGTCTGGATTGGCTTCATTAAACCCGGCTCCGAAACCATTTCCCAGGACGTGCAGCATCAGGTCAACGAGTTCCTGCAGCAGCCCTACATCCCGATCCGGTCGGTCGGCCCGCTATGCGACGAGAACGGCCTCCGCTCCGCCATGCTGATGATCTTCGAAGCGGAGGACCGCGGAACCGCCGAAGCGCTGGTCGCGAACAGCCCGTACCGGCGCGCCGGCCTTTACGAGCGCTATTACTTGTACGAATTTAGGAATGAGATCGGCTAGTCGCCGCCGCGCCCGTGGCGCAGCTCGCTCCAGAAAAGACGATTCACCCAGATGGTCTACCTGTCGCCACGCTGCGCTCGTGCGCTCCAAAATCAAACCATTCACTGGATGGTTTGATTTTGGAGCGGGTAACGGGAATCGAACCCGTGCGTTCAGCTTGGGAAGCTGACAGGCTACCATTACATCATACCCGCGCCTGACGCCCGTGAGTTAGGTGCGGCGCAAATGGCAGTCAACGAGTCGCTAGATACCCCCTTCGACCGGCTCGTGTCCCGCCGCCCTCAAGCGCTCCGCCAAATCGCTCCCGGTCTCCCGCGCCAGCTCGCCGTCTTCGGAGCGGATCACGAAATTGGCGCCGTATCGCCCGTCCTTGAAGAAGGGATAGCTGCCGATGGCGACCCCCGGATGCGCCGCTTCTGTCTCGCGCAGCAGGTCGGCGACCTCGCTCTCCGGCGCCCGCGCGCCGACCGTCACCGAGACGACGGGGCGGCCGCCCTCGAGCTTGCCGGTCAGCGCCTCGAGCATGCTCGCGGTGATGCTCGGCACCCCGGCCATGATATAGACATTGCCCATCTTGATCCCCGGCGCGCCCGAGTTCGGGTTCGCGAGCAGCTCCGCCCCTTCGGGCGTCCGCGCCATCCTGAGCCGTGCCTCGGTCAGCCCGCCCGGCCGGTCGCGGTAATAATCTTCGAGAATCTGCCGCGCTTCGGGGTGGACGATCACCAGGACGCCGAAAGCGGCCGCGATCGCATCGACCGTGATGTCGTCGTGAGTCGGCCCGATCCCGCCGGTCGTGAATAGATAATCGTGCCGGCTCCGAAGCGCGTTCACCGCCTTCCCGATCGCAGCACTGTCATCCGCCACCACCCGCACCTCGATCAGCCTGATCCCCTGCTCGTTGAGCCAGGTCGCGACCTGCGCGACGTTCCTGTCCTGAGTGCGTCCCGACAGGATCTCGTCGCCGATGACGACGAGGGCCGCGGTCCAGATCTTCGTCTTTTCCACCACTCTCCATTCGGCCTGAACTTGTCGAGGCCTACCCTCCCTTATCGCGTCGCGAGAAAAAGACAGCCCCTCGACAAAGCTCGGGATGAACGGTTGGGTTTGGTTTCGGGCACGCTTATATCGGCCGCATGACTCAATATGTGACCGTCACCGCCGAAGACCGCGCCGAAT
>DASUIB010000206.1:0-18281 GCA_036273235.1 Sphingomicrobium sp. | reverse complement strand
GGCAACGAGCTGGGCATCTATCGGACGCCCTATGAGAAGTTCGGCCAGGAGAGCTACGACATGTGGCGCGCCTGCCGTCTCGTGATCGACACGGGCATCCACCAATATGGCTGGTCGCGCCAACAGGCGATCGACTATCTCGCCAGTCACACCGCGCTCAGCCAGCACGAGGTCGAGACCGAGGTCGACCGCTACATCAGCTGGCCGGGCCAGGCGCTCGCCTATAAGCTCGGCGAGCTGACCATCCTCAAGCTGCGCAAGGAGGCCGAGACGACGCTCGGGCCGAAGTTCGACGAGCGCCGTTTCCACGACGCGATCCTCGCGCTCGGCTCGGTGCCGCTGACGGTGCTCGAAGACCGGATGCACGCCTTCATTCGTGAGGAAGCGGCGCGGAAGGTTCCTGCGGCGGCGGAAGGACGTGTTCAGGCTCAACCTTGAGGCAATTGCCCTCGATGTCGACGATACGGACCCGGTCGCCGGGTTGAGCCGGACCGCCGCGCGCCGACCATTCGCTGTCGCCGACCCGGACGCGTCCGCCATGTGAGTCGATAGGCTGGGTCGCAACCACGACCGTCCCGAGCATCCGCTTCGCCCGGTCGTTGAGAAACGGGTCGGGCGAGTAATCGTAGCGCATCGAATAAGCGCGGCGGCCGAAGACGCGTACGGAGACGAAGGCGAGCGCGGCGAAGATCGCCAGCTGAAGCGCGAGGCCGAGCGGCAGGAGCAGGGCGGCAAGGCCGGTCGCGACCGCCGCTCCGCCGATGAATACGAGGAAGAAACCGGGCGCGACCAGCTCGGCGATCAGTAGCACCACGCCGCCGATCAGCCACAGCCATTCGGGATCGACCGGAAGGTTGCTCATTCGGCCGCTTTGGGAACGCTCGCGACCGCCTTCGGCTTGGGCGGCGACGATTGCCCGCCGACCGCTTCCCTGGCGAGCTCGGCAATGCCGCCGAGGGTGCCGATCAGCTGCGTCGCCTCGACCGGGAAGAGGATCGTCTTGGCGTTGGGCGAGCGGGCAAATTCCGCGACCGCTTCGACATACTTTTGCGCGATGAAATAGTTGATCGCCTGGGCGCTTCCTCCCTCGATGGCGTCGCTCACCGCCTTGGTTGCCGCGGCTTCCGCCTGCGCCGCTCGCTCGCGCGCCTCGGCCTCGCGGAACGCCGCTTCGCGCGAGCCTTCGGCGGACAGGATCGCCGCCTGCTTCTCGCCCTCCGCCTTGAGGATAGCTGACTGGCGCGAGCCCTCCGCCTCGAGGATCACGGCGCGCTTCTCGCGCTCGGCCTTCATCTGCCTCGTCATCGCATTGACGATGTCCTGCGGCGGGCGGATGTCGCGAAGCTCGACCCTGGTGATCTTCACGCCCCAGGATTCGGTCGCCTGATCGACGACCGCGAGCAGCTTGACGTTGATCTCGTCGCGTCTCGACAATGTCTCGTCGAGGTCCATCGAGCCCATGACGGTGCGCAGGTTGGTGGTCGAGAGCGCCGTGATCGCCGAATAGAGATCGTAGACCTCGTAGGCGGCCTTGGCGGCGTCGAGCACCTGGAAGAACACGACGCCGTCGACCGCGACCATCGCATTGTCCTTGGTGATGATCTCCTGCCCCGGGATCTCAAGCACCTGCTCCATCATGTTGATCCGGCGTCCAACACGATAGAAGAAGGGCGTGACATAGTTGAAGCCAGGCTCGGCGACGCGGACGAAGCGGCCGAAATGCTCGATCGTATACCGATAGCCCTGCCGGACGATCTTCACGCCCATCATCACGTAAAGCAGCACCAGGACCGCAACGGCGGCCGCGAACGTCGTCAGCATTTCTCTTCCCCGCTCTCACCTATTCGGGGCATGATGCGACGGCCATGACGCAAGCGGAAGCAAAAAGCGACAAAACCGCCGACCTGTTCGCCGTGCGGTCGCTGCTGTTCCTGCCGGCCTCGAACCCGCGGGCGATCGCCAAGGCGCGCGAAGCGGGCGCCGATCTCGTAGTTCTCGACCTCGAAGACGCGGTGAAGCCGGAAGACAAGGCTTTGGCGCGATCTGCCGCGGTGGAAGCGGTGACGGCGCCCTGGACGATGCCGATCGCAATCCGGGTGAACGGCGTCGGCACCGAATGGCACTCGCTCGACCTCGACGCCGTCGCGGGCTCGAAGGCGGACTTTGCGGTTGTGCCCCGAGCCACCTCGGCCCATCTGATCCGCGACATTGCGGCGACCGTTTCAAAGCCCGTCCTGGCGATGATCGAAACCGCGGCGGGTGTGCTCGCCGCCGCTGAAATCGCGCCCGAGTCCGCAGGGCTGATCGCCGGCACCAACGATCTTCGCGCCGACCTCCGCCTCCCGCTCGATTTGACGCGGGAACCGATCTCCGCCTCGCTCCAGCTGATCGTGCTCGCGGCGCGGGCGGCGGCCATCGCCGTGTTCGACGGCGTGTTCAACAATCTCGAAGACATGGCCGGGTTCGAACGCGAGGCGGGGGAGGGGCGTCGGCTCGGCTTCGACGGCAAGAGCCTGATCCATCCCAACCAGATCGCGCCCTGCCATCGCGCCTTCGCGCCGAGTCCGGCGGAAATCGAACGCGCGCAGGCGCTGGTGGCGGCCTTCCACGGCGGCGCCGAGCGGTTCGGCAATGAGATGATCGAACGCATGCATGTCGAAGCCGCGCAGCGGGTACTTGCGAGGACGTCACACTAGGTCGTCATTGTGATCCCGGACTGGTCCGGGAGAAGCAATCCAGCAGGCGCTGACTCGCAGCGCCGCGTCGCTACGCTCCTCGCCAATGACAGCTGCACTTGGCGAATCGCGCTTTGCCTGTCATGGGCGAATATGGCCCGACTGAACGACGCCCCCGACATCCGACCCGATATCCCTTTGGGGCTGACGTTCGACGACGTCCTTCTGCAGCCGCTCGAATCCTCCGTGCTTCCGAGCCAGGCCGAGACGCGAACTTTCCTCACCCGCGAGATCCCGCTCAACATTCCGATCCTGTCCTCGGCCATGGACACGGTGACCGAGGCCGACATGGCGATCGCGCTCGCTCAGCTCGGCGGAATCGGCGTGCTCCACCGCAACATGGGCGTCGAGGAGCAGGCGTGGGCGGTCCGCCAGGTGAAGAGGTTCGAAAGCGGGATGGTCGTCAATCCCATCACCATGGCTCCCGACCAGACGCTCGCCGACGCCCTCGAGCTGATGAAGGCCCACCGCATCAGCGGCATCCCGGTCGTCGAGAAATCCGGCAAGCTGTGCGGAATCCTCACCAACCGCGATGTTCGCTTCGCCGAGAACCCGAAGCAGGCCGTCAGCGAGCTGATGACCCGCGACAATCTCGCCACTGTCCCGATCGGCACGTCGGGCTCGGAAGCGCGGCGGATCCTGCATCAGCGGCGGATCGAGAAGCTGATCGTCGTGGACGAGGACAATCACTGCGTCGGCCTCATCACGGTGAAGGACATCGAGAAATCCGTCGCGGCGCCGTTCGCGACCAAGGACGCCGAGGGGCGGTTGCGCGTTGCTGCGGCGACCACGGTCGGCGATGCGGGCTTTGCGCGGTCGGAAGCGCTGATCGACGCCGGCTGCGACTGCATCGTGATCGACACCGCGCACGGCCATAACACCGACGTCGCCAAGGCAGTCGAGCGGGTGAAGTCGCTCTCCAACTCGGTACAGGTGATCGCGGGCAACATTGCCACCGCGGACGCGGCGAAAGCGCTCGTCGACGCCGGCGCAGACGCAATCAAGGTGGGCATTGGCCCCGGATCGATCTGCACCACGCGGATCGTCGCCGGGGTGGGTGTCCCGCAGCTGACCGCAGTCATGGACGCGGCACGGGCGGCGAATGGCGTTCCCGTGATCGCCGACGGCGGAATCCGCACCAGCGGCGACATCGCCAAGGCGCTGGCCGCGGGCGCGTCGACGGTCATGGTGGGATCGCTCCTCGCCGGCACCGAGGAAGCGCCCGGCGAAATCTTCCTCTACCAGGGCCGAAGCTACAAGAGCTACCGCGGCATGGGGTCGGTGGGGGCGATGGCCCGCGGATCGGCCGACCGCTACTTCCAGCAGGACATCAAGGATCATCTGAAGCTCGTGCCCGAGGGCATCGAGGGGCAGGTGCCCTACAAGGGCCCGGTGCGCGAGATCATCCACCAGCTGGTCGGCGGAGTGAAGGCCGCGATGGGCTATACCGGCTCGCGCACCATCGCCGAGCTTCAGAAGCAAGCGAAGTTCGTCCGCATCACCAACGCCGGCCTGTCCGAAAGCCACGTCCACGACGTCACGATCACGCGCGAAGCGCCCAATTATCCGACGCGTTAGTTCATGACGCCCGCAGCCCGCCTGCAGGCAGCTATTGAGATTCTAGACGCGGTGGTCGCCTCGGCCCGCGAGGACGGGCCGCCGGCCGACTCGATCGTCACCCGCTATTTCAAGCACCGGCGCTATGCCGGATCGAAGGACCGGCGCGCGGTGCGCGAGCTGGTGTTCCGCGCCATCCGCCGCTCCGCCGAGCGGCCCGAGAGCGGGCGAGCGGCGGTTCTGGGCCTGACGGAAGCTGATCCGAAGCTGCTGGAGTTCTTCGGCCAGCCGCGCGGCCCGGAGTCGCTGAGCGGCGGAGAAACGGCCGCGACCGCCGGTCTGGTTCCGGAATGGCTCATCCCCGAGCTGTCACCGCTTGTCGCCGCCGAAGAATGGCCGGCGTTGCTCGAGCGGGCTCCGCTCGACCTCCGGGTCAACGTCGCGAGAGCGTCGCGCGACGAGCTGCTGAAGGAGTTTCCGGATGGGCAGCCGACGCCGGTCAGCCCGTGGGGCATTCGCCTGCCGCCGGACAGCCGCCTCGACGATCATCCCGCATTCTCGGCCGGCCTGGTCGAGGTGCAGGACGAGGGCAGCCAGCTGATCGCCCTCGCTTGCGACGCGAACAACGGTGAACGGATCGTCGATCTGTGCGCCGGAGCAGGGGGCAAGTCGCTCGCGCTTGCCGCCGCCGCTCCGCAGGCCACGATCCTCGCCACAGACACCAACCGCGGCCGTCTGTCGAAGCTCTCTCCACGAGCGGACCGCGCCGGCGGGGCGATCGAGACGCGGCTGCTCAACCCGCCTCGAGAGCTGGACGAACTCGCTGACTGGCACGGCAATGCCGACCTCGTCCTCGTCGACGCGCCTTGCTCGGGGAGCGGCACCTGGCGCCGCAACCCGGAAGGGCGATGGCGCCTCACTCCGGAGCGCCTCGACCGCCTCATCGCGGCGCAGCAGCGCCCGCTCGACATTGCCGCCGAGCTGGTCCGCCCGGGTGGCCGCCTCGTCTATGCCGTCTGCTCGCTCCTGTCCCGCGAAGGGGCAGGGCAGACCGATCGCTTCCTCCAGCGCCATTCATCGTGGATTAGTGAGGAAACGGCCATTGCCGGCGGGCGTTCAGACGGTGCCGGGCGGTTGCTCACTCCGGCGCATGACCGTACCGACGGCTTTTTCATCGCGCGGCTCCGCCGTCCATGCTAGGCGGAGCGCTCGAGAAGTGGAGAATTTAATGCAGCATTTCCCGCGCCTTCTGCTCGCCGGCTTTGCCGCGATCGCCCTTGCGGCGCCCGTCGCCGGCCAGCGCTCCGACGACCAGATCCAGCCCAAGTCGGTCCAGCTGATGCATCAAGGCGAAGCGCTCATGGCCGCGGCCAAACTCGAGGATTCGGAGAATGCGCTCGAGAGCGCGCTCGCCGTCGATCCGCGCAATCGCTGGGCCTATATCGACATCGCTCGGGTGGCCGAGAAACAGCATCTGTTCGGCAAGGCGGTGCGCATGACCGACAAGGCGCTGCTGATCGATCCCAACGACCCCGACGCGATCGCCGTCCAGGGGGAAGCGATGGTCGAGATGGGCGCAATCGCGCGCGCGCAGCAGAACCTCCAGAAGCTGCAGCAAATCTGCGGGCCCAAGAGCTGCTCCCAAGTGGCACAGCTCTCCGCGGCGATCAGCCGCGGACCCGCGGTCGCTTCGGCGAAGACGCCCGACACTCCGAAAAGGGATTAGCTTCCCCTCCCCTTGAGGGGAGGGGCTAGGGGTGGGGTGCTTTCGAACGGGCTCGATGCCCGTGAGGAAGCTCCTGAAGCGGCATCGAGCCGCTTCATCCGCCACCCACCCCCTTACCCCTCCCTTGAAAGGGAGGGGACAGCGCCCGTGCCAGCTTCACCCATTCGTCGACGCTGAGCGTTTCCGCGCGGCGTTTCGGATCGATTCCGAGCGATTCGGCGGCCGCCAGGGCGCTGGGAACCTGCTTCAGGCTCGACCGAAGCATCTTCCGCCGCTGGCCGAAGGCTGCCTCGGTGAGCCGTTCGACCGTTCCGGGGCAGACTCCCTCCGGCTGCTCGGCCGGCACGACGTGGACGACCGCCGAGGTGACCTTCGGCGGCGGAACGAACGCCGAGCGGTTGACCGTCATCGCAATGCGCGGACGTGACCGCCACTGCGCCGCGACCGAGAGCCGCCCGTAAGCGTCGCTGCCGGGATGAGCGACGATCCGCTCGGCCACCTCCTTCTGGAACATGAGCGTCAGCGATCGCCACCACGGAGGCCAATCGGCGGAGAGCCATTTCAACAGCAGTGCTGTCCCGACGTTGTACGGCAGGTTGGCGACGACGTGGGCGCCCTCTCCGGCGACTTCCCGCTCGTCAACTCGAAGAGCGTCGGCCTCAAGTACCTTGAGCCGATCTCTGAATTGCTCGCGGAGTTCATCGAGCGCGGGGATACAGCGCCGGTCATGCTCCACCGCAGTGACGAACGCCCCGGCGTCTAGCAGCGCTCGAGTCAAACCGCCTGGACCTGGGCCGACCTCGTAGACCTGCTGTCCCGAGAGGCCGCCGGGGATCGCGGCGATCCGCGCCAGCAGCCGCCGATCGAGAATGAAATTCTGGCCCAGCGCCTTCCTTGCGCTGAGGCCGTGCCGGGCAATGACCTCGCGCAGCGGCTCTATTTGTTCGCTCAAACCGCCTCGGCGCGTGCGATGGCGCTTTCCGCCGCCATGCGGATCGCCGCCGCCATCGGCCTCGGGTCGGCGCGGTCCTGCCCGGCAATGTCGAAAGCGGTGCCATGGTCGGGGGCGGTACGGACGATCGGAAGGCCGAGGGTCACGTTCACCGCATCCTCGAAATGCAGCGCCTTGATCGGGATCAGCGCCTGGTCGTGGTACATGCACAGCGCCGCATCGTAATTGGCACGCGCGCTCGCATGGAACATCGTATCGGCGGGGCGCGGACCCGACACTCGCCACCCTTCGGCGGCGAGCGCGGCGATCGCCGGCTCGATGATCTCGATCTCCTCGGTGCCGAGCTGGCCCCCTTCGCCCGCATGGGGATTGAGCCCGCTGACCGCCAGGCGAGGCTCCGGAATGCCGAAACAGCGCTGAAGCCCGCGAAGCGCCGCCCGCCCGCGCGATTCGATCAGCGCGCTGGTGAGCGCTCCCGGCACTTGCGACAAAGGAAGATGCGTGGTCACCGGCACCGTCCTCAGCGTCGGTCCGGCGAGCATCATCACGACATTGCCCGCGGAAACCCCGCAGCGCTCGGCGACGAACTCGGTCTGGCCGGGATGCTGAAAGCCGATCGAGTAGAGCTGCTCCTTGGCGACGGGGCCGGTCACCACCCCCGCGGCGGAGCCCGAGCGGGCAAGCCCGACCGCAAGCTCGAGCGAATCGAGCGAGCAGTGAGCGCCGGCGAGGCTGGGATGCCCCGGCGTATCCGCATGCGCCGCGTTCAGCTGAATCAGCGGGAGTCCGATGTCGAAGGCTGAGTCCGCCTGACGGGGATCATCGATGACCTCGATCGGACCGTCCCAGACGGTTGCAACCGCGCGAGGGTCGCCGATCGCGACGAACGGCGGCAAGCGAAACTCGTCGCGCGAATCCCAGCATTTCGCGATCACCTCGGGGCCGATGCCGGCGGGATCTCCGAGCGAAATCGCGAGCGGGTTGGGCGGCATGGCCGACATGGACGCCGCCCTTATCGGAAATAGCCGATCAGCGGAATTCGATCACCGCATCGCGGCGCAGGTCGGCGAGATAGCGCCGCGACCGCATGTTGACCCGCTCTTCGTTGAGCTGGCTGTAGATGTCGTCGTAGGTCGGGGCCGAGGAGTCCGGCTCGTCGCGGCCGCAGATCACGAGCGTTCGGACGCCCTCTTCGAGCGAGCCGAACGGCTGAGTCGCCTGCCCGACCTGCATCGGCAGCATGATCTGCTGAAGCGCCGGCGGCAGGTCGCGCAGCTTCACCTGGTCGCTCTGCACGACCTCGCCGTGGAAGTCGGCGGCGATCTTGTCGGCGCCGCCGCACCCGCCGATGGTCTTCGCCGCGTCGGCAAACCGCTCGAGTACCGGCTCCGCCTGCTCGCGGGTCGTGCCCTTGGGGAAGCTAATCGACACCTGCTTCAGGCTGAGGACCGCGTCGCGCGGGTCCGCAGTCAGGATCTTGCGCGTGTCCTGCACCGCAATGATCGAAACGCCGCCGGGCACCTCGATCGGGTTGCTCACGGTCCCGGGACTCATTTGCCGAACCGCCGCGGCAATCGGCTCGGGAAGCTGTTCGGGACGAACCCAGCCGAGATCGCCCCCGACCGCGGCGGTCGAAGCTTCCGAATATTGGCGGGCGTAACCGACGAAGGAGGCGCCGTTCTTCAGCTGGTCGAGAATCTTGCTCGCATTCTGAAGCGTCTGCTGCTCGGTGTAGGGCGTCGATGAAAGGAAGATTTCGCCGACTCTATATTCCTCGGTGCCCTTGGACGCGTTCATTCGGTCGAGCACCGCCTTGACCTCGTCGTCGCCGACGCTGACGCCGCTCTCGATCTTGTCGGCCTGGAGCCGCTGCCACGCGACTTCGCCCGCGATCTGGCGGCGAAGCGATTCGATCGAGGAGCCGTTGGCCTGGAGATAGGCGACCAGCTGTTCGGGCGTCTGCTTCACGTTGGAGGCGACCCGAGCGACGGTCTTGTCGATGTCGGATTTCTTGATCTCGATCTTGTCGGTCTTTGCAGCCTGGATCTCCAGTGTCTCGTCGATGAGGTTACGGAGCACCTGCTGCCGCAGCGCGTCGACCTGATCGGCGGGGATGCCGTTTCCGTTCGCGATCGCGAGCAGCGCGAGTCGCTGGTCGACGTCGGTCCCGGTGATGACGTCGCCGTTCACGATCGCCGTCGCCTTGATGACCGATGGCATGGCGGTGCCGAAGACTTCCGGATTCTGCGGCAGATGGAGCGCCTGGGTGCTGTTGATCCGCGGCGAATTCTGATCGTCGGCCTGCTGGGCTGCCGCTGCGGTTGCGACGGCGAGGGAGATCGCCGCGCCGGCACAGAGCAGGCGCGTCGGATTCAGTCGGAAAGCTCGTGCCACGGTTCTAGAAATTCCCTTGGTTTACAGCCCGGTGCTGGTGGTTGCCCCGTTTATCCAGGCCCGCTGAACACAACCTTAGCGGCCAATTCCCTTGAATGCCAAGTGAATGCCGAAAGTGTTTCCAGTCCGGAAGCTGCCGATGCGCTGATTGTCGCGCTTCCACGTGAGTCCGACCTGCAGGCAATCGTCCTCATACTGAATGCCGAGGCGATCCCTGACCGGCTGAAACCCGTTGGCAACCGAAAGAGGGTCCTCATTCTTTCCGGTGAGGTCGATAACCGTCGCTCCAAAGATCGACCAATAGCGGCTGATCAGCACGCGTGCGGCGGCCTGCACTTCCTCGACGTCCCGCAGATCCTCGATCGTCGGATCGACGTTCCGATTGAGCTTCAAATAGCCGATTTGCGCATAGGTCTGGGTCGTGCCGATTGTGAGGTCGACCTCGTTGCGGCGGACGGTGAAATGATCCTTGTCGATTCGGAAGCGGTAAGTGGCATCGAGGAGCCGGCCATAGCGGATGTCCGTGCGCCCGACGATGTCGGACAGCCGATCGGTGAGGCCGGTGCCCTGGGGGAAGATCCCGGGCCGGTCGACGAGGCGGTAGCTCTGTCCGATCGTGCTGTTGATCGACAGGTTGGGACGATCGAGCGACCAGTCCAGCCCGTAAGTGATGCGCGACGCGTCTTCCCATCGGTCGTAGCCGGCGAAGCGATTGAGCGCGAAAAGATTGCTGTCCTCGAGGTCGACCGAGCGCGCATCCTCGTTGGGGATGTCGATGTTCGGCGTCGGCGGGGTCAGCACCAGCTGAACCCGCGGGACGAGGCGCTGGATGCCGCCGAGCAGCGGACCGATGAACGGCCATTGCACGTCCGCCGCGAGCGCTCCGATCGCCCGAGCGTGCCAGCCATTGGTCCCCGCATAGATCGGCACCAAGGTGCTTTGGGCGTCGTCGGTGTGGTAGACATCGCCGCGCGCATAAGCGGTGAGCGTCAGCTGCTGGCCCCAGGGCGTGAGACGCCTGAGGTCCCATTCGGCGCTGGCAAACGCCCGCTGCGTGTCCTGTCCCTCGATCCGGACGATCGACAGGCTGTTCCCCTGGAGCTGCAGGGTCCCGCCGAAGACGTCTTCCTTGCGGAACCGGGCGTCGATCGCCGGAAGCGCGATCGGGATCTGCTTTTGCTTGTCCTCCACCCTCAAGCCCTCGAACGCCCAGCCGGCGATGGTGATGTACGAATCCGGACTGATCCGTTCGGCGTTGACGACATTGCGGAGGCGGTCGTCATTGGTGATGTCGTACCGCCGGGTCAGCGTCTTGTCGCTCGCTACCCGGAACGAGCCGGTGACGCTCCACAGCGGGTCGAGCTGCGCCTTTCCGTTGGCTTCGAAATAGGCGCGCAGGCCGTTGCGCGTCGTGGTCACGTTGGGATCGATATTCTCGATCGCTCCATAGGTCAGGAATCCACCGAGCTGAAACGCGCCCCATCGGTCGAGCTGGCGATATTTGGCTTCAATCGCCGGCAGGACGCCGGTGTAGAGATGCGGAGTCAGCGTGAGGTCGCGGTTCGGGGCCATCTGCCAGTGGTAGGGCTCGGCAATCTCGAAGCCCTTCTTGCTCGAGATGCTGAACTCGGGCGTCAGCCAGCCGGTCGCGCCCTCATTGCCCTGCGCGATGTTGAACACCGGGAGCAGCGGCAGGGTGATTCCGAACAGCTGCAAATGGCCGCCGAGGAAGCGGACCCGCCCGGTCGAGGGATCGTCGATCACCTTCGCCGCGGTGATCGCCCAGCTCGGCCGCTTCGGGCACCCGCTGTCGGTCGTGACCGGGCAGGGCGAATAGATCGCATTCTCGAGCGTCGTGACGTTGCCGCTGCGCGCGCCTCGCGTAGCCGCCACTCGGGCGCCGTTCTCCAGCACGACCATGAGGTTGCTGACGGTGCCGTCGCGCAGCGTGTCGGTGAGCTCGACCGTGTCGCCGACGAGCTTGTCGCCCTGCGGCGTCAGCAGGACCACATTGCCCTTGGCATAGACCTGGCCCGTCTTGCGGTCCCAGGTCACCTGGTCCGCCGCGAGGTAATTGCCCTCGCGGTTCATCCGCACCTCGCCGCTGGCGGTCACCACATCCGTCCTGTCGTCGTAGGCGACCTGGTCGGCGGTGAACTCGACGATCTGGTCTTGCCCGGCCGAAGCGGGGGCAGGGGCGGGCGGCGCAGCCGCTTGCGCCCCGGCGGCTGCGGGCGCCGTCATCAGCATCGGAAGCGCTGACCACCAGACAAATCTCGCCGTCAACGCTGTCTCGTCCGCCCGCCCGAATGATGCTTGCTTGGCGACGCGCTATCGCACCTTGGGCAGCGCGCGACAATCGCGGAGCGCTCTCCTTTGCCAAGGTTTAACTTGCATCCTAAAGGCGCGGGGTACGTTCGCTTGTCCAGGGATTGCCGCACATGAAAATTGCTTTCGCCGACACTCGGCCTTCGGGAGATTATGCGCTGGTGCTGCCGGTCGCCGGCAAGGACCGGTCGAGCCTCGGCTTGCTTGGAGCCGTTCAGCAGGCCGTCGCCGCCACGCTCGACCGTCAGCGGTTCGAGGGCGAAGGATCGAGCGCTTCGGAGCAGTTCATCGACGACAATGGTTCGGTCCGCCGGCTGCTGGTGATCGGGGTCGGCCCAGGCACAAATCCAGGCGAAGCGGCGGAGAAGCTCGGCGGCGCTGCCGCGGCGCGGCTGCTCACCTCGGGCGAGAAGAAGGCCGTGATCGACCTCAGCGGCCTTAGTTACGACGCCGACGCGGCGGCGCGGGTCGCTCTGACGGCGGTACTTCGCTCGTGGCGCTATGACCGCTACCGCACCAAGCTCAAGGACAATCAGAAGCCGACGCTCGAGGAGATCGTCGTCGTCGGCGGCGGCGACGGCGCAGAGCAGCGCTACAGGTCGCGCTGGGCGCCGGTGGCCGAGGGCGTGTCGCTGACTCGCGAGCTGGTCACCGAACCCGCCAACATCATCTATCCCGAAAGCTTCGTCGAGCGCGTCCGCGTTTCGCTCGACGGAAGCGGGGTCGAGATCGAGGTGCTGAACCGCGCGCAAATGGAAAAGCTCGGCATGGGCGCGCTTCTCGGCGTCGCCCAGGGCTCGGTTCGCGAAGCGCGGCTTCTGGTGCTCAAATGGGACGGCGGCGGCGAGGGCCAGCCGACCGCCCTCGTCGGCAAGGGCGTCACTTTCGACACCGGCGGCATTTCGATCAAGCCCGCCGCGGGCATGGAAGCGATGAAGTGGGACATGGGCGGCGCGGGCGCGGTCGTCGGTGCGATGAAAGCGCTTGCACTGCGCAAGGCCAAGGCCAATGTCGTCGGAATCTGCGGCCTGGTCGAGAACATGCCCGGCGGCAACGCCCAGCGCCCGGGCGATGTGGTGACCACCATGTCCGGCCAGACGGTGGAGGTGATCAATACCGACGCCGAGGGCCGGCTCGTGCTCGCCGACGCCGTCGCTTATGTGCAAAGGACGTTCAAGCCCGACACGATCATCGATCTCGCAACTCTTACCGGTGCGATTCTCGTCGCCCTCGGACACGAATGGGCTGGCCTCTATTCGAACGATGAGGAGCTGGCTTCGGAGCTGCTCACGGCGGCAGGCGAATCGGGCGACAAGTTGTGGCGCATGCCGCTTGCTGAGAGCTTCGACCGGCTGATCGACTCGCCGATCGCCGACATGAAGAATGTCGGCCCTCGCGAAGGCGGATCGATCACCGCCGCGCAGTTCATCCAGCGCTTCGTCGAGAATGGCGTCAAATGGGCGCACATCGACATGGCCGGCAAAGCCTGGGCGGACAAGCCGAGCTCGACCTATGAGAAAGGCGCGACCGGCTTCGGAGTCCGGCTGCTCGACCAATATGTCGCGGACGTGCTGGAGAAGTGAGGTCATTGCGACCCCGGATCTGGTCCGGGGGAAGCAATCCAGGCGTCTGAGCTGCTGGATTGCTTCGTCGCTTCGCCCCTCGCAATGACCGCTGATGCAGGTCGATTTCTACCAGCTCTCGGGGACGGCGCCCGAGCAGGTGATCGCGAGCATCGCCGAAAGGGTCCTGTCAGCGGACGGGCGGCTGATCGTGATCGCCGAGGATGAGGCCTATCTCGCCAAGCTGGACCGAATGCTGTGGGATCAGGGCGCGACCGGTTTCCTGCCCCACGGGCTTGCCGGCGGAGCCGACGATGCGAGGCAGCCGATCTTGCTGACCACGAGCCCGGACGCGCCTAACTTGGCCCGCAACGCGCTGATCGCCGACGGCATCTGGCGCGATTCCGCGCTCTCCTACGACCGCAGCTTCTTCCTGTTCGACAATGCGACGCTTGAGGGCGCGCGCGAGGCGTGGAAATCGCTCGCGGGACGGGAGGAGGTCGAGCGCCGCTACTGGGCTCAGGAGGACGGCAAATGGGTGAAGAAGGCGTGAGGGTTGCGGGGGCGGTGAAGCGCGGCTAGGCGGCCGGTCAAATCCAACCAACCCAAGCACAGGAGACCGCCCGGTCATGGCCGTGACGCGCACCTTTTCGATCATCAAGCCCGACGCCACGCGGCGCAACCTCACCGGCGCCATCACGAAGATTCTGGAGGAAGCGGGCCTGCGCGTCGTCGCGTCCAGGCGCATCCGCATGAGCCTCGACCAGGCCGAGGGCTTCTACGCCGTCCACAAGGATCGGCCGTTCTTCAACGACCTGTGCACCTTCATGACCTCCGGCCCGGTGGTGGTCCAGGTGCTCGAAGGCGAAGATGCGGTGAAGCGCAATCGCGAGGTGATGGGCGCGACCAATCCCGCGGACGCCGCCGACGGCACGATCCGCAAGACCTATGCCGAATCGATCGAAGCCAATTCGGTCCACGGCTCCGACAGCGACGAAAATGCGAAGATCGAAATCGACTTCTTCTTCGAGCCCGACGAGATCGTCGGCTAGTCGAGCCGCACCCCGGCGTAGGCCGGGGTCCAGTCCAAGACAAGGAATCTGGGCTCCTGCCTTCGCAGGAGCACAGGCAATCAAAGCATCGGGCTGAGCGTCGCGAGGAGGTTCTGCCATAGCCTGAGGCCGATTCCGTAGCGATCGACATCCTCGCCCGAGACGCGATCGCATTGGGCGAGATATTGGTCCTGCCGCGCCCGCACCGCGCAAGCGAACTCCGCATCCTCGAACAGGATGTTGTTCTCGAAGTTGAGCTCGAAGCTGCGCCGGTCGAGGTTGGCGCTGCCGATGAGCCCGGTGCAGCGGTCGACCACCATCGTCTTTGCATGGAGCAGGCCCGGCTTGAACTCGTAAATCTCCGCGCCGGCGTCGATCAAATCCTTGTAATAGCTTCGGCTCGCGGCAGCGACGATCCAATTGTCGTTGCGCTTGGGAAAGAGGACCACGGTCCGGATGCGCCGCCGCGCCGCCGAGGTGATCGCGAACAGCAGCTGCTCGTCGGGAATGAAATAGGGCGTGGTGATGACCAACTCGTCCCGCGCCGAATGGATGAGCTCGGAAAAGCAGGCCGGCATCGCGTCGAACTCGGCGGTCGGCCCAGTCCCCAGCACTTGCGCGACGACCGAGCCGCTGCCGCGCGGCAGGGCAGCGGTGAGAAGGTTGCTGATGTCGTCGCCGCCTTCCGCGATCCAGTCGGACACGAACAGATATTGGCAGTGGAGCGCGATCGGCCCCTCCCACCGGCTCATGATGTCGACCCAAGGGGCGAAGCGCGGCTTGATCCGGAATTCGGGGTCGGCGCAATTCTGGCTTCCGCACCAGGCGATGCGATTGTCGACCACCATCAGCTTGCGATGGTTCCTGAGGTCCACTCGGCCGCGAATGGCGGTCCACAAGGGATTGCCGACCGGAAGCGCGACGCGCACCTGACAGCCGCCCTCGCGCATCTCGCGCCAATGATCCGAGCGGATCAGGCGGCGCGAGCCGAGCGCATCGGCGAGCAGGCGCACCTCGACGCCGCGCCCAGCCGCTCGGATGAACGCCTGCTTGAGCTTCAACCCGTTATTGTCGGCAAGCCAGATGTAGAAGCAGCCGTGGACCGTCTCCCGCGCCGAATCCACGTCGGCGACCATCTCGTCGATCGCCGAGTTGCTGTCCGGCGCCAGTCGAGCGATGTTTCCGGCGGTCGCGTCGAGATGGTTGACGGTGCGCGCCAGTGCAAAGGGCGACCAGTGGGCGCTGTCGCAATCTTCGGCTTTGCATTCGTAATTGCCCGGCGGCCGCGGAAGGCGCGCGTTGATCTCCTTGCCGCGAGTCCTGCGCGGTCCGCTGATCCGGGTCTCGCCGAGGAGCAGGTACAGCACCACGCCGAGGATCGGCAGCGCGAGGATGGCGATAATCCAGGCGAGGCGCGACGCGGGCTCGCGGTGCGGCCGGAGAAGCGCACGGGCGATGGTCGCCGCGTCGGCGACGATGACCACGCCCGAACCGATGGTGCCCCAATCCATGACCGCCTATGCCGCATATTGCGGCGCCGCTGTCCAGCGCTTCGGATGACCGAACCCGTCACCTCCACGCCAGCCATCGTAGGATTTGCCCTCTCCGGAAGTGGACAAGCTGGACAGTTTTGCGCGGTTTCGAGGGTGACAGGCGCCGGTCGACTTCCGTGCTCGCCATGCCTCGGTATGGCTGCGCGCTGCGGCTCTCCGGCCGACTTCCGTGCTCGATCACCATGCTCGCATGTCCCCCGGACATGCTGCGCGTCCTGATTTCACTGGATCGGCTGCGCGCTGCGGCTCTTCGGCCGACTTCCGTGCTCGCCGATTCACTGGATCGGCTGCGCGCGGAAGTTGTGAAAGTTGTGCCCTCAACGCGTGTGCGCACGCGCGTACGCGAGAGCGATCCGCGAAAGTTGCCAAAGTTGAGAGTTCCACGCGCGCGCACGCGTACGGGCCATCGAGCCAGAAACGAATCCCGATATCCGCGCTGTTCGAAACGGGGGGTTGCCGGATGTGCTGGATTGTCACCGCCCCGCATGCGGGAGGGGGAGGGGGTATGTAAGCTTCGTAAGCTTCGGCGGATTCGCGACGGCTCGGCATCGACGAGCTTAGGCCACAAAAGGGGTGCTGTAGGACAGGATTCTTTTCGACACACGATTAGGTCGGAAGATCCGCGCGCTTGAGCAGCTGCGCGCCTAGGGATTGCGGCGCTCGTCGAGCATTTGGCCGAGCGGCACTAGGAGGATGAGCCCCGAGGTGATCAGCCATATGGCAAGTTGGTTGGAGCGCCACAGTCCGAGCAGGCTCGTCGCAATGAACAACAGGCCGATCGCGCCCGACCCGACCACGTACGCGGAGAACATCGCGGGATAACGGTTGCGGGGATAATGTTTGGTAGTCCAGCGCGAAGGAGCACCCGACAGGTGCCACCGGACGTAGCCGTCGCGCACCGTTTTCAGACTGATGAAGACCCACAGCAAGCCAAAGAGCAAGGGCCAGAGCAGCTGCCGGTTCGGGCTGATCGCGATGAGGATAAAGACCGGCGCCAGAACCAGCGACCAATATTGCCTGATCCGTGATGCCGCCATTTCTTTCCCTCCGCCGCTTTAGAATGTCAGAGGGGACGGGACGCGGCAAGTTTGCGAGCTAAGGCACAGATCGACGCGTGTAGGATAGGATTTCTTTTCTTTTCGCTGGGGTGGAGCAGACCTCCAGGCTGCAGCGGCGAATAGCCGATGGAATGTGTGCTGAGGGGTGTCAGCATCCGGTCCGCCATGCGCCCCGGCATGGCGGCGTGCGATGCTTCGTAAGCTTCGGCGGATTCGCGGCGGCTCGGCATCGGCGAGCGTAAGCCACAAAAGGGGTGCTGTAGGACAGAAAAAACGCTGGGCGCAGATGCGAACCGATGGTGCCGCAATGCATGATGCCTATGCCGCATATTGCGGCGCGGCTGTCCGGCGCTTCAGCCTTTGCTGAGCCCCACCAGGTGAAGCGAGCGGCCGCCGAAGAGGCCGCCGCCTTCCCATTTATAACGCAGCACATAAGCTCCGCCGCCGCGACGTTCGGCGCCCAATTCGACGTAGTGCGCGTCGATCCGCACCGGAAGGCTGTAGGTGCGGTCCTTTTCCTCTTTCGGCCGGTCCTTCAGCGCCGCCTGAACGTCGCTGGCCGACAAGCGCCCGTCGCTGCTGAGGTCGATCGGCGAAGCGCCCTTGATCGTCACCGTCATCGATTCGAGCGCATGATCTCGATTGACCGGCGCGATGATCATCGTGGTTCCGTCACTGTCGGGGATGCCGCGCAGGACCAAAGGAACGGGCTGGTGCTGCTCGACGACTCTCGTCGTCTTTTCGTTGCTATTGCTCTTCCAGCTGATCCACACGCCGAGCGCGGAGACGATCAGTGCCGCGAGCGCGATCAGCTCGCCAAAAGTGATCCAGCGGCGGCGGCGGCGTTCCGATTCGCTTTCGCTCATCGCCCGCCAGCCTCCAGCAAGCGGCGCGGCGCGGCGAGCTCCCAGCTTGCGGCGATGCGATCGGCGACGTGGTCCCAGTCGACGTTTCTGCCGGCGAGGATGATCGAGATCCAGCTCGGCAGATAAGCCGGCTTCGAATAGGTTTCGGGATCGGCTTCGAACAGCATCGCCTGCTCGTCGAGGCTGCTGACCCGGACGCAAACGACCCTTTTCCCATCACCATGATGATTGTCGCGGAACTGGGCGAACTGCTTGCCCCCGACGAAGAAGGTCGGCTGGCCGTGCGACAGCCGTTCCTCGGTCTCGGGCAGCTCCAGCGCGGCCTGGCGGATCTTGGTCAGTGGGTCGCTCATCTCAGCACGAACTCGTTGAGGACCTGCGGGTATAGCCGATGCTCGGCCGCGAGCACGCGCTGTTCGAGCGTCGCCGCGGTATCGTCCGGGCCGATCGGCACTTCGGCCCGGCCGAGCACTTTGCCGGCATCGAGCTCCTCGGTGA
>DASUIB010000205.1:0-2968 GCA_036273235.1 Sphingomicrobium sp. | reverse complement strand
GGAGGGCGAAGAGTTCCGCGCCCGTTACGATCACAATCGCGCGCTCGCCGAAAAGCTGCGCGCCGATGTCGCCGAAGCCGCGAAGGGCGGCCCCGAGAAGCACCGCAAGCGCCACGTCGAACGCGGCAAGTTGCTCCCGCGCGACCGCGTTGAGCGGCTGCTCGATCCCGGCTCGCCGTTCCTCGAGATCGGCCAGCTCGCCGCCTGCGACATGTACGAGGGCGAGGTGCCCGGCGCCGGGATCATCTGCGGGATCGGGCGAGTCTCGGGCCGCCAGGTGATGATCGTCTGCAACGACGCGACGGTGAAGGGCGGCACTTATTATCCGCTCACCGTCAAGAAGCACCTTCGCGCGCAGGAGATCGCGGAAGCGAACCGGCTGCCCTGCGTCTACCTCGTCGACAGCGGCGGCGCCAACCTGCCCTACCAGGCCGACGTCTTCCCCGACCGCGACCATTTCGGCCGAATCTTCTTCAACCAGGCGCAGATGAGCGCCAAAGGCATCGCCCAGATCGCCTGCGTGATGGGCAGCTGCACCGCGGGCGGCGCCTACGTCCCGGCGATGAGCGACGAGAGCGTGATCGTCCGCAACCAGGGCACGATCTTTCTCGGCGGCCCGCCGCTGGTGAAGGCGGCGACGGGCGAGGAGATCAGCGCCGAGGACCTGGGCGGCGGCGACCTCCACGCGAAGAAGAGCGGCGTCGTCGACCATCTCGCCGAAAATGACGAGCATGCGCTGACCATTGTGCGCGACATCGTCTCCACTTGTGCTCCTGCGAAGGCAGGAGCCCAGCTAGAGCTGCGCGAGCCGAGGCCGCCCGCCTACGACGCCGAAGAGCTGTACGGCATCATTCCCAAGGACGTACGCGCGCCTTACGACGTGCACGAAGTCATCGCCCGCATCGTCGACGCTAGCGAATTCCACGAGTTCAAGCCGCTCTACGGCTCGACGCTCGTGTGCGGCTTCGCGCACATCTGGGGAATCCCCGTCGCGATCCTCGCCAACAACGGCATCCTCTTCTCCGAGAGCGCACAAAAGGGCGCACATTTCATCGAGCTCGCCGCGATGCGCCGGACGCCGCTCCTGTTCCTGCAGAACATCTCGGGCTTCATGGTCGGCGGAAAATATGAGGCGGAGGGCATCGCCAAGCACGGCGCCAAGCTGGTCACCGCCGTCGCCACCGCGCAGGTGCCGAAAATCACCGTCCTGATCGGCGGAAGCTTCGGCGCCGGCAATTACGGCATGGCCGGCCGCGCCTACTCGCCCCGCTTCCTCTTCACCTGGCCCAACAGCCGCATCAGCGTGATGGGCGGCGAGCAGGCGGCGAGCGTCCTTGCCACCGTCCACCGCGACGCCGACAAATGGACCGAGAAGCAGGCCGAAGCCTTCAAGGCGCCGATCCGCGATAAATACGAGGAAGAGGGCAACCCGTGGCACGCCACCGCGCGGCTGTGGGACGACGGAATCATCGACCCGGCGCAGACCCGCGACGTCCTCGGCCTCGCCTTCGCCGCAACGCTGAACGCGCCGATCCCCGACCGGCCGCAGTTCGGCGTGTTCAGGATGTGATGACGGTGAGCGACGCCGCATCAAATCCTCCCCGGAACGGGGAGGGGGACCATGCAAAGCATGGTGGTGGGGCCGACGGCGGCGCAATCGACCCCTCCGTCAGCCTTCGGCTGCCACCTCCCCGTTCCGGGGAGGATCGCAAGAGAGTCAAACACCGGACGGTCGGCGCATCCGACAGTAACATCCGCTTGGCTCGCCAACTTCGCAGAAAAATGACGTTGCCCGAGGTGCTGCTTTGGAATGTGTTGCGCACGCGACCTGATGGCCTGAAGTTCCGCAAACAATATCCGATTGGCGGCTATGTCGCGGATTTTGGATGCCTGTCTCGACGGCTGCTGATCGAGATTGACGGCGATAATCACAATTATGGTGATCGGCCGAAGCGCGACGATGTGCGTGATCGGACCCTGGCCGCTGCAGGATATGAGACTTTGCGAATTCCAGCCGTTGAAGTGCTGAAGAACATCGACGGAGTAGTCGCCCATGTTCTACAATGTTGCGTCGATCGGCCCCTCCACCATTCAGCTGCGCTGAACGGTTCCCCTCCCCGTTCCGGGGAGGATTTATGAGCTGGACCCGCGCGGAAATCGCGGCGCTCTTCGACCTGCCATTCACCGAGCTAGTGTTCCGCGCCGCCGAGGTGCACCGCGCGCACCATGCGGCGGGGGAGGTGCAGCTGTGCACTCTGCTGTCAGTGAAGACCGGCGGCTGCCCTGAGGATTGCGGCTATTGCGCGCAGTCGGTGCACGCGCACACCGGGCTCAAGGCCGAGAAATTGATGAACGTCGACGCGGTGCTCGATGCCGCCCGGCAGGCCAAAGCGGCGGGTTCGCAGCGCTTCTGCTTGGGCGCCGCCTGGCGCGAGCTCAAGGATCGCGACCTGGGCGACGTCTGCGCGATGGCGCGCGAGGTGAAGGCGCTTGGACTCGAGACCTGCATGACCTTGGGCATGCTGACAGCCGATCAGGCGCGCGCGCTCGCCGACGCCGGGCTCGATTATTACAACCACAATATCGACACCTCGCCGGAACATTACGGCGCGATCATTACCACGCGGACGTTCGAGGAGCGGCTCGACACGCTCGAGCATGTGCGCGCCGCCGGAATCGCCGTCTGCTGCGGCGGGATCGTCGGCATGGGCGAGCGCCGCGAGGACCGCGTCGGCTTCATCCACGCGCTCGCGACCCTGCCGCGCCACCCCGAGAGCGTGCCGATCAACGCGCTGGTGCCGGTCAAGGGCACCGTGCTCGGCGACATGCTCGACGGCGTGAAGATGATCGACGACATCGAGTTCGTCCGCACCGTCGCCGTCGCTCGGATCACCATGCCGCGGTCGATGGTGCGCCTGTCCGCCGGCCGCGAGAGCATGTCGGAATCGACCCAGGCGCTGTGCTTCCT
>DASUIB010000204.1:0-5122 GCA_036273235.1 Sphingomicrobium sp. | reverse complement strand
CCTCAGGTGGTAGCGGGCGGGAAAGCGCGGTCAACCGGATTAATGTCGGGAGCGAGCAATGCCGATCGACGCCACGCAACCTTATGACGACAGCAACATCTTCGCGCGAATCCTCCGTGGCGAGCTTCCGTCGAACAAGGTTTACGAGGACGAGCATGTGCTCGCCTTTGACGACATCAACCCGCTGAGCCCGACGCACATCCTGGTGATCCCCAAGGGACCATACGTCTCGTGGGACGACTTTTCCGCGAAAGCATCGGATGCCGAGATCGCCGCCTTCGTCCGCGCGATCGGCAGGATCGCGCGGGACGCGGGGCTGGTCGAGCAGGGCTATCGGGTCCTCGCCAATGCGGGCATGAACTCCGGCCAGGAAGTGCCCCACCTGCACGCGCATATTTTCGGCGGCCGGCCGCTCGGGCCGATGCTCGCGCGATAGGCGGCCGCCTCATCGAATGACAGCTTGCGCGGGGCGCAAGTCCCGCTAGGCTCCGCCGAAACGATCAGCGAGGGAGTTTTCATGGCGACCATAGCACCGCGTGCGCCAGGCCGCGGCCGAATCAAGCCGCTCGACGAAATCCTTGCCACTGCCGAGAAAAAGTCGCTCAAGCGGTCCCTCGGCGCGTTCCAACTGACTCTGCTCGGCATCGGCGCGGTTATCGGCACCGGAATTTTCGTGCTCACCGCCACTGCGGCGCAGAAGGCGGGCCCGGGCATGATGGTCAGCTTCATCGTCGCCGGCGCGGTCTGCGCGGTGGCGGCGCTCTGCTATTCCGAGCTCGCCTCGATGGTGCCGGTCGCCGGCTCCGCCTACACTTACTCCTACGCCGTGATGGGCGAAGCCGTGGCCTGGATGGTCGGCTGGGCGCTGATCCTCGAATATGCGCTGGGCGCAAGCGCGGTCGCCGTCGGCTGGTCAGGGTTCATCACGGGCCTTCTCGATCACATCGGGGTCCACGTGCCGCACGCCCTGGCGGTCGGCCCTCCGATCCAGTGGGGCTTCCTCCAGGGCGGTGAAATCGGCGGAATCGTCAACCTTCCCGCAGTGATCGTCGTCGCGGTCGTGACCACTCTGCTGGTCATCGGAACCAAGGAGAGCGCGACCGTCAACGCCGTTCTCGTGTGCATCAAGGTCGCGGCGCTGATCCTTTTCCTGATCATCACCCTGCCGATGGTCAGCGGTCACATGACCAACTTCCACCCCTTCGCTCCGCGCGGATGGGGCAATCCCCTGAGCTCGTCGGGGACTGGAATTCTGGGCGCCGCCGCTTCGATCTTCTTCGCCTATGTCGGGTTCGATGCGGTCTCGACGGCGGCGGAGGAGACCAAGAACCCGCAGCGCAACGTGCCGATCGGACTGATCGGAAGCCTGCTGATCTGCACGGTCTTCTACCTCCTCGTTTCCGCCGGCGTGGTCGGCGCTCACGGCGCGCAGCCGCTGGTCAATCCCGCGACCGGCCTTCCGTTCAAGGAGGGCTCGCCCGAGCTCTATGCCTCGGCGGCATGCCAGGCGGCGCACGCGCCGACGGTCTGCTCCAAGGAGGCGCTGGCCTACATCCTCCGGCAGGTCTCGAACCCGATCTTCGGCAACCTCGTGGGCCTCGCCGCCGCTGTGGCGCTGCCTTCGGTCGTTCTACTGATGATGTACGGACAGACCCGAATCTTCTTCGTGATGGCCCGCGATGGCTTGCTTCCGGAGCGGCTGTCGACCGTCCACGAGCGGTTCCGCACCCCCTATGTGGTCACCATCGTGACCGGCGTCGTGGTTGCGATCGCAGCGGCATTCCTGCCGGTCGGCACACTTGCCGATTACTCCAACGCCGGCACCCTGTTCGCCTTCGCGGCGGTGTCGCTCGGCGTGATGATTTTGAGGAAGAAGGATCCGACGCGGCCCCGTCCGTTTCGCACTCCGGCGCTGTTCGTCGTGGCGCCGCTGTCGATCGCCGGCTGCCTGCTTCTGTTCATCAACCTCAACAATGAATCGAAGCTGCTGTTCGTCAGCTGGACGATCCTCGGCCTCATCATCTACTTCCTCTACGGCTACCGCCACAGCAATGTCGCCCGCGGCATCGTCGAGGTGCCGGAGACCGCAGCGGACGCGCCGGGGTCGATCGGCATCGCGCCGATGCCGGGCGCTCCAGCGCCGCCGCAGGATATCGGCGAGGACTGAGCCGGAAGGCGGGCATGTGACCGCTCGGCCGTTCGAACCGCTTCGCCTCGACCATTTGCTGCTGCACGTCCGCGGAATGGCCGAGGCGGAGGCTTTCTATTGCGGCGTGCTGGGCTGCACCGTGCGGCAGCGGATCCCACATAATGCGATGGTCGAGTTAACCGCCGGAGTCACGCTCGTCGACATTGACGACCCGAGCGGTGCCTGGGCGCTGGAGGGCGCTCCGCACGGCCGCAACCTCGATCATTTCGCGCTACTGACCCGCGGGTGGGACGATGCCGAGATGCGCTCCTGGCTGGCGACGAACGGCGTGGGGATCGAGGAAGAGCGGAATGAAGACGACGAGCAATCGCTCTACGTCCGCGACCCGTGCGGGAACATGGTCGAGCTGGTCCGGCGCGCCGGTTAGCCCAGCGCGCGGCGCTGGCGGAGCGCCATCATGACCGCCATGATGGCCATGCCGACGAGCACCATGGCGCCGCCCTGCAGGATGTCGGCGCCGGGCTGACCCGCATGCTTGTCGCCGATCATGTTGCCAGCCGACGCGACGATGATCAGCGAGATTGCGATGCTGGTCCAGACCGGACGTCGCTCGCCCCTATTTGGCACGAAGACCGCGCTGAATATGGCGACGAGGAACACCGCCGCTTCGACGATGAGCATCAGGATGACGATGGTTTTCATATGCGCTCTCCCCCGCTCGCCATGCTGCCATGCGCAGTCTCGACTGGCAAGCGGAGCTGGCTAGGCTAGATGCTCCGAAGCAAGCTGCCTCAGGTCCGCCTCGGGCCTCGCTCCATAATGCTGGATCACTTCGGCGGCGCAGATCGCGCCGAGCTTCAGCGATGCTTCGACGCCGAGCGAGCGTGCTTCGCCGGCGAGGAATCCCGCTGCGAACAGGTCGCCCGCGCCGGTGGTGTCGATCAGATGTGCAATCGGCTCGGCAGGAACCGACGTCCTCTCGCCGCCCGAAAGCGCGAACGCGCCCTGGGCGCTGCAAGTGACGACGACGGTCGGGACATGCGCGGCGACCGCCAGCGCTGCCGCGTCCGCGCTTTCATGCTCGGCGAGGCTCATGATCTCGGCTTCATTCGCGAACAGGATATCGATCTTCTTGTCTTCGAGGAGCCGCCAGAGCTGCTGCCGGTGCCGATCGACGACGAAGCTGTCGGACAAAGTGAACGCGACTTTGGTCCTGGCGGAGCGGGCAGCATCCATTGCCTTCATCATTGCCTGTCGCGGCGCCTCGGGGTCCCAGAGATAACCTTCGAGGTAGAGGATCTTCGCCGCCGCGACCTGCTTCGAGTCGACCGCATTCGGGCCGAGCATTTGCGCCGCGCCGAGAAACGTGTTCATCGTCCGTTGCGCATCGGGTGTCACGAGGATCAGGCAGCGTGCGGTCGCTCCAACCTCGACGCTCGCCTGAATCTCGAAGCTCACCCCGAGGCTGCGGATGTCGTGGGTGAATATCTCCCCGAGCTGGTCGAGCCCGACCTGGCCAACGAATGCTGTCTTCAGCCCGAGCGCCGCGAGCCCAGCGACCGTGTTCGCCGCCGATCCGCCGCTCGCCTCGCGTCCGGGGCCCATCGCCTCGTAAAGGCGGATCGCTTCCGCCTCATCGATCAGCTGCATCGCGCCCTTGTGCATGCCCTCACGGCCGAGGAACTCATCGTCGGCGTCGGCGATCACGTCGACAATCGCATTGCCGATCGCGAGCACATCGAACGGGCGGTCGGTCATTGAATCTCCGGCGATCAAGAGGAATTGCGCCGCCTAGCGGGCCATTCCCGCACGAGCAACATTGCCTCGGCGGTGAAGCGGAGGCATCGTCGGGGCATGCGTCGACTGATCATTGCCTCCGCACTTCTTCTCGCCGGCTGCGCCACCCGTCCGCAGCAGCCCGTCGTCGAGCAGACCGCGCCGCCGCAGCCCATCTCGCCCCAGACCCGCCAGATTCTCGGGCTAACCACGAACGACCTGGTCGGGCACTTCGGCCGGCCGGCGCTCCAGATCCGCGAGGGAACCAGCCTCAAGCTCCAGTTCCGCGGACGAAGCTGTGTGCTCGACGCCTATCTTTATCCGCAGAACGGCGTGCTTCGGGTGACCCACGTCGATGCGCGCACGCCGTTGGGCTATGACACCGATCAGGCGGCCTGCATCTTCGCGCTCGAGAATCCCAGCTGAGCGAGCGCCCACGTAGCCGCTTCGGCGATCACCGGATCGGGGTCGGAGAGATGCGGGCGGACTGACTCGGTGAGTGCCGGATCGCCGCTGTTTCCTGCCGCGATCAGGCAGTTGCGGATCATCCGCTTCACGCCGATGCGCTTGATCGGCGAGCCGGCGAACATCTCGCGGAAAGTCGAGTCATCCAGCGCCAGCAGGTTCGCCAGGCGGGGCGCGGCAAGCTCCGCTCGCGGAAGGAAGGCGCGGTTGGCCGCCCCCGCATCGGCGAAGTGGTTCCATGGGCATACCGCCAGGCAGTCGTCGCAGCCGTAGATGCGGTTGCCCATCGCCTGCCGAAGCTCCTCGGGGATCGCCCCATCATGCTCGATCGTCAGGTAGGAGATGCAGCGCCGCGCGTCGATGCGGTGCGGGCCGAGGAACGCCTGTGTCGGGCACGCGTCCAGGCAGCGCGTGCATGAACCGCAATGCTGTCCATCATCCGCGGGTTCGTCGGGCGTCAGCTCCAGGCTGGTCAGGATGACGCCGAGGAACAGCCAGCTTCCATGCTCGCGGCTGACGAGGTTGGTGTGCTTGCCCTGCCAGCCGATCCCGGCCGCCTGCGCGAGCGGCTTTTCCATCACCGGCGCGGTATCGACGAACAGCTTGAGCTCGGACGGGGCGCGGTCGACGATGAACCGCGCCAGCGCCTTCAGCGCCTTCTTGACCGTCTTGTGATAGTCGCCGCCCTGCGCATAGACCGAAATCCGCGCGAGATCCGGATGATCCGCCAGC
>DASUIB010000203.1:0-2580 GCA_036273235.1 Sphingomicrobium sp. | reverse complement strand
CTGACCGATATCGCGCCGCGCTGGAGCCGGGCGCCGATCGCCATCGCCATCGAACTGCTCGCCGCGATCCCGAGCATCATCTACGGCATGTGGGGCCTGTTCGTGTTCGCGCCTTTCATGGCGACACATGTCGAGCCGTGGCTCTCGGAGCATCTCGCGAACAAGCCGGTGATCGGGCCGATGTTCGATGGCCCGCCAATCGGCATCGGCATGCTGACCGCCGGGATCGTCCTCGGCATCATGGTCATCCCGTTCATCGCGGCGGTCGCGCGTGAAGTGTTCAGCGCGGTCCCGGCTCCGCTTCGCGAATCCGCGGTGGCCTTGGGCTCGACCCGCTGGGAAATCCTCAGCCGGGTAACGCTGCCCTACACGCGCTCGGCGATGATCGGCGCGATCTTCCTCGGGCTGGGTAGGGCACTGGGCGAGACGATGGCTGTCACCTTCGTCCTCGGCAACGCGCATGACCTTTCGATCTCGCTCCTCATGCCGAGCAATTCGATCGCCGCCGCAATTGCCAATGAATTTACCGAGGCCGACACTGACCTCTACCGCTCGTCGCTGATCGCGCTTGGTTTCCTGCTGTTCGTCGTCACCTTCATCGTGCTGACCATCGCCAAGCTCCTGCTGCTGCGGGTCAACCGGCAGCTCGGAAGGACTAGCTGATGGCAGTCCGCACTGGCCGCAGAGTTGCCGATGTCGTCGCGTTTGCGTTTGCAACCGCCGCCACTGTGTTCGGCCTTGTGTGGCTGACCTGGATCTTGTGGACGACGCTGCGCCAGGGCGCGGCGGCACTGACGCCGGCACTGTTTACCCAGATGACCCCACCGCCGGGGACGAGCGGCGGCTTGCTCAACGCGTTTTACGGCAGCGCGGTGATGATCCTCCTGGGGCTATTCATCGGCGCCCCGATCGGCGTGGCCGCGGGCACCTATCTCGCCGAGCACGGGCGCTACACGCGGCTGGCTGCGGTCGTCAGCTTCATGAACGACATCCTGCTGAGCGCGCCGTCGATCGTCATCGGCCTGTTCGTCTATCAGCTCGTCGTCCGCACGCAGGGGCATTTTTCGGGGTTTGCCGGCGCCCTGGCGCTGGCGATGATCCTGCTTCCGATCGTGGTCCGAACCACCGAGGAATCGCTGCGGCTGGTTCCGGACCAGATGCGCGAGGCCGGGTTCGCGCTAGGCCTTCCGCGGTGGCGGGTGACACGCCAGATCCTCTACAAGGCCGCGCTCAGCGCCATCCTCACCGGCATTTTGCTCGGCGTGGCGCGCATTGCGGGTGAAACAGCGCCCTTGCTCTTCACTGCGCTCAACAATCAATTCTGGAGCTCGAGCCTCAATGCTCCGCTCGCGAACGTGCCCGTCGTCATCTTCCAGTACGCGATGAGCCCGTACGACGAATGGCACACGCTCGCCTGGGCGGGGGCGTTCGTGCTCACCGCGTTCGTGCTCATCCTCAACATCCTCGTCCGGATACTCGCCCGCAAAGGCAAACAGTGATGAATGACGTTGCAACGGCATTGCGGATCGATCCGCCGAAGCTTGAAACCGAGCCGCCCGCTGGCGAGCCCTCGATCGATATCCGCGACCTCGATTTCTACTACGGCAAGGGGCACGCGCTGAAGGACGTCAGCATGGCGGTGCCCCGCAACAGCGTCACGGCGATCATCGGCCCGTCGGGATGCGGCAAGTCGACCCTGCTGCGCACGATCAATCGCATCTACGAGATGTATCCGGATCAATATGCCGCCGGGTCGATCGCCATCGACGGCCGCAACATCCTGGATCGACGTTATCCGCTTTCCGACCTTCGCCGCAGAGTCGGTATGGTGTTCCAGAAGCCGACGCCGTTCCCTTCGTCCATCCGGGCGAACGTCGCCTTCGCGCTGTCTTATTATGAGAAGTTGTCCAAGTCGGAGATCAACGACCGGATCGAGGACGCGCTGCGCCAGGCGGCCCTTTGGGACGAAGTGAAGGACAAGCTCAGCCACAGCGCGTTGTCGCTGTCCGGCGGGCAGCAGCAGCGGTTGTGCATTGCCCGGACAATCGCGACCCGACCGGGGATTTTGTTGCTCGATGAAGCGACTTCGGCACTTGACCCGATTTCGACGGCGAAGGTCGAGGAGTTGATCGATGAGCTTCGCGAGCGCTTCACCATCGTCATCGTTACACACAACATGCAGCAGGCCGCGCGCGTGTCGCAGCGGACCGCTTTCTTCCACCTGGGCGAGCTGGTCGAGTTCGGAAACACCAGCGACATCTTCACCAACCCGCGCGAGCAGCGCACCCGTGACTATATTACCGGCCGCTACGGCTGATCGGAGCAGGACCAATGCAGCAGGTTAGCGGACATACGCTCAAGGCCTTCGACGAAGACATCGAACGGCTGCGCGCGCTCATCAGCCAGATGGGTGGCCTTGCCGAACATTCGATCGACGAGGCCATGCGCTGCCTCGTCCAGCGCGACCTCGAAGGTGCGGCGCTAGTCGTCCAGGAAGACAAGAAGCTCGACACGCTGGAGGTGGAGACCGAGCGGCAGGCGGTGCAGCTCATCGCTCTCCGGGCGCCAATGGCCGGCGAC
>DASUIB010000202.1:0-2216 GCA_036273235.1 Sphingomicrobium sp. | reverse complement strand
TGTCCTAAAGCGCCGCCAAGTCTTCGTCCCGAGCCCCTTGGAGTTTCCCTTGGCAAGCGTTGCCGCAGGCTACCTGCCGATCCTCTTGTTCCTGATCGTCGCCCTGGCGCTGTCCACAGGCTTCGTCGTGCTGCCGATGATCGTGTCGCGCTTCACCGGAGCGCACCAGCCCGATCCGGCCAAGCTTAGCGAATATGAATGCGGCTTCCCCGCGTTCGAGGACGCCCGCGCCGAGTTCGATGTGCGCTTTTATCTGGTCGCGATCCTGTTCATCGTCTTCGACCTCGAAGCCGCGTTCCTGTTCCCCTGGGCCGTGAGCCTCAGCTTCACCCGCTGGACCGGCTGGGTGGCGATGATGATCTTCCTCGTCGAGCTCGCGCTCGGCCTCGCTTATGCGTGGAAGAAAGGGGCGCTCGAATGGGAGTGATGCTCCGCGGCCCCGAAGACCGGATGCCGACCGAGGAGGAGCTCGCGCGCATCTCTGGCCTCGTTCCCGGCGAAGTCGACCAGGCCAAGCTGCTCGAGCTGCGGCAATCGCTGAACGAGAAGGGCTTCATGGTGACGACCGCCGAGGATCTGGTCACCTGGGCGCGGACCGGCTCGCTGTGGTGGATGACCTTCGGTCTCGCGTGCTGCGCGGTCGAGATGATCCATGTGAACATGCCGCGCTATGACCTTGAAAGATTTGGCGTTGCTCCGCGCGCTTCGCCCCGCCAGTCGGACGTGATGATCGTCGCCGGGACGCTGTGCAACAAGATGGCTCCGGCGCTCCGCCGGGTCTACGACCAGATGAGCGAGCCGCGCTACGTGATCTCGATGGGCAGCTGCGCCAACGGCGGCGGCTATTATCATTACAGCTATTCGGTCGTGCGCGGCTGCGACCGGATCGTTCCGGTCGACATCTACGTCCCCGGCTGCCCGCCGACCGCCGAGGCGCTGCTCTACGGAATCCTCCAGCTGCAGCGGAAAATCCGCCGCGAAGGGACGATCGAGCGGTGATGCCGGCCCAATTCGCTTCCCATGTGCCGAAGATGGCGCCGGACGATGGCGTGATCGACGCTGCAAAGGCCGTGCTCGGCGACGCGCTGCTCGACGTGAAGGACCATGTCGGCGAAACCACGTTGACGGTGAAGCGCGAGAGCATCGTCGAGGTGTGTCGGACGCTCCGCGACACGCCCGGCCTCGAATATCAGCAGCTGATGGACATCGCCGGCGTCGATTATCCCGATCGGCCGGAGCGGTTCGAGGTCAATTACCATTTGCTCTCGCTGACGAAGAACCGGCGCATCCGGGTGAAAGTGCTGACCGACGAGCAGTCGCCGGTGCCGAGCATCGTCTCCTTGTGGCCGGTGGTCGGCTGGTTCGAGCGCGAGGCTTTCGACATGTACGGCATCCTGTTCGACGGCAATCCCGACCTTCGGCGGATCCTCACCGATTATGGCTTCGAGGGCTATCCGCAGCGCAAGGATTTTCCCCTCACGGGGCATAGCGAGCTGCGTTATTCCGAGGCGGAGAAGCGCGTCGTCTACGAGCCCGTCGCGCTTCCGCAGGACTTCCGCACCTTCGACTTCCTGATGCCGTGGGAAGGGCCCGAATATCATCTTCCCGGCGACGAGAAGGCGACGGGAGAAGCGCCCGGCGCGCCGAGCCCTGCGCCGGCGCCGGGCGGTTCGACGCCGCGGAACGTCGCTACGCCCGCCAGGACGCCGAAGACGACCGATACTCCAGCTGAGACGGGTGGCGGCAAGCCCGGCGACCAGGCCGCTCAGAAGGAAGCGCGCAAGCCGCGGGCCGCCAAGGCGAAGAGCGAAGTGAGCAAGAAGCCGCGGGGCAGGGCGCGGTGAGCCATCCCCGCACCTTTCGGCTCCTCCCCCCTCCGCGGGGGAGGATAGCGGAGCTTAGCGGCTTGCCGCTTAGCGGAGCTTGGAGAGGGGGAGTGCGCGTGGATCGCCCCCTCTCCCCGCTCGCGCTCCGCGCGAGTCGACCCTCCCCCGCTGAAGGGGGGAGGGCGCTATGAGCCGCACGATCGAGGTCACGATGGGCGCGGGCGGCGAGGGGCCCGACCTCGCCGGCCGCCCCGGCGCGATCCATCCCGCCGGTCCCGATCCCGGCGACGAAAAGCTCAACAATTACACGATCAACTTTGGGCCGCAGCACCCCGCGGCGCACGGCGTGCTCCGGCTGATCCTCGAGCTCGACGGCGAAATCGTCGAGCG